>NZ_JAMYSW010000014.1:0-179274 GCF_040322135.1 Mesorhizobium sp. M0189
AAAGGATGTGCTCGCGGGTCTGCGGCATCGGGCCGTCGGCGGCCGACACGACCAGGATCGCGCCGTCCATCTGCGCGGCACCGGTGATCATGTTCTTCACATAGTCGGCGTGGCCGGGGCAGTCGACATGGGCATAGTGGCGGGCAGCCGTCTCGTATTCGACGTGTGCCGTCGAAATGGTGATGCCGCGTGCCTTTTCTTCCGGCGCCGCATCGATCTGGTCGTAGCGCTTGTATTCGCCAAAATACTTGGTGATCGCCGCCGTCAGCGACGTCTTGCCGTGGTCGACGTGACCAATCGTGCCAATGTTCACATGAGGCTTAGTGCGCTCGAATTTACCTTTTGCCATAGTCTCTTTCCTTGGACGGCCTAAGGACGGCCTGGACCTTCAGTTCAGTCGAATGCGGGGCGATTAGCGACTAAGGCCGAAAAACACAAGTGCCTTGTGGCTGAGCGCGGCTCACTCGGTTCGAACCCATGATCCGATTTAGGGGATGTGGCCGATATGGGAATGGCAAGACGGAAATGTAAGATGGGCACGACCCAAGGCCGGAGGCGCCACAAACCCTTAATGACACTCCCTTAATGAGACTGGCTTAATGACACTGGAGCAGAATGGCGCCTGGGCACTTGCGGGTAAATGAGCATCATGCGGATTGCCACCATCGCGACAGGGCAGAACCTGCAACGTCTGATCTATCTGGCCATATGCGGCTTGATCTGCACTTACATCGGCGTGCTTGGCATTTCGATATTGATCGGCAGCTGGCTGTTCGACGAAAACGGGCGGCCGCTGGCGACCGACTTCATCGCATTCTGGGGGGCTGGCAAGCTTGTCCTGCAAGGCCATGCCGCCGATGCCTATAATTGGGACCTGCACAAGAGCATCTCGACCGCTGAAAGCGGTGCTACCTTCGACGGCTATTTTTCATGGCAGTATCCTCCGACTTTCCTGATCGTGACCGCCGCACTGGCGTTGCTATCCTATCCGGCTGCATTGGTTGCATGGATGGCGACCGGGATAACGCTCTACGCCGCCGCCATACGGCTGATCGGGAACACACGCGTTGCGATTCTGGCAGCCATGGCCTGGCCCCCCGTGCTTTGGAATACCGTGGTCGGCCAAAACGGCTTCATTACCGCTGCGTTGCTTGGCGCAGCCATCGCCTCGATCGAAAAACGCCCCGCGCTGGCCGGCCTCTGCTTCGGCCTGCTCACCCATAAGCCGCAATTCGGTCTGATGATCCCGCTTGCGCTCATCGCCGGAGGCTTTTGGCGAGTGATCGGTTGGGCCGCTGTTTCCACCACCGTCATGATCATGCTTTCCATCGGCCTCTTCGGCGCCGAGATTTGGTCCGATTTCTTCGATGCCGCCGCCAAGGTCAACGGCACCATTCTCGTCGATGGTAGGGCTGACTTCTCCAAGCTTCAAAGCCTCTACGGTTTTGTCCGCGCGCTTGGGTGGAATTGGACGCTCGCATGGACCGCGCAGGGCCTGCTCATCGCAGTTCTGAGCGCCGGCATTGTCTGGATATGGCGTCAAAAAGTGGCGTTCGACGTCAAGGCAGCAGCGCTCGCAACCGTGACGATTCTCGCTTCGCCTTACGCGTTCATCTATGATTTCGTGGCTCTTGCCATCCCGCTGGCGTTTCTAGGAAAATCAGGATTTTCGGCGAAAGAAAGCGCTGTCGTGATCGCTGCCGGAATTCTGCTCGTCTCGGGCCCCTCGGACCACCTGGCCACCGCCTTTCTCTCGGCGCTGCTTGTGTCAGGCCTGGTGGTCGGCCGCGCATGGCAGGCTTTTCCGACACGCTTGGCTTCGCGGGCTGGAGCGCTCAACGTGAATTGAAGCCATAATCCGTTCGCTTGCCGCTGGAAATCCGTTCGCTTGCCGCTGGCCCATTGCCGCTGCTGCGCCGGTCTGATTTCGTCGGCCCATGCATTTCATCCCGACTGCCATCCGAGGCCCGCTGTTCATGGTCGTTTCGACCGGGTCCTACATCGTGAACGACACGATGATGAAGCTCGCAACCGCGGGACTGCCGCCCTATGAGGTGCTGTTCCTGCGCGGCGCTGCGGCAACATTGTGGGGCATTCCGCTGCTGTTCATGCTGGGCTATGGCAAGCAGATCCCGCTGATCCTCGACGCGAAGGTGTTGCGCAGGAACCTGCTCGAACTGGGTGCTATCCTTTGCTACGTGGTGGCGCTCGCCAACATGCAGATCGCCGATTCGACCGCGCTTGGGCAGATCACACCCTTGCTGATGCTGGTCGGCTCCTCGATCCTGTTTGGCGAACGGATCGGCGGGGTGCGGCTGGCGCTGATCGGCCTTGGCTTTATCGGCGCGGTGATGGTGGCACAACCGACGATGCAGGGGATTTCGGTCTACGCCCTGCTGGCGCTGGGCAATGCCGCTCTGTCCGCGGCACGCGATCTGGCGGGACGCAAGGTCGCCGCCGAGGTGCCGGGGATGGTTGTTGCCATTTCCGCGGTGGTCGTGGTGCTCGCCGGCGCCGGCGTCGCGCATCTGCTTTCCGAGCAGTGGGTCGTGCCTGAAACCCATCACCTGCTGCTGATGGCGGGGGCCGGACTGTTCCTGATCTTCGGCCACTTCTTCATCTTCATGGCCTATCGGGTCGGGCCGACCAGCGTGGTGGCGCCGTTCTACTATTGCTTCACCGTCTGGGCGGTGATTTCGGGCCTGGTGGTATTCCGGCAACTCCCGAATGCGCTGGCCATCTGCGGTATCCTGCTGGTGGTGGCCAGCGGGTTGACAATCGTCTCGCTCGACGAGCGCAAGCGCCGGTTGACTGTCGTCGCCTAGAGCGGAAGTGGAGAAGCGCATGGCAAGCCCGGAAAGCAACCAGAATGCAAGCAACCGCACGCTCACCGGAAAGTGCCTGTGCGGCGCCGTTCAGTATGCGGTGGCGGACGCGTTCATCTATGCCGCGAACTGCCACTGCTCGAACTGCCGGCGCACCACCGGTTCGGCGTTCAAGCCATTCGCCGGCATCGAACGCGACAGGCTGAGCCTGACCAGGGGCGAGGACAATCTCATGATCTTCGGCGACGAAACCGGCCATAACGCGCACTGCAAGACTTGCGGCTCGTTGCTCTATTCGGTGGTCCGCGGCGGTGCCTTCGTGCATGTCGCCATGGGAACCCTGGTCGACGAGCCGACCATCCGCCCGACGCAGCACATCTTTGTCGGCTCCAAGGCGAAGTGGTTCACGATCACCGACGACCTGCCGCAATATGAAGAACACGTGGTCGCTGGAGATGCCGACGAATAGCTGACCGTTAGAAAACGCTCAACCAAATTATCGTTTCGTTTTCGCGTCCGTCGCCAAAGAAACTATACTGTGCTCCGTCACCGAACCTATGTCGCGGGGATTTCTGTGGCATTACCGCCCGAGTGGTTGCCCAATGTTGCGATGAGGCGCGTCATTTGCCATTGGACGGCGGGCTCGCATTCGGCCGGCGATACCGAGAAGGATGCATATCACATACTGGTCGAGGGGAATGGCCGTCTGGTCAGGGGCCGGCCTTCGATCGCGCTCAATTCCGGCCGGGTAAAACCGGGATATGCCGCGCACACGCTCAACTGCAACGGCGGCTCGATCGGGGTTTCGCTCTGTTGCATGGCCGGGGCGGAGGAAAGGCCGTTCGATGCCGGCCGCTATCCGATGACCAGGGCGCAGTGGGACGCGATGACCGCGGTTGTCGCCGAACTCTGCAAATATTACCGCATCAAGGTCACGCCCAAAACGGTGCTCTCGCACGCCGAGGTCGAAAGCAATCTCGGCATCGAGCAACGCGGAAAATGGGATTTCACCCGGCTGCCTTTCGATCCGACGATCAGCGGCGCAAGCGGCTGCGGCGAGCGGCTGCGCCGCGACGTGACGGCGGCAATGAGCTCGATGCCAAATCTGCCGGTGAGGATTGGGCGGGATGCCGTATGGCAGCGATTGCTGGAGGAACTATGGCCGATCATGGTGAGAGGGCTGGAAGCCGGCCTCAACACGCTGATCCGCGAAATCCTCAGAAGGATCAGATAGGCGGTCGGCATTCACCCGAATGCCGACGCAACTGCCGGACGGCTTCTATAGAGCCCTCTTGCCGCTGAACTGATGATAGGCCCAGAGGACAACCACGGCACCGACCACGGCTACGATCAGGCTATAGATGTTGAGCCCGGTAACGCCCGACGCGCCAAACGCGCTGAAGATGAGCCCTCCGACGATGGCCCCGACAATCCCGAGCACGATGTCGAGCACAAGGCCTTGCCCGCTTTTATTGACGATCTTGCTGCCTATGAAGCCGGCGATGACGCCGAGAATAATCCAGCTTAATATTGACATTTTTCCTCTCCGTTCCCCGCGCTCGATTACTTCCACATTATTAAGCAAAGCTCAAGCCAACTTGAAAATCATGATTACGGAAAGCTCAAACCGGCTTGAAATTCGCCATGGATGCGTCATTGTCGGAGACGGACGGGCAATTTGACATGGAGATCCACAATGGGACTGTTTGACAATGCCGTTCCCGGCGGCAACGTCGCCAAGCCGCTGATGATCGCGCTCGGCGCACTTTTGGTGGGAAAAATGCTGAGCGGTGGAAGTTCCGCCCAGCCGGAGGCAACGCAAAGCCCTGCCCCCGTCCCGCCTGATACAACAGCATCTGCCGATGGCGGCCTGCTCGGCGGTCTGGGCGGCCTGCTCGACAAACTGAAGGACGCCGGCCACGGCAACGTCGCCAATTCGTGGGTCGGTACCGGTCAGAACCAGCCGATCAACCCCAGCGATCTGGGCAGCGCTCTCGGGCCACAAATCATTCAGGAGATCGCGCAAAGGACGGGGCTGAACCAGCAGGACCTGCTCAAGCAACTGTCCGCAGCCTTGCCAGGGCTTGTCGACCAGCTGACGCCGAACGGGCAAGTGCCGCAGCAGAACCAGCTCGCGTCCATATTCAGCAAATTCGCGAGTTAAGGCATGTCGCCCAACACCCCCTGCGGTTTGGTACAACGACATGCATAAAACAACGGATTGAGGTCGTTGCGCGTCCGTCTGGACGCGCAACCAACACTTTGAATTATCGGCAAAGCGCTTCACTTGGCGGTGCCTGCTTCGGGATCGTGCGCGAGGGACGCCGCGGCTGCGGGAAATCTGGAGCGGGTAGCGGGAATCGAACCCGCATATTCAGCTTGGAAGACTTCTGCGTATCCAATGAAATCAGTGGGATATTCCAGAACCCGTGGCATTGGAGGTTGAATCGTGCCTGAACAGCATACAAAGAGGCGTGATCGTCCAGGCTATCACGAGCGCCGCCGAGCAGATGGCTCGGCGGCGCGTTATTGGCACCCTCGGCGCGCGTTTAAGAAGGCTCCAAATACTATGCCAGGAAGGCGTATCCCGGACCACCTATCCGATAGCGAGGTTTCAATCCTTTGCCGCGATTGGACGGCAGACCTGAAGAAGGAACTGGCTGACGAGGCGAAGCATCGCGCCACCTTTGAGCGCCGCCACATCGCAACGCACTTAGGCGGTATCTACGCTAAGCGAGCTGCCTGTAACGGTTGGCCATGCTCGATCGATGCTGAATGGATTGAACGAAAGCTCGTCGATCTTGATGATCGCTGCGAGGTGAGTGGCCTTCTCTTCGACTATTCAGCCCCTCAAAAGGTCAGGAAATATTTCAAGCATCCAATGAGGCCGAGCTTAGATCGGATTGATAACGCTGACGGCTATGTGCCTAACAACGTTTTCCATCAACGTCGGCATCAACGAATGGGGTCTCGACCATTACCTCACAATTTGCCGCGCTGCCGTTGTCAAACAGTCGCTTCCACAGGGGGTTTGAAGTGGCGAACGACAAAGGTCATCGGATGCGGGCGCGGCGGCGACCGAGACGGCGTCATGATGATGTCAGCCTTTGTGAAACGGGTCGGGGTGCGAAAATGACGGTGGATAATGACGCAAAGAGCCATCTTGAGGATACCATCCTTGGGATGAGCTTGGGTGAGACGATCTTGTTCGACGCCGGTTTCGTTCACGCCGCGGTAGGCGTTTGGTCAATAGACCGATGGGGTCTAAGCGGCACAAGCATCTTCATGGGCTGACAGCCGCTCCGATCTTGAGATCGAGGTTCCGGACGGAGAAGACATAGTGAAGGTGAAGCGGAAATGATGAAAACGTTCAACAGAACAAGGTTCCTGTCTGAAATCGACAGAATGCTCATGCGCGACCGGCGCGGCGCTATTGACGATATGCTGCAGGTTCTTCGCGAGTGCGGAGCGATCAAAGAGGCGCGCGTGGAAGTGCCGATGGATAGGCGCTTTGAAGGCGATCAGAATTACCAGGATTCCCGCAAGCGTATTGCCGCAGACCACATCGGCCGATTGTTGCTTGAAACTGAAGCCTTGTCGTTTCGGGATGGTGCGGTGGCGCCAGGGTATCCTACCTTCCAACCAGAGTATCCGACCTTCCAAAAGGATCTGATAGGCACGGCATTCTTCGTGGCGGATGGGGCTAAGTGATGGACGCAGAGGCCAAGGAGCACTTGCGCTTGCGCACGGAGGGAAGGCCGATGCCTGAACTGACCGAAGCCGGAAAGAAGGTGAGAGATATCTGTTGGGCCACCTTCCGCCAACCGATGACTTGTCTCGGTCTATCCATCAAGGACATGCGCGATCTCGGTCTTATCGAGCCGGGCGAAGGCCCGTTGACCGGAGAGGAACTTCGTTCGGCGATTGAGCTCGGATGGGAGGGAAAGCGATGATGGAGGATGAGGATGCCTAACGGCTACCGCGACTGGACCAACGGACGTTTCATGCACGCGCCGCCGCCTAGAGCAACCAGCCCAAGTCAAGCGGAAATCATCGACGCGCTCGTGGCTGCGCTCGAGGGCTTGATCGCTGAACTCAAACGAGAGATGCCTAATGCGGCTGACCTGGAGAAGGGCACTGCGTGGTTAGACGCCGAAGCCGCACTTGCGCTTGCGCGCGGAGGGAAGTGATGAAAAAGACAATCGAAGAAATGAAAGAACTGCCGATTGGTCCGTCATTCGGCCAGCAAAAACGCGTCATTGGTGGAAAGACTGTTTGGGTTCCTGTCGCTCCTGAGACCAAGGCGTCATCGCATGATGATGACGACGTGATTGGCTATTCCGACGAAACTGGAAGATGGCAGGTTGGCCAATACATAGACGGCTCTTGCTTCAGACGGAGAGTTGGATGACCATCCAATCCCTAGCCCGCAAGCCGTGTTGAGGCTCTACGGCCCCTTGCCGGTCCACGAGGGCGAGGCTCTGGCCAAGGCCATCATCGAGGCGGTCGAGCGGCTTACCTGTCCCGATCCACCAAATCCTGCACCGACGCATGGCGCAGCCTCGCCTCACCTCGCAGATGACGGACACGGGCGGTGATCCCGGGCTTCACCCATTCGACATCTCCGTCAGCGACCGCGGTTGGCACTCCGGCCGGTTGTTCGGCTCGGTCGCGCTCTATGCGACGCCACAGGCGTTCCTTGATGACGCGGGTGGTGGCGATGACGGCCTTGCCGACATATTTTCCGTCCTTGGCGAACAACCCCTCCGTCTGCTTGCCAGGCTCTCGCCTGACGCCGATCAGGTCCAAATCATCGACGTCCCAGCATTTGGTCTTCACCCAAAAGTCGGACTCGCCGCTGCGATAGGGGCTGTTCCTGCGCTTCGACACCATTCCTTCCAACCCCATCTTGTCGACGGCGGCAAAGAAATCGGCGCCGCCGCCTTCGACATGTTGGCTGTACTGGATGATGCCGTCGGCGGGCTTCACAAGATCCCATAGGATCGCCTTGCGCTCGATCGCCGGCAGCGCGCGCAGATCCCGCCCATCCTTGTACAGGATGTCGAAGGTGACGAAGGCCAGCAGTTCGGCGTTCCAGGCCATGCGCGAGTGCATTTGGTGAAAATTCGGCCGTCCGTCTGCCTCGGGCGCGATCATCTCGCCGTCAACGATGAAAGACTTCGCCGGCAATTTCTCGGCGGCGTCAACGACGGGCCAATATCGCTTTGACCAGTCGATGCCTGTTCGGGTGAGTGTACGGGCGCCGGCCCAATCAAGGATCAATTGCGTGCGGAAGCCGTCATACTTGATCTCGTGCAGCCAATCGTCGCTCACCGGCGGCTCGAGCACCAGAAGTGGCTCTTGCGGCTTGATGAACTTCAGCCGGTCGGTACTCATGCACATACTCCCGGGGACGCCATTCAATCAGTTTTCGCTAAAATGGTTCCCAAAACGCAAAAAGCCCGCCCCGGCGAACCGGAGCGGGCTGATTAGGGCTTTCCATGAGGACGGGTATCAACGCCTGTACGGTGGTTGGCCATTCGGATAGCGAAATCCACAGCCGCTGCCCTGCCTACCTGCCAACCCCTCACGGACGGGAGAAGCGTATCAGGGCTCACCACAAAACGCAAAAAAGCCCCGCCGGCCGATGCCAGCGGGGCGAGATCGGTCGAGGTAATGGTCAGGTGACGGCGACTGCCATCTTGGGCTATTCGCGCGGCGGCCAGAAGCACTGACGGCTTCCCTCGCCAATCGCCGTCGATGTGACCCAGAACAGATCGTTTCCATCGAGCATCAACTGGCCGTTGAAGGCCGAAGTCTCTGAGTCGCCCCAGACCTTGGTGATGATCAGAGGGAAGACGTCGCCTTCCTTGAGATCATTTCCAACATGCACTTGGGCGCCGGATCGGATCGCGTGGTGCCAGGGAAGTTTTTCCCGAGCATCCTTGCGCCGTTGGTTGATGGCGATGGCGTCCTGTCCCGATACGCGATAGTGCACAATTCTTCCGATGGTCGGCTTCATTGGATTTTCCTTTCCAAGAAACAACGGCGAAGCGCCGCCTACCCGCACGATGCGGATTCCGTAGCCAGGTCACGCCCGGCGAATATCGATTTCAATCAGAGGAGGATCACCTCGATGCCGATCGCCTTGGCGAGCGCATGCTCAGCGGTGGCGCCAGTTGAGCTTTCCCAACCTGGCAACAGGGCGATCGCATCGGCGTAGGTGCAGATCCAGGCGGTATCGAGAGTCATGGCGCGCCGGATGTCAGTTTCGAACGGGATGACCTCCGGCGGGTTGTAGACGAAGTGCCCTTCCGCGCGGAGATCGGCCGCTGCCGCATAGAAGGCGGGGTAGTTGAGATCAACTGGATGAGACCGCATCGGTCCAGCCAAGTAGACGTTCATCAGGCTGATTCCTGCGCGACTTCGCCGGAGCATGCAGCGTATCCGGCCATGTCGACATAATCATCCAAATTAAAGGTGCCGGACTGTGTCCTCGCCACCTTCATGAGAACCATAAGGATCCCGACGTCATGTGCATCGAGTGGCGCCGAAGGATCGCGCCTGACGGCCAGCCACGCGTTCCATACAGTGGCTATCCGGCCGAAGTTGTCACTCTTCTTGCCGTGCTGCTGTTCCCGATCACCACCGACTAGATCGGCAGCTTTGGCCGCGATGTCTGTTGCTCGCATGCGTTGCTTTTCCTCACAATTTAGTGGTACAAACGACGAACGCGCCGACGGGCGGCAACCCGACGACGCGTTCTAACCAGCCCAACACGGTGAGGTGTCAGAATGGCTGTTATCAGAGTATGTTCGATTCCAAGTTGCGGCAATCCGCTTCTCGCAAAGAGCTTCTGCCGTTTGCACTACAAGCGATGGCTCGCGCATGGCGACCCGACATTCACCAAATTTCACAGATTCTCGTCATGCGTACTGAAGGGGTGTTCGAAACCCGCGAAAGCACGAGGTCTTTGCGGCGCGCACCATGAGAGGTGGCGTCGACACGGAAGTCCTTATGGCGGTCGGACTCCTAAAGGGGAGCCGGAGCGTTACTTACGTGAAAACATCCTCACCTATGACGGTGATGATTGCATCTTCTGGCCATTCGCGGATCTGGATGGTTATGGTCGAATGATGCAGGATGGCAAATGTCGCCGAGTCTCACGGATTGTCTGCGAAGAAGTAAACGGACCACCTCCAACGGATGACCATGAAGCCGCTCACAGTTGCGGGAACGGAGATTTAGGCTGCGCAACAAAAGGTCATTTGTCGTGGAAAACGCCGACAGAGAACACCATGGATAAATTTCTCCATGGTAGGATCGCCCGCGGCACAGCCCTGCCTCAATCGAAACTAACAGAGGTGCAAGTCCGCCAAATCCGTGCGTTGTGCGGCAGGCTGTTCAATCGGGAGATTGCTGAGAGGTTTGGCATCAACGAGACAACAGTCCGCCAAATCCATAAGCGAGAAAGGTGGGCTTGGCTGGAGTGAGGCTCACGATCACTCTAAGTGCGCCTCATAGACCAAACACCGCATTGAGGTAGAAGCGGAACACACTGAGTTGCCAGTGCGCTGCGAACTTCCACCTGGCGATCATGATGCGGAGCGCTACGCGGCCGATCATGTGCGTTCACCAGTCGCCCGCACGCGCATGACAGGTTTGCCCAAACGGCCTTCCTCGATCACCGGCGGCTCATATAGCGTCCCCTCCTGCGGAGCGCCGAGGAAGAGCTCATTCCAAGCGATGACGCCAAGACGCTCCTCTACCGTCAGAAGGTTTTGGGATGCCGGCGACGGATCGGCCTTAAGTGCCCTCGCGGAATATGGCGAGTAGCCAACGACGCTACCATTAGCGAAACCGAACGGGATTTTAACCGAGGTGTGGTTGTGTCCCTCGAGCACATAGTGAAAGCCGCGGCCGCGGCGGCCATAGCTTTGGTGTGTCCGGTACATGCCTCGGACCTGTTTGTAGACCGGACCATAGAGGCCGCCTGTGCCGCCGACCCCTTCATGGCCGTGCTGGAGCAGAAACCACCAACCGTAGACATTGAAAAGCGCCTCGCCAGAGCCGGTGTAGTAGAATTTCACCCAGTCTTGGTTGCCGAGTATCTTCTCGATGGACCACGAGATCATTATATCCCAGTTGTCGATTGCACCCTCGTTGACATGAGGCTTAAGCGACAGCCTGCCATGGTTGCCAGGTGAGGTGTACACTCGGATCGGGACGCCGACTTGTTCGTGCAAGAACTTGATCCCGCCAGCAGTCAATTCAGAGATTAGCTTTGCGCTCTCAACGACGGGCATGGCGCCGCCGCGTCGCGATTCCTCGCGCAAGTTCCCGTCGATCATGTCACCGCCGAGGCAGACCACGATCTCCTCGACCGGATCACCGCTCCAATGCTCGGTGAGCAATGATGCCGTCTTCTGAAAAAGCCGATTCATACGGGCTTTGCATATCTCGCCCGAATACGAATTCAGTCCGTCCATCTCGTAAAGATCGACACTCTCCCCACAGTGAACGTCGGAAATGTGCAGGATGGCTATTCTCTTGCCGCCCTTCCTTGATCCTGGAACCGGTCGGATGATCGCCGGCGCTTCAAGCGCTTCGGCAAGATTCATGATCGTGCCACGCACATCTTGGAGAGATATGACCTGATCGAGCAGATCTTTTTGATGGCGCTTCAAAGCAGCCAGTTCCTGCTCCAGTCGACGCTCTCGGATGCGATCGTCGACGGTGGCTTGGGCCTTCTCCACAATCTCAGGCGCGATCAACGCCGGCGGCTGATAGATTGTCCAGTCCGGCGAAAAATTCTTCTTGTGAGTGGACTTGAGGCCGTCCTGGCTGATGATCCAGCTATGCATTGCACCGCGACCAATTCCAAGTCTCTTCGCGGATTCCGTTATGCTCGACCCCTTCCCTCCGGTGATATCACGTGGAGTAAACCATTCTCGCAGAGCGGCCTCAACGGCGGCCTTGCGACGTTCACTCTCCACGTCGGACAGCGCTGGTGTGCCCATCAAACTCTCCTGCTGTTGACCTCAGAGGTCAGTTCACTGCGCCCGAATGAGGCGCATGATCGTATCGAAGTAGTAGACGGCGAGGCCGGCCACTGTTCCGCCAACTGCGGACCCGGCGATGCCAGAAACGAAGAGCGCGCCGATCCCTCGCTGTTTCCACATCTTCACTTCATCGGTGACTTTCTTGGAGTCTGCGACGGTGTCTTTCATCACTTTCACTTCGGAGCTCATCGCCCCGAACTGGTCAACAAGGACGTCGACGCGCCGGTGAATTGCTGCGCGGTGCTGATCTGCTCTGCGGTTGTTTTCGAACGCGGCGTCTTCCGATCTTGCCAGCATCTGGCCGAGATTCTTCACCTCTGCTCTGAGGCCGCCGATCGCTTCAGAAATGTCATCAAGATTCGTCATAGCGTTGTGTCCCCAACTCAGGCGGTGCGCCCGTCTTCAAGCAGATGTGATAAGGATCATGACGATGCAGAGCCCGAGCAGGACCAGCATCGCGGCGAGCCAGTATTTCATTTTGGCTCTCTGGCCTTACGCGTGCGGTCATACCAGGCGGTGCAGTTCGCTATCTGTTTGTTGGCGCCACCGAGCGCGTTGTCGGTCTTCTTGGCAGCTGTGTCGAAGCGGTCTCCAAGACCAACCCCGCTACGCCACTGTTTGCGGCATTCTGCCGGATAGGCCGGCATGCGCCGCGCTTCCTGCACAATCTTCTCGGCGGCCGTCACCGCTTCTTTGGCAACGTTGGCTTTTGCCTTGTCGCCATAGGCCTGGCCGAGAAGCGCCCTATTTGTTGCGCAGCCCGTCAAGGAACTGCTGATCAACGCGGCAGTCAGGAGGAAGAGGAGCGTTTTCGATTTTGGCGAGTTCATCTGCCATTTCCTTCTTCTCGGCATCGGTGAGCGTCAGTTGGGTTTCGAGTTCGATGCGAGCCGAGCGCTCTTCGTCGGCGATCTTCCGCTGCTCTTCAGCCTTGCCATCGCTCCAGGCGCGGAGGCGACGCTCTTCGATCAACGATGCGTTGATGGCTTCCAGTTGGGCGCCGGCGACGAGCTCGGTCACCGCCTTGTTGACGGCAGTGCGGACGGCCGATGTGCGATCGAGCCAAACCCATCCACCGGCAATCAGGATAACCCAGATCGGCAGAGCGATGCAGTAGGTCAGAATCGGGCCGATGACCCGCCAGATGGGCAGCCATAGTGCGAGGAGGGCGCCCATCAGTGCAAACCCTTCAGGCAGAGAGCCCGCTCGGTTGCGCGACGATTGACCAGACCCCTACTGACCTTGCCGCCGGCCTTGTTGAACGAAGGCAGCGTGTCGCAGATGGCACGCCATTGCTTGGCGTTGGTCTTGGCCGGCAGCGATGAACCGCAGAAGCCGTCCCTACCACGGGAGCCTGGGCCCGCGCCGATATTGTAAGTCAGCGACAGCTCGGCGATGTAGATCTCGATCGGAATGCCATCCGGATCCTTGAGACACTTGCGCATGCCCTGCTCGTGCGCGACCAGGCTATCGACCAGCATGTTGTCACAGGTGGCCTTCGAGAACTTCATGCCTGGCTTGATCCCCTTGGTCTCGCCGTAGCAGGCGGTCCAGACGCCGATGATGTCGCGGTAGGCATAGAGCTTGAGGCCCTCGTAACCACCCACCGTCTGCACTGCGAGATGACCAGCTACTGTCATCGCTCCAACGGCGCTGACCAGCCTGCTCTTGCCGAACTTCATTGCTTTTCTCCTGAAACCTTGTCTTGTGGGATGAATCGGGCGAGCAGCGCCCCGGCTGACAACAAGCCGCCGAGAACTCCGAACCAGGCGTTGGAAATCGGCAGGTAGCCATTGAGAAACGGCCACGCCGTATCGAGGCCGGTTACGATCAGGAAGAAGACTGCCGCGACGTTGAGATGAACGCTCCAGGCATGGCGAAGCACGCGACGCCAATTGTCGATGACGCGCATGGCAGTTCCATTCCGCCCTCACGGGCAGTTGATTTAAGGTGGATGTGCTGTGGGCAGTTGACTTGCCCGCCGGGTGAGCGCCTAACGTCGCGCTGCACAATCCGGCGGAAAATCAATGGCGTTGCGGATCAGGCTGCCGGGCGGAACGCTCAAGGTGAAGACCTATCGCGAACTACGGACCCGTGAGCGCGATCGCCGCGTTTCGGTCATGAAGGTAGGATGGATCTACCTGATCTGGTGGCCAAACAAATAGCGCATCGGAGGACTAACCAAGGTCGGCGATGAACAGCGCTCGTTTGGTCGTAAGAATATGATTTAGCTTGATGTGCGGATTGACTGAAAGCCATTCGGCAACAGCACGGCGGATGCCATACCTGTCGCTGGCGTGATGCCGGTTCCAGTCGTCGAGGACAAGGGCTGAACCGGTTTGGAGCCTGCCGGTAATGAAGTTCAGGGCATCACGCGCGCCCTCGTAGATGTCGCAGTCGATATAGGCAACGGCGACTTTGGACCCCTCCAGAACCGACAGGTCCCTGCCGGCCGCAAACAGCTCTGAAAAGAAGCCTGGAATGGAAATAACCCTGTCCATCGGCAAGCCAGCCTGCCGACAGTTTTTCTCGAACAAAGCTTGCGATGCCGAAAAGGCCCCTTTGCTGTATTGCGCCGGAAGATGTGCCTCTTTCGATTCTGGCAGGCCCTCGAAGGAGTCGAAAGCAAATAAGCGCATCGACCGGTACAGGTCTCGGTCACAATAATTGCGCGCCAAACCGGCGGCGTCGATGAAACTCCGGCCTTTAAACACCCCGAACTCGTAATAGTCGCCGGGTAACTGATTGCCCCCGACGGTCTCGAATGCCATTCGATTTGGATAATCCATCATGATTTGCCTGGTCGAGGCGACCATGAGCGGACGTAAAGCGAATGCGAGGCGGGCAAGACCCTTGCGCCGCACCTTACCGAGGAATGACATATCATCTGCGAACATGGCCACAACCTATGATGTAGGAAGTGGCTGTGTGTCAACGTCAAATAAATCGTTACTTGCTCAATGTTATCCAAACCTGCCCTGCCTCTTCGACCAGTCGAGATAGGACAGTGCCTCCATGTCGCGGCCGGACGTGGCGAAATCCTCGATGATGACCCGGTGCAGGACCCATTCGAGCCCGGTATTGATATGCGAGCCGAGCTGGCCCGCCATGAAGTCGGTGAACCCCGCCGTGATCGGCTGGTTGAGCGACCCGCCGTTGTCGAACACCGCCTGGCCGATATAGGCACCGTCATAAAACGTGCGCCGGGCAGAAGCAGCGCCGGCCGGCACGTACTCTGCACCGAACTGAAATGGCGTGCCGAGGACATACGGGATATCGACGGCGGCGCCGCCATCGACATTGGCACGCAACACCGTGAGCGAGTTCGGCATGACGAGGGAGATCGCGTTCTGTGTGGTCAGCGCAAATGTATAGCCCACCAGGCCATTGTATTTTGTCGTGTCGCGAACCTTGATGGTTGCATGGATCAAGAGGCCGAAGCGCCCTTGGCCGGCTACCGGTTTGCAGGCGGCGGGGAAGTTGATTCGGGCAGCGACATCGTTGAAGTTGATGCCGATTGGATCACTGCCATCAAGCTCCTGCGTCATGCCGGTGGCGTTGGGAACTGTCGCCGGACTACCCCCGCGCACCAGATTGGCAAACGTCGTGGATGTGCTGAGAGCCGAGCCATCGTTGCAGTACGGGCTTTTGAAGTCCCATGCGCCGAGAGTGCCAGGAACGACCACCTCGTCACGCTGGAGGATCGGCATGGCGTTGGCGGCCGCTATCTGGGCTGCATCCCCGGTCGCTGTGGCCTGGGCGAGCAAGTCGATGTTGGTCGACCTGCGAATGGTCATTGCGGTCATGGTGTTACCAGCCCCTGTTGAGAATATCGGTTTCGATGAAATGAGCCCAGGCGTTGGCGCCGAGCTGATTGTGGTGCAGCGTATCTCCGGCATTGCGCAACTGGCGCGGCACGACATCATTGCCGATATCGGTCAGATCATTCGCCGTCGGCGTGAGGCCAAGATAGGCAAGCGCGCTATTGACCATCCACGTCCGGACATCGACATAGTTGCTCGTGTAGGCCGCAGCGACCGCAGCATTGTGGTTCATCACAGTCGTGTAGTTGGCGTTGCCGCTCGGCTCGTTCGAATTATTGAAGACGCTGCAGATCAGGAAGCGCCTCGAATAAGGCGTGAGATGCGCCACCATCAAGGCGATGTTGGCGAGGATAGCTGCCGAGCCCGTCGTCAGGATGTCGTTGCGGCCTACCTCGATTATCGTCGTCCAGTCGCGATGCAGCGTATCGGCAACCATGCGGTTCTTGATCTGCAGCGAGGTCTCGCCGGAAACACCATAGTTCACCGTGCAGCGGTTCAGTGAGCCCGTCGGCGCGAGCTGGTCGACCCAAGGGAAGTGGGTCTGGTTCTGCGTCATCGAATCGCCCCAGCCGGCGATGTTGAGACTCGGGAACATGCGCGCCGGCGTCGAGCCTTCGCTCAGCGCGACACGGTAAAGCACCCACTCGCCGAAACCGATGTCGCGCTCGAACAGGACCGCGCTTTCATCGCCAAGGATCTGCGGCTTGCGATCGGAATAACTGGAGGTTAGCGCGAAGCTGTTGCCGGTCGTGAGATGTGTGGCGATCAGATTGCCGAACCTGACCTCGACCCGATAATTGGTGCTGAAGGTCATTCCGCCCCAGAAGGCCGGCCGCGCCAAGCGCTTCGCCAACCTCCGGTCGATACCCTCGATCAGCCGATAGCCCACGTCGACCTCGGCACTGATGAAGCCGCTCAGTTCCGGATCGCCGCCGTCCTCGAGAGTCAAATCCGAGGTCACGACAGCAGACTGAGGCGCCACAATCGGGCCGTAAGAGACCCGGTCGCCCTCAGCGGTGATGCCGCTACGGATGCGATAGTCGTCGTCGACATCGGCTTCGATGTAGCCGGTCAGATCGCTGTCGTATTCGGTGAACGGTGTGAAGGCGAACGGCAGGGCGGCGGTGAAATCGTCCATCCGCGCGCCGATCGAGGCTTTGCCGTCGCGGGCAGCCAGAACTTCAGCCGTGGTTGCATTCGCCGATCCAGACTTGACGAAGATGAGCACCGTCAGGTCAACCGAGATAGGCGCCAGATTGCTGAGGGTCCACGTCTCCGATGCATGCGTTCCAGCATCGACATCGAAGCGCGCGCCGATCACGTCTGCTTCGCTGTCCATGTCGGTCGATCGTATCGCGGCACCGGATGCCTGGACGACATAGACGCCGTCGGCGATGGCACCCGCAGATGTCGCGCGCGCCACACGATCGTTCGCGACCAGGACAAGGCCATCCAGCGTGGCGCCTGCCGTCATCGATGCCGGCGCCGTCGCGGTCGTGACGAGCAGTCGAACCGACTGCTTGGCGGGGCGGACACCACTGAGCGCCAGCTGCTCCACTGCGGTGAGGCGAGTGCCGAGTGCAGTGTCGACATCGGTGACGCGCTGATTCAGGCCGGCGACCTCGCCGTCCACGGCATCGACGAAGGGGAAGATGGCCTCAGTCGCCGGCTTGTTCGCGCCGGTGGCCTCGACGCCGTCAACGCTCCATTTGCGCCAGGCATAGCGCCCCAGGGTTTTGATCGCGCCCATACGGTTTTATCTCCCGTCGATGTTATGGTTGTTTTTGCGCGCGGAAAACGCGGACTCGGCGCGTATCAGGGCTGCAATTCCTTGACCGACACGTCGTCGATCGAAAAGTTTGGTGACCCTGATGCGGTGAACCCGAACGTCGCATTGCCAGTCGCAGCGACGATGATGGTTCTCTTCCTGCCCAAGCCGCTTGCGGTGGCGCCGCTAACGGTTGACCCGCCAGAGAAGCTTGGCGCTATGTTGCCAGCAGACCAGGCGACGACAGTGTAGCCGACATCATAGGACCGACCCGCGACCACGGAGATGGACCTCGTCAAGGAACCAGATGACACAGCGGTTGCGACGCCGGAGCCGATCGACCAGCCGCCTCCTGCGGTCCAGCCCGTGGAAACCGCGAAGTCCCCATTGACGATGAGTTCAGGGTTGGCGGGCGGCGCTCGCCTGAGCAGCATGTTGCGGATGCTGGCCAGCATCAGTCCACCGGCACGAATTTGCCGCGGAAGGTGATGACCTCGCCGTTGGCCGGCACATAGGCATTCAGCACCTTCACCAGAAAGCGAAAATCGCGACTGCCGACCGCCGTGAGTGCGATGCCAAGGTTCTGCACATGAACGTGGTTGTTGTTTGTGCCGACCGTCATCACGAACGGAACCTTGGCAACCAGCGTCTTAATCTCGGCATCGGAGACCGCAAACGCAGCATTGTCGTTGATCGCGGTCACCGCGCTGTCATAAATGTGGATCTCGCCCTGCAGCGCCGTCGGCGCTGGATTGCTAGATGTCACGATCAGATCGGAGAGGATGCAAGTCTTGCCCGCGGCGCGAACGCAACTGGCAAACGTGAAACCGCCGACCGTTGGGGAAGACGTGCTGTCCGACAGCGCGTCGTTGACCGCGTAGGTGGTGGTGTCGGCCGGCCGAGTGACGTCGACAGTGGCTGTAACAATGCCTTCGGCAGACCGTGCCGAGAGCGCTGACTGGTCGCTTGGAAGAACGACGCGCAATGACTGCGCCATAGTTCCTTGGCCGAGGGCGGCAGGATGCGCCGCTAGTAGCGCCGCAAGCGTCGTCTGTGTGGCAAAGTCCTTGCCATTGAGCGTGGTTAACAGCCCTTCGATGCCGTCGACATAGCCCTCTATTGCAAGGAGATCAGTGTGCAATTGCGGGTCAGCGACGCTCAGTGCCCCGCCGGCGCTGATCGCGGCGACATTAACGCCCGCGGCATCGACCAACGCATGCGTGGTCAGGTGCGGGCCGACACCGGTCCCGCTGACATCGACGAACTTGACCCCGCCCGGAATGGCAAGACCGGAACCGTCCAATACGTTTACGTTGCTGAAGGCCATGTCATTTTGCTCCGCGGCGCTTGGGCTTCGATGTGGCCAGTTGCGCGGCGGCGATATCGGCCGCAGCGCGGATCCTTTGCCGCTCGGCCTCCGCAGTTTGCTCGGCGCGCAGCGCGTTCTGGCGGTCGATCTCGTCCTGCATATACCGCGCCACCGGCAGCGCCTGGCCCATTGGCATGAGGTCGAGCGCGCGGCCGATCAACAGCGTTGCCTCGGCGCTGAAATTGAAACTGTACATGGCTGGGGGTCCTATACTGCGACGAGCAGGTTGATCAGGTTTGTGTTGAACGAGAAATTGAGGCTCGGCCGCCGGCGGAAGACGCCAACCGGCTCGGTGGAATACTGCCAGTCGAAAGATTGCCCGCTGCCATCTTTGTTCCGGATGCGCCAGTCATAGGCGGCGCCGTCGATCACCGAATATCTGGCAGTGTCGTTGTCCTGGTTGACCTCGGCACTTCGCCAATCGCCGGCTTCGGCAGGTGAGACCTCTACCCGTTGCACATAGTCGTCAGGCAGTTCTTCCGGAGGATGCGGAACCCAGGACAGTATCAGAACCGGTGCTCCGCCTTCGATAGCGATGACAGCTGTCACGTCGAGCGGCACGTCGTCGATGTTGGGCAAAAGCACCGGCGGAACGTCGATCGTCTGTTGCTCGTCGATGTCCGGATCCCAGTCGGTCGCGCCCTCGGCAAAGACAGCTATGGATGTCGATACCGTCATGCCATCGGAATCGAAGTCGATGCCACCGACCGCATTGGCAATGCGATCCAAGTTCTCTTCCGGTGTTAGATCAAGCGTAAACGCGTAATCCTCAAACAGATCGAGCGCCTGTGGGCCGGAGGTCAGTTGCCCGGTGAATTCCGGGTTCTGTTCGTAGAGATAGAGCTTTGCGAGGCGCTGGGCCTGGGTCGACGATGGGCATAGCGTCGCCGGGAGTGATTCAGACTGCTCTTTGCCATCATCTTCTATCAGGCCGGCATCACGCCAGGAGACTTCGTTCTCCTTGTAGTTCAATGCAGGGTCGAGATAGCTGACTTTGATCGTGTTGAATGATTTCTGTAGCGGCCGGCCGCCGGTGAGGTCGATACTGAAATGGTCGCCGTTTTTAGCGCGCAGCGCGATCCCCCCAGTGGACCGCATCTTCTGGCGTACCGAAATGCGGCCTTGCGTGTCGATAAACACCTCAGCATTGCAGACCGAAGCGATGCTCATGACGCGCGCTTCGTTTTCGGCATTTCTTAGGACCATGCCTACCGAACGATAGCGCGGTTCAGTGCCGCCGGCCTTCAGCGTGACTGGTTCGTCGCAGTAATCGGCAAAATCCGCAAATGCATCGAAGTCGACGAGATCAGTGTCTGCCGGCGTGAAGCCGTGGACGTCCATTACCTCGGATAGTAGGCACAGCCCAGCATTGTCGGTGAATCCGCTCGTTTCGGTGCGTGGATCGTAGATATCGTTCTTGGCATCGATCACCACCTGAACGCTGGGCATGTTATTCGGATAGGTCTCCGCCATGAGATCAAACTGCACGGATTCGACGATCTCCAGGAGCATAACGCAGCCGCGATGCCGGAACGGTTTCAACGGGTCATCAAGTTCCGGAAATGCATCGAGGATCGCTTGAAACGGCTCGTCCGTGGCTAGGCCTAAATTGGTGAGTATTTGCAGCCGCTTGCGGTCGGATACGTCATACTGCTCCTGTTCAACGAAACCATCGACGTCGAGCGTCACCGGCTTCTTGTCTACCCGGAATGACACAAAGCCCTGGATTGGCCCCTCGCAGATATAATGCAGCAGAAAACTGCACGATCTGCGCGGATTGTAGACCGTGCGGCGAAACGCAAAGACGATCACCGAGCCGGTCAAGATCCGGCCATAGATGGCGCGACGGGGCGAGATCGGCTGCCGGATGTTGGTCTGAATCTCCGAAGGCTTTGGGGTCGGCGGAGCTTTTTGCACCGCCAGTGTGAGGCCAACCGAGAGGGCCAGATTTGCTCCGACCAGTAGCGCGCTCGTGATCGCGCTGACGGCAGCCGGCCCGAGGAAGAACAGAGGCGAATTGACCACAAGGGTCAGGATGATTGAAGCCGGATCGCCAACGACATGACCATGAAGTGCGGTGCTGCTCTCCAACTGGAGGTTATTCGAAATATATTTCGTTCTCATCGGGAGACCCCGACTGACCAAACGCAATCGACGCCGATACGCAGCGTCCTCACACCAATCGGATGGTCGCGCATGGCCCAAAAATCCCCATCGAAGATCATGCAGAAGGTCCAGTCATCTGATTGAAGGACGCCGACGTCGCCGCGGACCGGACGGCTGCCCATTCGTGGGGGGCCGAGACATTCAACGATCAAAGGCACCAGGCCGCCAAGGCTCTCCAACAGTGCCTTGGACTCGTCCTTGCTGCGGTAAAGGCCGCGCCACGGAGCCCCGAAATCGACGCCATTAACCCGCTTCACCCATCCAGCCATAAACAGGATGCAATCACTCTCGCTCCAGGAAAACGCCGTGGTTTGCTCGCAAGAGAGGTATTCGTCCAGCAGATCGGGCGCGGCTTTCATTCGTTGAGACAAAGGCGTAGCTTCCGTCTTTTAGGGGGACGCCAGAGATGAACAGGAACATTGTGATCTGCTTGATATCTTTCGGTCTCGTCGGCTGCGCGCAGGCGCCTGGAAAAGGCGTAGGCGCGGTAATCGGACCGCTTCCAGCTGCAGGAATTGTCGCAGCAGACCCCGTCCAATTTTCGGCCATAACCGTCAGCGACACAGTGCCGGGTGACAGAACCATCGTCGGTGAACTACAAGGCACGTCATGCCGCAACAGCGCCTTTGACCCAGCACCTACGGAGGCTGCAGCGCTTACTCAACTGAAACAGAAGGCTGCGACCGCTGGCGCGACCGGCGTTGCTGGCGTCACATACAAGACTGGCGGCCTTAGTCTCACCAAGAACTGCTGGGCTGTCATTGTCGCGAACGGACAGGCATATCGCTGACCCTATTCAGCTCTCAGGGTCGAACAGGTTCAGGCTCTTATCGACCATCTGCGGACAGTAGATGAAGCCGATGGAGTTCGGATCGCGCTGCTGCTGATCGGTGTTGGTGATCATCGAATTGGCCGAACGCCGGCGCCGCACAAACCAGTCCTCAAGGAGCAAGGTCAGAGTTCGCGAAGAGGCTCCGTTCTTGTTCATCGCGAGCCTGTCTCCGATACCGGTGTAGATGTGGAATCGCGGGTCGATGGGCTGCAAATCGCGGTCGTAGAACTGGCCCCAAAAGCGAAAGAAGCGTCCTCTGACGTCGCGTTGGTGTTCTGCGAACAGGGTCTTCAATTCGGCGTTTTCGACGTTAAGCGTGCAGGTCACCTGGCGCGAGGCCCCAACCTTTGAAGCGCCCAGATTGGACACTTTGGCCAGTCCCTGCAGGCCCTTCCAGTGGATGCTTTCTTTGGCGCCGTCAAAGCCGCGCGAAATCGCAATACCGCCTTCGTTGTGCAAATATTCCGTGCCGGACAAGAACTGAAATTCACCCAACACCAGGAGATGCACATGGTTGCCGCGCGTATACTCCTTCACCGTCTGCGAAAACATCAGTCGACACTCTCTACCAACCGGGTTAGATCTTCGACGAACTCGAGCTCATGAGTGCCGTAAACGCCGGCCCTCAATGTCTCGTAGCCTGGTGAGTCAGTCTGGCAGGTCCCGACAAACACCGGGGCGAGAGAGATGACGTCCCCAATCGCGCAGGCTTGCCGCAAAATCGGGGACAGTCTTATGCGGTTGCTGCCATCATCCTCAGTCCACGAACCGCCGATGCCGTAGCAGAACTCATTTATCGAGATGGCGCAGCCGGCCGGCAGCTCTTGCTCGGCCGTCACATATATCTCGCGGGCGTCAAGGTCAGCATTGGCGGCAAATGTCGCCTCCAATGTCGGATATTCGTGACCCACACCAGTCGCATAGAGTGCGTCTGTGGCGAAAGGGATGCCAAGCGGATACGCCTGCCTGGCCGCCCTTGTCGCCAGAGAAAACGGACCATCTATGCCATAGAGGTCCGGTAGGCGAATCCGCACCAACGATGAATCCGCATCCATATTCCAGAAGAACGCTCTGGCAGCTCGCACTGTTGCAGTGTCGTGAACCAGGAAGCTGAACTTCATCTTCCACTGGGCGCCGGACATACCCATTGATCGGCGCATTCCGTTTGTCGCCTCGCGACCCGGTCTCGTGTTGTACGAGATCGCCAGTGACGGATCCATCGGCGGCAACACTGAGATCGGGAAGTCGAGCATTACTGTCATGCGTGCCGCTCCATGATGTCGCCGAAGCGGGCCGGCAAGTTCTTATCGTACTGGGAGAGTCCGGCTGACACGACCTGCCCGGCCGTTTGACCAGACACTGTTTCAATGAACGGTTTCAAATTGCCATCGGCAGTTCGCGACCAACCGACTGTGATGTGCATGTCTTTTTGCTGATCGGCGAACGCAGGAGGGAGACTGAGTAGTGGGGCCTGGGGACCGACATACCCCCCTTTTGCGAAACCGCGCTGAAGCATGCCGAGCTTATTGTTGTTCAGCCCCTCGAGGAATTGCCGCACTCCAGGCTTCGCGACCTCTGAGGCCCTGACGACAAACTCTTCGCCGTGGACGAATCCTCTAACCTGGCCCTGCTTGCCCCCGGTGTAGCCACCCTCATCAAAGCCCAGGATCGAACCGAGTCCGCTCATCAGAGACCCGAAGAAGCCACCCCCACCGCCTATCCCGTTGAGCGCATCCTTTAGGGCTTGCACCAATGGCTCGATGACCAATATTTGAAGGGCAAGGTCCGCCAGCCGTTCGATGAAGCCCTGAAGTCCATCCTCGCCGTGGATGAGAT
This sequence comes from Mesorhizobium sp. M0189, assembly GCF_040322135.1. Taxonomy (NCBI): domain Bacteria; kingdom Pseudomonadati; phylum Pseudomonadota; class Alphaproteobacteria; order Hyphomicrobiales; family Phyllobacteriaceae; genus Mesorhizobium; species Mesorhizobium sp. M0189. Next base: position 23,683 of record NZ_JAMYSW010000014.1, read on the forward strand.
CAGTGGCTAGACCGCCTACCGCCTCAGCCACGCCGTCGGTGAACTTCGTCATCCTTTCATCTTCGGTCAGTTGCTGGACGGAGTCCTGAATTGCCGCCATGACCGGGGGCACAGTCTCACCTGATTTGAGCGCCGCGATATAAGCCCGCACCACAGGCTCGGCGACGCCGAACTGACGAGCCATCTCGATTGTCTTCTGCTCGACCGCCGACAGCGACGCGACGGTCCTGCTTAGATCCAGTTCCTGCAATTGGCGAACAACGCCGGAATCGACGACGCTCTGCATCCCATCGGTGATCGCCTTGAACTTCTCCGGGATCGCATCGAGATTGCCGGACGACACAGCCTCGACGTACTTCTTGATCTCGTCCGCACCGACGCCCATGGACTGGGCCTGCTGCACGATCCGCTGATTGAATTCATCGAGGTTGGCGAGCTTCGTCTGAAGGTCGAGATCTTTCAGCCCGTCGAGCCACTGCTGCCAGCCCTGATCGAGGGGCGGCAGCGTGGTAGCGTCGAAGGCGCGGTTGATGAGATGGTCCGGCGCCTTATTGAGTCCCTGCCATTCGTTTCGTAGACCTTCCGGGTCGCGTCCACGCTGGCGGATAAGGTTGTCGGCAATCCTGTCCTGCATCTCGGGTGTGAAGAAGTCGTCCATCGACAGGCCCAGCTTGGCCATCTGGTCCTTCAGCGTCGTCGAAACGATTTGATACCTGCCGAGCGCCGAAGATCCCTTGCCATCGCCATAGGCAGCGCGGTTCGCTGGATTGGCGAGCATCTTCTGTTGAAGCTGCAGAATCTCCCTCAGCGTCATGGACGTCAGATTGACGTCGCCAGTCCACTTTCCGAAATCGAGCGTTTCGTTGTAGCCGCGCCCCTTGTCCGTGCCTTCGTAGAAGCCGATCAGATCGTGCATGCTCTTGTTGGCGGCATCCATCGCCTGCTGGGTGGTGGTGGCGAGCTCGTCCGGGTACATGCGACGGTGGAGGTTTTCATCGCGCTGCGATTGGACGTCGTCAAAGCGCTCGCCCATAGTCTGCGACCCGACGCGGGGGCCTTTGCCCATTCCGTTCGAGGCGTCCTTGACCGCCGCGGCATAGTCCTTGGCCAACACGCCCAGGTCGGCCATGTATTTGATCTGTTCGCGCGTGCGCTGAATGAGGATCAGCATCTGCGTCGACAAATCGAGCTTGCCAATTTCGTCGAGGCGAGCAAGCAGATCCGACGCGACACCTTTACCGGTCATCGCCTGGGTGACGATGTCCTCGATCGACTTGGCCGCGTTGCCCTCAACGTCGTTGCCTCGCAATTGCTGCGTAGCCTGCACCTGCTGAAGGATGTTGCCGAGATTCTTCCAATCGCGGTTGAAGATCTGACCGAACACGGTCTGCGACGTGGAGATGTCCTTCATCTCCGCATTGATCGCGGCGAGCTTCACCTTCAACTGGTCGAGCTTCATTTCGCCGAGCGACTTGGTCGCGCCGTCGATGCTTTCAGCGGCGTCTGCCGTGGTGATGCCCAGGTCGAGCATCTCTTTCTTCAACTGGTCGGTTCGCTCGGCCGCCTTCTGCGATGCGGCGAAGTACGAGGTCAGGCCAATGGTCGCGCCAACCAGAAGGGCTGTGATGCTCAGGCCCACCGCTCCGCCGAAGAAGTTGAGGACGCCGTTGCCAATCGATGAACCAGTGCGACGGATGACGTTGAGGTTCTTATGGGCGACCGCCTGCTTCTCGACGTTCTCCGTTGTGCGAGCGATAAGAACCGCCGACTCCGCCTCGAGTGCGTGATAGTCCCGCAATGCGGTCTCACGCACCGCCATCGCGGCGCCGACCGACGAAGCATCATTCCCTTGTGCGGCCGCCACAGCCTGGCTGGCAGAAAGCAGATTTGTGCGGGCGAGCGTCAGCTTTTGGTCAAGCACGCCGAGCTGGGCCACCATCTTCTGTGTGGCCTTGGTGTCGAACGCGCCGGTGCTCGCTTCGGCCAGCAGCCGCATCTTCGACTGCAGATTGCCGACTGACTTCTCATAGCGCGCAAGTTCTGCCGCCTCTGTCTTCAGTCTCGCATCAAGGGACTTTCCGCCGATCGGCGCCGCCGCGATAGCGTTCCTGCTCGTCTCGGCCTTTCCAAGAGATTCAAGTGCCTGCTGAGCATTCTTCACAGCGGTGGCATGCTGGTTCATCGCCGCGGTCAGGCCTCGCGTTACGCCAACGCCGGCGTCGAGGTCGGTCAGCTTTGATTGGAGACCAGTGATCTCATCCCGAGCCTGCCCCGTCTGGGCAATGAACTTCTGCTGGTCGCCGAGCAGCCTCTTGTACTGGCCGCCGAAGGTCTGATCGAAGCCATCCAGGTTCTGAACGGAGCGGAGTTCCGCGATCTGCTTCTGCGTGCTCTGCAGCCGCATCGACGAGGTGACGATAGACTCCTGCCGGGAGGCAATCTCACCCTGCAGCTTGGCGCTGGCGAGCTCGCGCTCTTTGGCGATCGCAGCCTGTGTTTCGGCGACGCGTCCGCCGGCCGCGCCAACGGCGTCGCTGCGCGCGCGGACCGTCTCGTCAGCCGATGCCACACGCTGCGCCTGGCGAGCGCGAAGGTTGCGCTCCTCGGCAAGGGCAGCCTCTTGCGCCTGCGCGACACGGAGGCCATCGTCTCGGACGGCCTGCCGGCTGATCTCGACCTCGCGCTGCAAACGCGCGACGGAGTCGTTGCGGGCAAGGACAATGCGATTAGCAATCTCGGCGCGCTGCTTTTCGACGACGCTCACACCCTGCTGGGCGTTGTATTCCTTTTCAGATGCTGCGTGGATCTTGCTCGCGCGGTCGCCACCGATCTTCGCTTCCTGCTGGCGCGTATTTTCCGCAAGCGCGGCCATCTCTCGGCCGATCTCGCCGCGGCGCGCGGTAATGTCGGCGGCCTCGAGCTTGAGGGCCTTGATGTCCTCGCGAATTGCGGCGCTATTCCCGCTGACGCGGCCAATGAATCCGCTCGCCGCACTGCCGACGCTACGCGCGCCCCAAAGAGTCGCGATGCCGCCGCCAACCCGAGTAACCCAATACATCACGTCGTCGAAGTTGTCGGCCAGACCCTTCAGGGCTGATGCCAGGTTCTTCGTCGCGCCATAGGCCGTGTCGGTGTCACCGATGTACCGGATGAAGGAATTCTCGACCTGTATGAGCGACTGGCCGAGCGTCGGCGTGCTCTTTGCGAACTCCGCGTCGATCCGCTTCTTGCCGGCCAGGATCGCGGAAGTGACCTTCTCCGCAGTCAACTGACCTTCGAATGCCAGTTTGCGCAAATCGCCTATGCTGCCCTTGGTCAGGCTTTCCGCCATGGCGCGCAGCAGGACCGGGGCATTTTCGGCAACGGATCTGAATTCGTCGCCCGAGAACCGGTTTGACGCGATACCCTGCGACAACTGAATTGCGGCGCCCTGCGCTTCGGCCGGCGACGCTCCGCCAATCGCGAGCGCCTTTTGCACCGTTTCGGTGATATCGAGCAGTTTCTGCTGCGACAGGCCGAAATTCTCCGTCGCCCGCGCCGTGCGAGCGTAAAGGGTGGTTGTTGCCTCGAGGCCCGACCGCGTGCGCTGGGAGATATCGAACAGTTTGTCCTGGACTACGGCAAGATCAGTGCTGCTCGTGGTCACGGTCTTAAGCTGATTGCTGAGCAGCCGCGCCTTGTCAGCCGTCTGCAACAGCCAGGCGCCGCCGAAGGCGCCGGTGATGCCAGTACCGGTGATAGCCGCAACACCAAGCATGGCCGCACGAAGGCGGTTTGCTTCTGTCGTCGCCTGGGAAAGCGTCCGCAACGACTCCGACGCGAGCCGGAACTGGAAGTTCTTGCTCATGTTGGAGTGGAGCGAGGTGATAGAACGATCGGTGCCGGCCAGCGCCGACCGCATCCTTTTTGAATCGCGATCGATAATATTTGCGGCCGATGTGAAACGAGCCGTCTGGTTCGTATCCACGTAGAGCGCGACATGGATATTGCCGATCGATGCAGCAACCATGGCGGACCTCGCTCAGCCGGGAACCGGCCGATCTATTTTGACCGGTTTCCCGAGGATCTGACTGAACGTCGCGGCCCACTGCTGCGGGTTGAACGCCTTCGTCTCACGCTTCTTCAGGAGGTCTTCCGGTGACTTTGGAAAGTGCTTCGGGGCGTTTGTGCCGGTGGCCGTCAGCATCGCCACCAACCACGAAACCCTGACATTCATCTCCCATTCGTGAGGGACTCTGTCTTTGGCGTAGTTGGCTATTTCAGTCGGCGTCAGGCGGCGGACTTCGTCAGGTTTTAGCCCTGATTCGTGGCCAGTTTTGCGGATTGCTCCAAGGAAACTAGCGCCGCCAGATGAGGGTCCGCACTGATCTCCTTCATCCTGCGACTGACCTCGTCCATCTGCTTCTGCTCCTCAATCGCCTTCTGTTCGGCGAACGTCTTGTCGTAGAGGATCAGGAATAGCCCATCGAGAATCTTGTCCGAGAGGGCGTCAATGTTCCAGGCCTTGGAAAAGTCGACCTTTTGATGATCAACGGCACTGCACTCGATGCAGGCCTTGATGACCGACATCTTCTTGCCTGACAGCCCGTCGAGGACGGTCAGAAGCCAGCCCTTCTCGTTGTTGTCGTAAGCACCCTCGAGGCGCTCGAGCGCATCGACGGTGAATCGGATGAGGACGCCCTCCCCCACTTCGGGAAGGGCGACTTCACCGCGAGCCTTGTTCGCCGGCTTGCCCATGGTTTAGATCGACGACACGGTGACTTCGCGCACCTTGCCCGACGGGGAAAGCGTGAACGGGCGCGTCATCAGGCCTTCCGGCGAGACTTCGATGTTGCCAAGTGACGAAACGTTCGCGTCAACCTCGAGCGCGGTCGTAATGCCGAGCTGGAAGGCGTTGAAGCGGAATGTCTCGAGCGACCGGTCTTCGAGAAACTTGGTCAGGCCGGTTGCGGAGCCGGTCGTAGGATCTGTTGGATCCCACTGAATAGTTCCCGTCCAGTCGACGGCCTTCTTGAGGCCAGGCTTCTGTTCCATGTAGAAGTCGGGACTGTTCAGATGGGTCGAGTCGACCATGTTGAGGGTGACGCCGCCGATGCTCAGCTGCGTGACGTTCGCCACAGTTGCGAAGACCATCGGGGACTCGCCGTCGCCGACTTGCAGAAGGGCGCCAATACCGGTTTTGCCGGTGGATGCTACTCCAGCCATTGTATTTCTCCATTGCTCGTTAAATGCCGGCGCCCGAACGGCTTGTTTAATGGGCAACGAGCCGCGGCCAGCCGGGTGGCCGGGCGGTCATTTTCAGGACGGGCTATTACAGCCGCTTCAACTTCTTGGCTTCCGACCGGTCAAAGGTCGATCGGCCACTTGGTTTGTGGACCCAGTGAGGAAGCCCCTTCCAGGGCCGATACTCCCAATTTCCAAAGTCGTTCGACGTGTCCCTCGCCGGCTTCTTCGGCTGAACAGGGATTACGTCCACTGCCTCCACCGGAACCGCCTGAACTGGAACGATTGGAGTGCGCCGCACGTACCGGCGTCTGACGACCGCTGGAGCATTGCCGGCCATGGTGTTCTCGTCGTCGTTGTCATCCATCGCCAATCTCCTTCGGCGTCAGAGGCGCGATTTCCGGCCGAGCGCCTGAGCCCTCAGCACCAATCGCTCCCAGATGAAGCGGCCGAGCGCCGCCGGGACTTCGTCGCGATGCTCCTCAAACGAAGGCGTCAGTGCCGGCTTGGGCCTTGCTCCCGGGTGCATGAAGCCGCCCTTGAAGTTCGGCTGAAAGTGCGGGGCAGTCCCGAACTCGAGGAGATGCAGAAGGTATCGCGCGCGCCTGGTAGCGCCGAGCTTGTAGGATCGGGTGCCGTTCGAGGCTCCCTGCTTCCTGATGATGATACCTTGGTCGACGTGGCCACCTTTTCGAGGTGACTGCGGCTGCGGGAACCCCGGATATTTGCCTGCATAGTTGCGATTTGCCTGAAGTCTGGCCTTCGTGTCGACCAGCATGGGATTGAGTGCCTTGACCGCTCCTTGGTCAATCTCGGCACCCGAGATCCCTTTCGCCAATTCATTCAGCGCCGCTACTACCGAGCGGTCGCCATAAACGCCGGACCTTGCCATTACGCGCGCCTGAATCTCACATAGAATTGCAGCACGCGCCGGCTCATTGTCCGGTCATCGGAATAGTCCGTGATCTCCGGCCCGGCCTCGGTCACGTCGACGTCCTTGAAAGCGCCGACGCGCTGCTTGATGATGTTCCTCAGCGCGTTGAGGACCAGTTCGCCGAGATCATGTGCTACCGTGCCGGTGGCGGCATTGCACTCGACCATGATGCGATGGAGCGGATATTGGTTCTGCCCGTTCAGATGCAGACCATCCGAGCCACCGACCTGGTTGAGGACGATGAACGGCGCGACCGCCGTTTGCGGAGCCGAGATCGGATAGATGCGGGCCTTAGTCGTGACGGCCGTCACCGGCGCATTGGCGACCAGTAGGCCACTCACGATCGTCAAACCCGACATGGCAGCCTCAGGTCGTTACGGTGATCAGGAACGCCGGCAAGGCCGCGTGGGCGCCAGCAGCGTCGTTGACTTGGATGTCGACCGAGAATTCACCGGCGCTGGCCGGCGTGCCTGCCACTGCCCCCGTTGATGAATCGAGAAAGAGGCCCGGCGGAAGTGACCCGGATTCCTCAATGAACGAATAAGGCGCCTGCCCGCCGTTCGCAGTAATCGTGAAACCGCCGTAAGGCTGTCCGACGACGCCGTCCGAGATCAACTCGGTGATTGAGATCGACAGCGGCGCAGCGCCGAGCAAGGCATTCTGAACCGTGCACTCGATCACGCAGTCGCGCCCAAACTGAGCGTCAGGCCTCGGCGACCGGATGTCGAATTTCATATCCGCGTGGAGAATCTGCATGGTTGGATCGAGCCCGACGATCTCGTCGTAGCGCACGCGGAACAGCCAGACATCCTCGCTGAACCGCTGCTTGGTCTGAACGTCGAAGTGCTCGCGGCCGCGGCGAACAGTCACCTCGCAGAAGATGTCGACGAGCCAATCTTGCCAAACCATGTTTGGCTCATTGAGCGCGGAGGTGCCAACCTGGACCTTTCTTTGAATGGTCAAAAGTTGGCGGAGGGCGCCGGCGCGCATCTATTCGTTCCAGTCGTCGTATGAAGGTGAAATGCGCAGCGCGGCACGCAGATCATCCAACGCGAAGAGCACCTTGCGGTCGATCAGGGTCTTATTCATCTCCATGACCGTCGCTTCCCTGTTCTCGCAATAGTGCGCAGCCAGGAATTTGATCATCCGACGAAGTTTTCCCGGGTACTCGGAATAGCCGGCGGTATAGGTGATCGACGCAGCGCGAGGACCGGCAGTTATGCTCGGCCATGCGGCGATAGGGTGAATCTCCGGGATGAGCATGCCGCTTTTCACGACATAGTCTGCCGGGTCTATGACGTTCTCAGGCGATGAGCCGTCTTCGATGGTGATCGCATCGACGCGGATCAAAGGCGGATAAGGAAGCAGGATCGGCTTCGGATTGCCACATTCGTCTTTGCCGGGGAATTTCGTGATGAACCGTTGGTAGGTACGAGGCATCAGAGTGCGGTTCAGTTCTCCTCCAATGCCATCGAGTTTGTCGACCGCGTCGGTGATGGCGTCGGTCAGAATGTTCGCCCATTGGGCATTCGCAGCAAGAGACGCTGAAAGCCCCATATGTCGCCCAAGTTCAGCCGAAGAGACAATATCAGTCGCAGGGGCTGTCGGTGCAGTTACAACCTCCAGATCGAGCATTTTTATGCACCCACTGTTTATGAAATTGCGTTGAGAAAAATTATTTCTGGGGTACAAACAGCGAACCCGCCGGGTGTCTCACCACCGCGACGGGCTCTGACCACAAACGATCATGGAAGGATCGAAAATGGCTAAAGCTTTCAAATCATGTTCCGTCGATGGCTGCAACAAGAACGCTCATTGGAGCGCATCTGGCGCCCGCGGATGGTGCGGCAATCACTGGTCTCGCTGGAGAAACCACGGCGATCCGTTGGGAGGAAAAACTCCAGATGGCTACGCGCTCCAATGGCTAGAAGAGCACGTATCATACGTCAGTGAAACTTGTCTGCCTTGGCCGTTTACAACCAATCCGCAAGGTTACGGTCAAGTGTGGCTAGAAGGCCAGTTGCTTTTGGCCACGCGGGTGATGTGCGAACGCGCCCACGGACCGGTGCCAGAAGGAAAGCCCTACGCTTTGCACTCATGCGGGTGCGGCCATCTCGGTTGCATCAACCAAGGGCATCTATTTTGGGGAACGCCAAAGCGGAACCAATTGGATCGTGTGAAAGACGGAACGTCGAACCGCGGACGAGCAAACGGCAGTGCCAGGATAACTGAGGCAAAGGTCCGTGAGATTCGAAGGCTTGCCGGTCAAATCACCCATGAGGATATCGCAATCCGGGTAGGCATCAGTCGCGGCCATGTCGGCGACATCATCAGCCGCAAGCGATGGGCGTGGCTTCTGTGATCACCGCGATTTGTAATTGCCGCGGGAGGCGGCCATGTCTCGAACAGTGCGATCGGCTTCTTTGCCCTTCGGCCGGGTGACCGGCTTAGGCTTAAGGTCTTTCTTCGACTCCGGCTTCACGGCTGGAGCAACATAGCGGTCCCGTATCATCGTCATTCCTTGGAAGGATGGCGGGCGCGAGGCCCGCCATCTCATTGGCGTTAGATCGAGTTGGCGTTGCCGAGGCTGTAGGTCGCCTGGGTCGAGGGCTGACGGTGATCGCCGAACAGCACGAGGCTGGCCGACCATTCGCAGGTGTCGGTGGCGCCGCGGGACAGGTTCGGGGTGATCTGCGCGCGGATGAACTCGCGGGCGCCGGCGAGGTCAACGTCGACTTCGTAGGTGCCAGTTTCGGTCGAACCGCCCGAGTCGCCGGTGGCGACAACGGCCGCCGCAAAAGCGGTCGAATAGTCCGCCGCGCCGGTGCCAGCAAGCGCGGACGCATCCTGGAAATTGCCGGCAAAGCTCAGGGTTTCCCCGGTTTCGAGCGCTGCGGTGTACGTGATCACCAGTTTGGCGGAGAGCGCCATACCAACATTGTCGAGCATGCGGTCGACCCAGGCGCAGTCGACTTCGGTGGCATCACCGGTGCCAGCGGCCAGGGCCGTCTTGTTGATTGCCTGGAAGACTGTGCGGCAATAGGCTCCGCCGTTAAGAAACTTGTCTCTGCTGCTCATTTTATTTCTCCTTGGATTGTGTGCGACCGTTCGCACATGGCTTCATGGCCGGCTAAACGGCCGCTCTTCTTGCGAAGATGCTGTGAGATCGGTGGCTATTCGAGCCAGAACCAATCGATTTTTCTTGCCGCTCTGCTGATGGTCCATGGAGACACATCGAACCTGACGGCCAATTCTGCGTAGGTCGCATGGGTCAGCGACCGGATCAGCCTCACGTCGGCTTCGGTAAGTTTGGAGTTTCCGCAGCGCTCGCCTCTATTCGAGGTTCCATGCGCAGCCCTGTCCATCTGGTTCTCAGACGTCGTCGCCCATCTCAAATGTTTCGGATGGACACAACCTTCGTGACCTTTTCCGCAGTTATGAGCTGCCTCATGCCATGGCGTTGGCGGCGGCCCATTCGCCAGAATGCACATCACGCGATGGGCCGTATTCTCCTGCCCCTCGTATCGCGTGCGGCCGTACCCATCCGGACCTCGGTAGAACGGCCACTGTAGACAGCCATCACCTTCCCAGTCGATGAAGCCAAGCAACCACGCAATGCGCTCCCCGCGCATGCAGTTCTTGCCGTTCGGATCGCCGTGTCTCTTAAACCGCTTCCAATGAAGGTTGCAGAAACCACCCGCTCCCTTTGCAATGCGGTGAGCATTTCTGTTGCAGCCAGCGACGGAGCATGGTTTGAATTTGATAGCCACTGAACCCTTAGGCAGTTCGGTTTGGTCAGAGCCCGCCGTGGCACTTGCAATGCTCGGCGGGCTCGTTTTGTTCTATGCTTTTGTAACTGCCGATCAAGCCAAATCGGTTGCAGCAGCGGCGCGCCGCTGAACTTCGTCGGAGATCACCTGTTCGGCGACCTCGGCCGGCTTCTGGCCCTCGGGAACGATGAAGCCATCGCCCGCAATTGCCTTGGCCAGCTTCACTTTCTGGAGGTGGTGGAGTGTCGCCCAGTCCTCCGGAATCTCCACGATCGGTTCTTCGACCGCGGCCGCCGGAGCTCTCGGGGCCACCGAGTCGGCGACTTCGATCGTTTCGATCCCTTCCGGAATCGGGAAGAGCTCCGCGAGACCCTTCTTGAGCATCTCGCGGGCTTGAGCGGGCGTAACGCCATAGACGCTGGCGTTGCGCCCGTCCGTGACCGGCACTAGGCCGGTCTTCTTGACGATGAACATTGGCTATTCCCTTTGACTGAGGAGGTCGAGTGAGGCGCTTACGCGCCCCACCGCACCCCAGTGAGAACAGCGACGGCTTCCAGGTACCGCATGTCCACATCCGCCTCGAGCGAGGCCTTGATGAGGGTGAGGTCGTTCTGGAAGGCAGAAACCACAACGCCGTTCTTGACGTAGGTGGCTTCCGTCGACACCGCGAAGCTGATGCCAGCGCCTTCGCCGAACAGGATGTCGTCGAAGTTGACCAGCAGGATCTCCGACTCGTCCGTGGTGCCTCCGCCGACGATCGAGACCTGGGTGGTCAGGAACACCGGACGACCGCGCCAGGTCGGAACCGCCATGCTGATCTCAGGGAAGATCTTCTGGTCGGTACCGGCGCCGCGCAGGTTGGCGAGGTAGGTCTTGGTGCGCGGTGCCATAACCCATGCCGCGCCGGCCATAAGCAGGTTGCGGCCTTCCATCGACAGCTCGATCGCGGCAGCGCCGGTTTCGATCTGCGCAATGGTCGGGGCGGTTCCACCCAGGGCGGCCAGACGGGTAACGCCCGTGATCTTGGTGATACCGAGCGGCATGTTCACGCCGCCGTCACCGAAGTAGGCGGCCATGTCGAGCGCCGTACCCATCGACGCGGCCATATCGCGCTCGACCCAGGAGCGGACGTCCGAGAGCGACCAGCGGATCAACTGGTTGGTCAGCGGGACCATGGAGTCGAGGAACTTCGCGGACAGGCTGATGTCCTTGAAGCTCGGCTGGCTGGTCTGGATGGCCTGGCCTTCACCGCGCCAGTTCGACGCAGCGCCGGAAGCCGCCGCCGGCAGCTTGTAGGCGCCGTGGGCAAGCGAGATGCGGCGAGGATTGCCGCGGAGGAAGGTCGTCGCCGGGCGAAGGATGTCGATGACTTCGCTCGCCATGTCCTCGGGGAGCAGCACGCCACCGGCGGAAGCTGAGCCCGAATTCAGGGCGCGCGCCTGAGCGCCAGCGAAATCCTTTGCCACGATGCCATAGCCGGCTTCGTCCATGGCCTTGAAGGTCGCCTCGGCACCGCGGACGCCCGTTGCCTTGTAGGTCTTGGCCATCGAGAAGACCATGACGCCGATCTTTTCGACCGTGGTCAGTTCCTTCTTGACCTGGGCGGCTGCGCGAACGGTCTCGTCGACCGGCGTGTTTGCCGGCAGTGCGGCGCGGGCGCGGGCCTCTTCCGACTTGGTGAGCTCGGCGATCTGGCCCTCGAGGGTTTCGACCTCCGTGTTCTTGGTCTTCAGGGTGCCAAAGTCGTCGGCGGACATGTCCGTCTTGTCGGTCAGGGCCTTGATTTCGCCGACCAGATCTTTCAGCCGGGCTTTCAGGATTGCGAGCATTGGAATCTCCTCTGTGCTCATGAAAAAAGCCGCCCTGTTCGGAGCGGCTTGTTGATCCCTCGGTTGCCCGGCAGGGAATTCGGTATGCGTTGTGTTAGGCCTGGATCAGACCCTTGTTGACGAGGCGCTGGATGCTGGCTGTTGCCATCTCCCGGGCGGCTGCAATGTCCTCGGCGCTGGGCGGCGCCGGCGTCTCGACCGGTTCGATTTCCACCGATTTCTCTTTCTCGACCTTGGGTCCGAAGAACCGGCTCAAGGTCGCGCCAACGGATTCGGCCAGGCGCTGCAGCGCGTTGAGCTTTTCCGTCGCTTCAGTCGTGTCGAGTCCGATCACTATTGAATCAATGCCGGCCTGCTTCAGATCAACTTCGGGCGCGTCATCTTTGGGAAGATTGGCCATTTTTTCGTGGTCATTCCACTCTTTCATGGCGGCTGCGTATGCATCATCGCCATATTGTGCCCGGATGGACTCGACTTCGGCCAAGACCCGCTCAGGTTGGATGAAACGCATGTTCTTGACCGCCACTGCAGCACTGGCTGCCTCATGACCGTCTGATGATGCAATCCTGTCGAACTCCACGTCCTCTTCAGGCGTAAACTTTCCCGCAAGGTGGCTTGGCATTGCCCACTTTTCGGCAGGCTTCGGCGTTTCCGCCTTCTCGGCAAGCAGGAAGCGGTCCGCCTTGATGCCGCGGAACATGCCGCTCCAGGCGTCCGTGAGGAACTCAACGGCCAAGGCATGGACGCCTTTGTTCTCGCCTTCTGGGACGATCCAGCTGTCGATCACTTCGCCGGTTGCCTTGTCCAGGCAGTCGGAAAAGGGATAGTTCTTGTTCTCGGCGTGCGCAGGATTGACGGTCACCTTGGCGCCCACAAAGGCGGCTGCTTCAGCGTCCGTGGTCGCCTTCAACTCCATGTCGGCGGCCGGCACAAAGGTGCGGGCGGCCGGGGCAAGCGATTTGTCGATGATGAAGGTCGACCGGCTCGCACCCAGGTCGAAGTGCTTGGCCCGGTATTCGTCCATCGGGACGAGCAGGCCTTCAGGCGTCTTGGCGTAGGTGTCGAGGATCTCCTCGATCAACTCGCGAGCGAGTGTCAGGTCTCCGCCAGCGTCCTTGACCAAAGCATCGGGTTGTGCAGGAATTGGTACAAGAGAACACTCGAGCAATTCCGAAGAGTTATATCGGAAGCCGCCGGTCCAGTCGTCGTCATCATCGAGAATGAAGTCGATGTCTTCCCAGTTCGGCTTGAACCCGATCGATACGGTGCGCAACGATCCGGCCGCGACATGGCGTGCGGCGCGATCTGCATCTTCGTCAGTGCCTTCCGGAAGAAAATCGAGATTGCCCTCGGTGCGCTTCGGCCGGCCGCTGAGAACCTTTGTCACGTCCGACCAAAGGCCACACGGCCACGAACGACTGTTGTGGAAGAGGAGGCCCTGAGGGTTTTCGAGAAAGCGATCGATGTCTAGACCGGCCTGAACCACAATATCACGATAGCGGTCGACGCTCTCGCTCGTCATGATGAAGCGAGCGCTTCGAGTGTCCTTGTTCCACGACGGCGGGGACTTGAAGCCCTTGACCATCACCAGGCCGCGATCACTGTCGCGGACATGGTCCTTGCGCTTGGCCTGCGCTTCATCAGCGGAGGCCTTCCTGAACTTGGCCATGGGAGACTCCTAGTTGTTGGTGACCAGCCGCAGAGCCGTCTTGCTCTTGGCGTCGTCTTCGGCGGACGCATCGTCGGCCGGCTTGTTCTTGTCAGGCTCGACCGCCTTGCCGCCGATCAGCACCTTGCCGTCGGCGTCGACCACTGTCATGTTGACCGGGATGGTACGGGTCTCGCCCTGCTTGTTCGGCAGTGGGTTGTAGCCCAGGACCGCGCGAGCCTCGTCGGCAGTGATCAGGCCGCGCTCGGAGGATTTGATGACACGTTCGGCCTCATTCTTCGGATCGCGTAGCGTCATCTCCGAGCGATCGTATTCAAGGAAATACCGAAGCCGGTCCTTCTTGCTCAGCAGGATCTTGCCGTACCGCTGCTCGAACGGCTTGGCGACCGGAATCAGGGTGTCGCCGACATACATCTTCTCGCCGGTTTCGAGATTGTCGTACTTCACCCCGTCCATCTGGAAGACTTTGTACGGCGGGACGCGCAGCAGGCGGCAAGTCGCGTTGATCTGGGCGGAAACCTGCTTGGTGAGCTCAATCTCATCCGGCTTCGACGAGATGGATTTGAACTCCACGTCGCCTTCAAGGATGATCGGTTCCGTCAACTGGCGGAACTTGTTCATCAATATCTTGTACTGCTGCCGAATCCGCTGGAATTGCGGCTCAGGGAGCGGCTCGACGCCCTTGCGGGTGAACACGCCGCGCATCTGACCTTCTTCGCTGAAGAGGTGACCGCGGTAGTCCTCGATCGCGGCGCCAGTCTCCAGCGTGGTCTTGCCGGCGGACAGCGTCGAGTAACCTTCCATGCCGTCAAGCATGCGGCCGCGAACGTGGATCATGTCGCGCTCGTGGAAGGTCCGCGAGACCGAGCCGAGCAGCGCTTGCTCCTGCATGGTGCCGGCGGTCACGTCGTAGAAGACGTCTCTGCCCTCGATCTTGTCCCGCACCCGGCCAGTCTGGAACGGAATGAGCTCGAGCGGGTCGTCAGTGTTGTTGCGCAGCACGCCGGCATAGGCATTCGACGTCAGGCAGCGCCAAAGCACCATCATCTCGTTGAATTCGTACCAGGTGTGGCGGCGATTCGGCTCCGTTGCGAGGAGCGCCGCGATCTCGTGCTGTTCCGGGTGAACGACCCGCGACGTCCCGTTCATAAGCCGCTCGCGCAGGCGTAGCGTCGATTTCGCGATGTCCTGGGCGATGACATCGCAGCCGAGCATGAATGCCGCCTGCTGCAGCGCCTGCATGACGCCCATGCCGCCGTAGTTTTGGCCGATCCATGACGAGAACTCCGCCATGGTCATCTCTTCGCCGTGCGACTTCGTGAAGAAGTCGAGCTGGCGCTCATCGGTCTCGACGGTAGCAGTCTCAATGTCAGACATCGCCACCTACCACCATTTGATCAAAGCCGATGATGCCGCGCGTCAGATAGGGGTCAGAAGACGCCCCGATGACTTCTCCGGCCGGCTTGGCTTCTCCAGGCTGCAGGCGGCAGCCGTTCGCGAAGCAGAGAGCGACGAAACCGTCGATCTTCCGCGGCGAGTTTTCCTTGTCCTTGCGAGGTATGATCAGCCCGTTGCCGCGGCGATCGCCGTGCACGTTCTGCGCATTCCAGGCTAGCACCGGGTTGCCGTCGTGCCAGATCGTCTGAACGGCGATGCGGCCGAGAATGTCGTCCACCGGCGGCGTCATCGTCTTCGCCGAGTTCGGATAGACCATCACCGGCTTGTTGCCGTCCCACAGATGCTTCACCGTGTTGTGGGCCTGAGCAGGGTCGCAGGCGATGACCTGGACCTGAAACATGTCGCAGAAGACTTCGACGTCCGCCCTCACCCGATCGTGGTCTGCAAGCGGCCCGGGCGTCAGGATCAGGTATCCTTGCTCCTCCCAAAGGGCGAGATGGTCGACCAAGTCTGGGTTCTGCGCTGTCGGCGACTCTTCCGGCAAGTAGAACTGCGAAAAGACAACCAGTTCCCCGGTCGGCATCTCAAAGAGCAGCGAGATCGCGCACATGTCGAGGACTTGCGCCAAGTCGACGCCGATCCAGCATTTCCACCCAAGGAAATCTGAAAGGTCGAGTTTTTTCCGTTGGCAGGCCGCCCAGGAGGACGGCTCAATCAGCGTCATCCCGGCGCCGGTCCAGATGTTGAACCGCGTACGGGCAATTTCTCCGCGAAGATCGGGGCGCAACCGGTGAGCCTGCAGGACCGCCGCCTTGATCTTGATCGGGTCAAGGCTGACCCGGTACATCGGGTTTGCCTTGGCGATCAGCGTCTCGTCGGTGAGCAGCTTGTCCCAGTCGATCGCATTCGTTTCGGGGTTGGTGTAGTCCTCGCGATCGAGGGTATAGATGGCGGCAAAGAACGTGAAGTCCTCGGCCTTTCCCTCCAAAATCATCGTCGCCTGGACGAGAAGTTCGTGTGCCGGACCCTCTGCGCGGTAACCAGCCGTGGTAATCATTCGGCGAAGCGCGTTCGGCCGCGCACCGAAGGCGGAGTCAACGACCTTGTAGACGGACGCGGCGCCGGCGTGACCTTCTTCGAAGAGCGCCAGGCTCGGGTTGAGACCGTCCTGCTTCTCGCCAAGCGATGTGAGCTTAAAGATACGGCCGTCGCCGCGGCTGATCTCCTCCTTGGTGACCTTCAGGCCAAACTGAGCCCGGAGCTCGTCGTCATTGTTCACCATCTTCAGGATATCCCCGAAGAGAGTGTCATCAGCCTGCTTGGCCGACGCTGCGGCGATCGGGATTTCCGGCGCCAGGCCGCCAGAGCAGCAAAGATCGAAGAGTGCGGCGCGCGCGGCGCGCAGAGACTTTGCGTTCTTGCGCGGGATCAACTCCAGCGCTGTCTCAACAAGCCTTGTGCCATTCAGGCGCCGGCGGAATCCATGGATCGCAGATTCGATCCATATCTCGAACGGTTCGAGGATAATATGTGGGTCGACGTTACCTTCGGCATCGACTTGGTTGATTTCCCAGTTGCCACTCTCGAAGTGCTGCAGGCGCTCGCCAAATAGGCAGTAGTCGACGACGAATTTGGGCTCATAGTAAAAATCGTTGCCGGGCTGCTCCGCCATCTCGAGCATGTCGAGGTAGCGTTGCGTTGCGGCCACCATGAGCCGGTTCGTCGGAAGCCGTCCAGATGCGACCGCTTCAGCATATAGGCGGGCAATCCCCGGGTAATCGGGGACGCTCGTTATCTCGCCAGTATCAGAGTTCTCCAGCTCCAGATTTGCCAGCACGCAGTCGGAACGGCGAAGCCCTTGAATTTGAGAACCCCGAACCGTCGAACCGGTTTTTTTGGTTCGGGTTCGCGATCGCTGGCGCATCTTCTGCAATCCTGAGCCTCACGCTGATCGCATCCATGCGCTTGATAAGATCCATCGAGACCGACTTCCCCGCGGTCAGCCTCTCGTGCATCTGTTGATGCATCACCGCCATGCGTTCACAGTCGCCGCATGTGACCTTGGTCAGCTTGTTGCCAGCGAAGAGGAGTGCAGTGATTTCGTCGTACTTTTTGCGACCGACTTCATTCAGCGGAATGGTCGGCTCGGGAATGGTGGTCAGCCACGGGCCCGTGATGACCTTCTCGGCCGCCTTGGCGGCGTAAATCTCGTCTGTCCTGTCTGAACGGAACGTTCCTTTCGCGAGCTTCTCCGCGTCGGTTAGTCGCCCGTTGCCTCCGCTGCCAATGCCGCCCATGGTCTATCTCCCGGCCGGCTTAGGCGCTCCATAAAGACGCTCACCAACAGCGCGGAGAATTTCTCGATCGGCCCAAGACAGTTTCGGATCGTCCATTCGCACAATCAGGATGCCCTGGTCGCGGAAAGCCTGTCGCTTGATCGCCTCATAGTCGATGGCCGTCGCCGGTTTCAGCGGCGATCCGAATCCTCGCGGACTCATGCCGCCCAGCGCTCGAGCTCCGCTCGCCACTCATCGGCGAAAGCGCAGTCCTCATAGCCGGACATCGTCGGAATCCCGTCCGTGAAGTGCACCACGTCTGGCTCGATCTCTTCACTGGAATGGCCAACGAGCCAATTCCACGACGCGTCCAATTCGCCGATATCCTTGTCTTCGAGCCAGCAGAAGGCGTGAAGATCACGCCCGGGTACGGTATTGATCAGATCGACTGTCAGCGCCTTGTTGGCCGGGTGATCGCAGTTGAAAGCGCAGACGCTCGACCAGTTCTTCCGCGAATATTTCGTCTGGACTTGTCCGTCCATCTTGATGCCGTCGGCGGGCTGGAAGTTGTGTTTCACAACCATCACGGCCTTCGAGGGGTCAAGAGCTTTGAAAAGCCTTTCGAGGTTCGATCGGACCAGCATGTCGCTGTCCATAAATATCGCCCAGCCGCTTTCGGCCAGAATCGGCGAAAGGAATCTGGAAATCGCAAACTCGGTAGCCATGGGAGCGCCCGAGATGTCGTCCCACAGGCGCCCTTCCCTCACACTTGTCGGCCGGCTGTACAGGCCGCGCGCGCGCAGGCTGGAAAGAACGAGCCCATAGACCGGTACAGGGGTAACGAGATGGCGTCGGATCGAGTGCTTGGTGACCGCAAAAGCGGCCGCCTCACGCGCGTCGAAGCCGACGTAGAATGCATGCTTGGGCTTCACTGGTCTTTCCTCTTGCCCTTGTGGTGTGAAGTGCACTCGGCAAGGCGAGTTTCTGGCCAGGCATGACCACGGGCGCCGGCCGGGTTGACGTCGCGGATCTTGAGGTCCGGCTCGGCCTCAACCGCGCGGTCCCAGACGAAGGCGGAATGCCATTGAGCGAGTTTGAAAACTGAGTCATTGAGGTAGAAGTCGGCGAACAGGCGTAACACCCGGCGCGTGAGTGGCCCGATGCGCATTGCGTAGAAGCCGATTTCAGTATGGCGTGCGGGGCGCCGTATGCAGGCCACGTCGGCGTCGCCGAGCAGCGATTCGATCCAGCCGGCCGGAACCGGCGCCGTTGTCTCCGTGTCGGCATCGAACCAGACGAAGATATCCCCGTCTTCGAGCCCGTCGATGCCGGCGATCGGCGCCAGCGCTTGCGGCATCCATTTCACAGCGTCATGCCGCCAGGAATAGCCGTTCTCGTTCGTCTTCGTCCCAACTGGCGCCCGATGGCCCATCGCGGTCACGTCGCTGCTCCAGCGGTCCAGGAAGCTGCGATAGCCACTGATCAGTTCGAGTGGCGCCTGCTTGCCGCGCGGGAGACCAATGAAGCGGTCCGTGACCATGACCAATTCGACGTCGGCCGGCCAGTTGTCCGCGAAAGTCTGGGCGAACGTGCGGCCGTAGCGCTCCCATGCCGTGCCCCAGCAGAGGGAGCAGACTCGAACAGTCATCAGCGATCCTTTTGGTTACTGGAGGCCGCCGTGCATCCGGACAATCGTCCCGGAGATGTACGGCTGAAAATAGAGCAAAGATCTGGCCATCAAGGCGACTTCGCGCGCCTCGAGGAATCTCTTCTTCGGGTGCTCGTCGCGTCGCCGGATGAGATTGTGGACGTCGGTCCGTGATGTTGTCATGCGACAGTCGCCGATGATCCCCGGGGAAATGCCGACAAGCTGTTGATGAGGCGACAGGCGCTTGGTTTCGATGTACCGGTGGATGAGCGCTTTGGAGGACGCATAATTCTCGTCGAACGAGCCACGGTAGGCGCTTTCGGAACCAATGATGCAGACCCTGGCGAACTCGTTTGCGGCAAAGATCAGGTCGCAGGCCAGAACGATCGAGCCGTAGTTGACCTCGATCCCCTCTTTGATCTCGGCCTCGGTCTGGTCCTCGATTTTCTTCGGCCGCAGCAGGCCTTGACAGAACAGATACCGCTGCACGTCGACCGGGAAGTTCGGCTCCATCGGCTTGCCGTGGAGGGTTACCTCGGCCGAGCGGAGGAGCCGGCGGAATTCTTCGGCTATAGCGCTGCGCCAGCCCGTGATGACGATGGTCATGCCATTTCTGTGTGGAGCTTTTTCAACTCCTCGATCAGCAGGCCAACCTCGTGCCTTGTGACCGGCACTGGCTCATGCGCATCCTCGCACCACCCGCGCTCGCAGAGGATCAAATTGACAACCTCCCCACGCGCATATGGCTCAGTAGGTCCACTTGGATCCTGGCACTCCGTAATGACCTTCAAGCAAACAGAATAGCCCAGCACATCATATTTGCCGTTCTCGTCCGGGAAATTGACTTCCCGGGCGTTAATCTTACCCATCAATCATCCCCTTGATGATCCTCTCGGCCTGGATCACAGCGTCGATCTTGCCCGCGCGAACCCTCAGCGCACGCTCGCCGACGCGAACGACGTCGACCAAACGACTGTCCGACCCAGAAAGCGGCATTGCGCGGATGCTCAGGCGGTAGTCCTCCACCCGGTAGAGATCACGCACTGCCGGATAGAAGCCGGCCATGTCGCTGATCATGAACTGTGCCTGCCGCTCGATGTCGGCGGCGCTGAGCCCGTCGAGCAAGGCCTTCGCCTCGCCCCAGGTCTTGCAGGTCTTCGAAAACGGCGTCCATTTCGCGGACGACAGGCTCGACAGGCCGAGATCCTCATTCCAGACGTAAAGACTGGGGAATGGCCCGTCGACGATCGTGACCGACTTGTCCGTCGGCCCCTTCAACAGGACCACCAGGCATGGCTCGTAGCGATCGACGCCGGCGCCGTCATTGGCGCAGAAGCTGCAGTCAACCGTGAGATCGTAGTCGTTGCTATCCACCTCACCGATCGGCGTGTTGAACTTGATCGCGCCGTCGAGTTCCTTGGCAAAGAAGGCTTTGGCGTCGTCGACCACGATATGGCGCTCACCGAGCATCACGCCGCCTTCGACATAGGTCAGGCCGAACTCGGCCGGATCGTAAAGGGTAAGGAACTCGACCTGATCGCGGAGGATCCTCGTGTAGGTGCCGAAATCGATCAGCGAGTGATCGCGCGCGACGGCATAGATGTTCACCGGGATGGAGCGTGTAAACTGGCCGTACCGAGCGAGAAACTCCGCTTGGTGTTCCTGGCAAGCCTTCTGCGTCACTGACGACCGCGGATAGTGCGGAGCGCCAAGATGAAGACGGGCCGGGATGTTGCCGGAGGCACCGTTGAAGATGCGGCCACTGCTCTCATGAATCTCGACATCGTGACCGCCGGCGATCAGCGACAGCCCGACCGAACAACCGAACCAGCCTGCCCCGAGGACACGGATCTTCATAGGCGGTATCGCTCGATGAACGCACCGTCAGTGCTCTTCTCACGCACAGACAAGATCACCTCGATGTTCTTCTCGCGCTTGAGAGCCGTCGCCCAACGAGTTGCGGTCCAACCGAACGGGTGAAGATCCGGCCTCTGGAACACCTTCTTCTTCACCGGCGCGATCTTCTCGGCGATGTAAAGAGCCTTGTTCGACAGCAAATAGAGGCGGTCGACCACCCATGGCAGGTCAATGACTGGAATCGACCCCAGGACATGCGTGCAGATGACCATGTCGAACTCGCCAACGGGCTCGGCGGCGAACGGCGGATAGGCCGGGTCGTATTTGGTGACCGGAACGCCCCAGAATTCCTCGATCGTCATGCCGACCGGGATAGACCCCGTATCGTCAGCGTTCCGCCAGTCGTATTGGCTGCCTTTGCCACAACCGTAGTCCAGAATCGACGTGCAGCCGAGTCGATCGATGATCTCCTTGATGAACGGAGCGTGCGGCCGCAGGAACTTGCCGGAATAGGTCTTATGGACCGCGTGATGTCGCTTGCTGTCCTCGAGGGCAGCAAAGTATTCGTTGCTTGGCTTCATGACCTATCCATAAATGAGCGGCCGGACTATCTGCCAAGCTTGGCCTTCAGCCATCTCGCTCATCGTAAATTGATGGTAGGCGAGATTGTGAAGCCACTGCTGCCTGGTCGCATCGTCGGCCAGGATGAGATTGCCGAGTACCTCGACCTCAATTGATGAAATCGGCTTCGCCACCGCGTCTCCGAGGACGATGCACGGCACGCCGGCCAGAACAGCCTCGTAGCAGGCGTTTGAGCCGTGCGTCACCATTGCGTAGGCGCCACCAAGCACCTGGTCGATCGTTTCACCCTCGCCGAACGAGAATCTGGCACCGCGGACTGCGATCGCCTCTTTCCAACTCGGTTTCGGCCGGTAGACGATCTCGCGCCCTTCAGAGAACCGGCTGATCTCCTTGACCAGCTTCTGTGCGAACGATGTCGGATCGGTCAGGCCATAGAAGGCGTGATACTTCGCCGATGACCCAGCGATGACGATGCTGTCGCCAGCAACGCGCCACGGACGGACATTCAAGCGAAGCTTGTCGAAGCGATCACTGGGATGATTGGTCGACATCAAATAGCGGGTCGGGTGATGACCATCCACTGCGATGCGCCAGTATTCCCAGACCTTGACCGGGCCGCCTGCGCTCGCCCGCACATACCCCTTGTCCAGCATCACAGTGTGAACGCCGGCAGCCCAATATGCTCTGATCAGTTCTCGGCTTTTGACGCCAACCATGACCGCCACTTCGCAGTCGGTGGCAACCTGGATGTCCTCCGAAAGCGGCCTCACAAAGCCTTCGTCGCCATGCTCGATGCAGCCGCGGATGAAAGCATCAGCCAAGAGGCGCTCGCGCGGCTTGTCGGAAGCGTGGAAGCAGACTCTCAAGGAATTAGGCCCTCATCCTTCAAATGGCGCCATGGGATGCCAGCTTCCATCTCGGCAACATCGAACTGACAGTACGAGATGTCGTTGATCCAACGTTCACGATCGCCCTCGGTCTTGGGGCTTTCGATCAACGCCAGGTCCCACAATGCTAGCGGCGTCGCGACGCCTTCAACGCAGAAGGCCGGGATGCCGTTGATCAGCCCGTCGACCGCGACGTTAGAATGATGGGTCACCACCGCGTGGCAGTCGCGCAGTGAAAGGAGGACGTCGTCCCTGGTGTGTTCAAATGTGGCGCCGGCGATCGGCGCCGCGCCCAACCAACTTGGCTTTGCCCGATAGACGATCGGGCGGTCCGTGTGCTTCTGGAGTTCGGCGATCGCCGACCGTTCCCATTGCTCAGGCTGAAAGCCGTCGACCAGTGCGCCCTTGTCGCTTGTGCCCGCAACCAGGATTGACTTCCCCGTCCGCCACTCTTTCGGGTCGATGCCAAACCGAGATGCTCTGGCGCCGTCGTGTCGCCTGCTTTGAAAATAGGCCGTTGGATGGCGTCCGTTCACGGAAACCTTGTGGAACCCGGCCCATTTGCTCGGCTCGAGCCGGCCGAAATAGCCCATGTCGACCAGGACCACCGGCAGGCCCGCAGCGCGGTACGCGCGGAAGATACTCTGCAGCGGCTGATCGAACCCATAGAAGACAGCGACATCTGCGGCCGGCGCCGAAAACTCGCTCGACGGTATCAAGACGGCTTCGTCGCCAATTTTTCCGATTCCAGCAAACATTGCGTGCGCAACGATCAAGGATCGCCGATGCGCTGGGATGTGATAGACCGCTACCCGAGAAGGCACTTGAACGGCGTCCCTTCTTGGATTTCAGCCTCTGTCCATTGCGACCAGGCCAGTCGACGAAGCATCGGAAGTCGATCACCGAGGAACGGATCTTCAATGTCCTCGATGCCGAACTTTGCGGCCGTGCCGCCAACCCATGACGGCATTTCGTGAAAGACCGGGATGCCTGCTACGAGAGCCTTGATCCCCGCCCCGCTGGCCCATGTGACCGCAGCCCAAGCATCCTGCAGATCGGGCAGTGGGTCGGTGCGTGCCTTCCCGGGATGGAAGCGAATTCTCACAGGCCGGTCAGTGACCTTCTTCAGCCGCTCCGCAACTTCTTCGGCCCAAGTCTTCGGCATCGCAATGCCCGGCTCACCGAAGCCGCGCTGCGGCAGGATGACAATCTCCCGGCCCGCGCGCCGCCAAGGGCGCAACTCAATACCAAGGGCCGCCCATCTGTCGTCCTGCCGCGTCGGCCACTCCCCCGCGCCTAGATGATGCCCTAATGCGATCGCGTACAGCTGCCAGCCGTTCCGATCCGCGCCGATATATCCGTTCTCGGCCACGATGACTCGGGCGCCGGCCTCTTCATACCGTTCAGCCAGTGCCACATTCGACGATGCTCTATTCCAGATGACCAGCACATCGGATGGGTCCGGATCAAGTTTCGGCGGTTGGCCGACCTCAAATCCGCACCGCTCGAGTCCGCGGCGGAAGCTATCTTTCCGATAGTGATCTGATGGATTGAGCGTGTCGGAAGCGACGGGTCTTAGTTTGCCCACTTCGCGTCCAGGCTGATGTTCGGGAGCCAGTCGATCGAGCTCTTGATCGTGGCGTTCTCCACCTTCACTCCGCGGCGCCCAAGCTCGTCGGTCAGATCACGGAACATGCGAAGCCAGTTCTGGACGTTCGATTTCTTGTCCATCGGTCGTCCGTCGCCTACACCGTGAAGGCCGAACCAATGGTCCATCGCGCCGTCCGGTGTGAAATCGTACCCGACCAGGACTATCGACCGAGCGCCAAGCTTTGCAGCAAGGTGAACAGCCTGATACCCGCCGTTCGACCCGCCGCGAATGCAGCCTGGCGACTCGTCGTACCCTTCGATGCCGGTGTTCTTCAGCATCCGCACGTCGTGATAGCCGGTGGGCTCAAGCGACGTTTTCAATCCTAGAAACCGAGGCACTCCGTGATGACGGTCCCACCATCGCTTGTCGCAAGCATGTAAGACGTCAGCGAACCAGCAGGGGTAGACAGCGTCGTTGACGGCAATCACCCTGCTGAGATCCCGCGACCTTGCGATCCCGACATGCCTTACCTGGCCGAGTGTCAGTGACGGCCCGCCGGCGACGCAAATTACGGGTCGGCCCCCGAAAGGAGCGATCGGGATGCAGTTCACCGTAGCTAAGTCCCCGATACCGGCCAACAATGCCGGTTGATCTCTTGCGCTCGTGCGTGCGCTTGTTCACGAAGCGCCCGCGGCGTCATGTCGTCGTAAGTGTGGTCGAAGAAAACCGGCAACCCGGGCGTGATGAGTTCGATGTCGGCGACTTCGGAGACCGCCGCCGTCTTGCAACGAGAATCCACGTCGGGCCCGCGCAGTTCAAGAATGGTGCGCTCGACCGTTAAGCCGATGTCTCTTGTGGGGACGATGATCAGTGCGCCGGCTGCCGGCAGAGACTTCACCATGGCTGTGGTGCGACCCATCTCGCGCATGCCGGTCTCCATCAAAAGAGTGTCGGCTGGAACGGCTCCGACAGATGGTCTTTCTTTCGGATGTTGTCCGCAGCGAACATTGGCTGCAAATTCTTCAGCGCCCATGCTCGACTGAAATCGGCGTCGTCCGGCGTGCTGTAATGATGGGCCGACAGCGGAATCTTGTGATCGACATGCCAGACCGGGCCGTAATTCTCCCAAGACATACCTGGTTGAAATTGCCGCGCCAGATGCGCCATCAACTGCGCCGGCGAGTAACCAAGAATCTTGAATGTTCTTCTGCCACCCTTTGAACCGGCGACAATCTCTCGACTGATCGCTCGACGGATGTTGTTGTCGATCCGACCCTTCGGTTTCGATCTAATTCGGCGGGAATTGGAGCGACTGTGTTCCCTCGCCTTATCCCGGTTTTCAGATACCCATTGAGCTTTACGCTCATCAATTTTCTTCTTGTTTTTGAGGTAGTACAGAGCGTTGTAGGTTTTCTTCGCAGCGGGACTCTTCTTCGACCTGCTGTATTTCGCCTGATTGGCCGCCGCACGACCAGGGTTTGCCGACTTCCATCTATTTGATCGTTCAGCGGTGCATTTCCGGCACTCCGATCCGATCCCCGATCGCTTCCGCGCGTCTTTGCGGAAGTCCGTGTGCGGCTTTTCAAGCCCGCAACCTGTGCAAACCTTCAAGATTCACCCTGCAGTAGATTGTCAATGATGCCGGCATCCCACCGGCTGGCCGCTCATATCCGGACACCATCCCGGCTTGGGCTCGAAAGTTCGGGGTTCGAGCGGCTTCCCCTTTTTTATTCTGCTCTTGTCCTGGTGGGCGGGGGAGGTATGCGCGCCTCCACAGCCAGATACGGGGAATTTACAGTTCCTTGGGCTCACTCATGCCCAGCCCGCCCGATGGCGGTGAGTACAGGGATCGAACCTATGCAGCTTTTCAGCCTCGCCAGGATAGCAACCTGGAGCTTTACCACTCAGCCAACTCACCTAAGAAATTGGCGGAAGGTGAAGGAAATCGAACCCTCAACCTTTCGGTTGGCCTAGTTTTCGAGACTAGTTGCCGGCCACACCAGCGCCACCCTCCGCACGCACGTCGTTCTCGTCGGTTAGGACGATGATCGACTGCGATATCGGAAGTAGGCCTTGAGGGTCATCGGTCTGATTCTGTCTCGGTGTTGATTCGACGTTTCGAAGCCCTTGTGACTCGCACTCGCCACCAAGCGCAACATGTAGACGGAAGATTCTTGTTAACACAATATCTGGTATTTGGCTAAAGCCCAATAACCCCAAGCGCTTTCCGTCTGTTACGATTTTTTTCCGTCCAGTATTGCCAAGATGTGGCTCGCTGTTCCCTCTAAAAAGCCTTTCAGTGATCACAATTCGCGCAGGCGCATGCGCTGAAAACCGTTGGCGTCATTGACGTTCCATATGTTTCCGTGCATTGACACTCCCCATCGAAAACAGGGAACAGTCTCATGGTCACCAACGTCAACTTTTCCATCATGACAATCGCGGAGATCGACGAGGTCATCAAGCAAGCCGAGGCGGCAAAGCTCGTTCCAACCGGTCTCCGCGCCATCGCTCTGATCACCACAGTGAAGGAAGCGCTCCGCGAGATCAGGTCTATCGACGAGTCTCTCCTCGGCGAGGGACTCGGCCAGATCTCCCCTCAGGCGCTGCCGAAGGAAGCCACGACAGCTAAGAAGTATGGTCTGTCTGAAACGCAAGTGAAGAACGCCAAAGACAAGGCGACGAAGGCCGTCGCCAGCCTTTGAATCTCGATGGCTTCGATCCGAGCCATTGCCATCTGCCTGTGCGCCGGTATCGCCGGATGCACCACGGCCGCACCAACGCCATCATTCAGCCCTCAGCAGGCGACCGGCACTTATTTGCCGGTCGACCTCACTCCTGAACTGATCGCGATGGTGAAGACAGGTGTCACGAACCGCCTGAAGGATCCTGGTAGTGTCCAGTTCGGCGCCATGAAGGCGTCGGCCAAGACCGGGGACCGTGAGATGGTGACAGTCTGCGGCTTCGTGAACGCCAAGAACAGTTTTGGCGGCTACACCGGGATGCAGCCCTACTACGGCATGCTGTTGAGGCGATCGGCTACCGCCCGCGGCGGCTTTGGCGTGATGCAGTTCGGGTCGGATCGGATCAAGGCCGGCGCCATCAAGGACGTGTGCGCGCAGCGGAGCATCTATCTGCCGATAGAATAGACATGCTTTCCAATTCTATTCTAGACGCACTGCGCGGCCGCCCTTGCCCATAGCGTTGCATCGCCTTCACGAAGCACGTCCAGCAGCCGCAGTTTCTCGTGCCGGTAGACGCGCCAGAAGTCAGGATCCCGTTCCTTGATCGTCAGCGTGTTGTCGATCAGGTCGGCGAGCTTGATCGTCTTGGCCGGCGGCGGCGCCTTGGCCGTGTGCGCCAGGTCGATCGCCTTGCGGGCGGCGCGATTTCCGTCGGCTGGAACCGACACGTCCGTGAGCCAGCCGACGAGTTCTGCCACCTGGACTCCGAATTCCGCGTCGATGTCGTCGATCTTTATGCCGCAGTCTTCGACCGTGTCGTGCAGAAAGGCCGCGGCGATCATCTCCGGCGTGTGTGGGACCGTCCTGACGATCTCGGCAACCGCAATAGGGTGAACGATATACGACTCGTTTGAATATTTCCGCCGCTGATCAACCGAAGCATGCGCCGCGGTCGCGAAGGCCAGTGCGCGGGAAACCAGATCGACGCTCATATTGCCATCACCTCATCTCGATAGACACTCGCCACGAAATCATCGATCCACGTGAGGTCAGGCTTATCTGGGAGGTGCGAACTCTCAGCGGCAGCCTCTACCTGCACAAGCAAGCTCCGTTTGCGCCACAATTGGCTTTGATAGTTAGATCAGCATCGACTGCTCGATCGTCAACCTCGGAATCGGCGAGCTATCCCGATTGAGCGTCACCACGCAGGCGACGATCGTGTTCCAATCCGGCCCCTGTTCGATCAGTCCGGCCAGATCATCGAGCTCCTCGAGGAAGTGCTCGACGTTCTTCTTGCCCTCTTCAGATCGATAGGTAACAACGGCTTTCCAGCGCAGGACCGGCGCCGGTGGCTCATCGATCGGGAATAGAACGATCTCGCCCATCAAGTAAACCTCAACTCAGAGCCACGCACATATTCGAGCATCGGCTCGGACGAGATCCACCGGCGCCCGAGCTCGCCCGCTACTTTGCCGGTCATGTTTGAGCCGGCCATGGGATCGTAAACGATCTGGCCGACGTCGGTGGCGAGCAGGATGATCTGCCGCGGCAGTGCCTCCGGGAAGCGCGCAGGGTGCGGCTGCAGGCTCGCGGCGCGACATCGGGTGGCATAACTCCCACCACCCGAGCCGCCGGCCACTATGAGGTTGCCTGGTAGCGGC
Source organism: Mesorhizobium sp. M0189 (assembly GCF_040322135.1). Classification (NCBI taxonomy): domain Bacteria; kingdom Pseudomonadati; phylum Pseudomonadota; class Alphaproteobacteria; order Hyphomicrobiales; family Phyllobacteriaceae; genus Mesorhizobium; species Mesorhizobium sp. M0189. The sequence goes on from NZ_JAMYSW010000014.1 coordinate 51,692, forward strand.
TGCGCACCTGCCTTCATGAACGCGCGCTCATTGATGGAGTGTCCTGATGGCCGCACTGTCGACAGCCTCGCCGCGTCTGCCTCGCGCTGGCGATCGCTGCGCGCAGCGCGCGCCGGCCGATCCATTCTGGTAATGTCCCAAGCCGGGTTTGGCGACTTTGAGAACAAGAGCACATGCTCAAGCGAGTTCTTCGGCTGGACCTTCCGCTTGGCGGTCCATTCGATGTTTCCGAGCTTTGTCGGCGAGTGCCAGGGCATGCGGCCGGCGAGGTGCAGGCCTACGTCGTCGATCGCCGAGAGCGTGAACCGCTCGACATATGGCGATATCGCCGGCGTGCCCGAAACGAACACGTCCATGAGGTTCACCGCGATCGTTCCGTCATCGGCGATCAGTTCTTTCCAGATGGCGACGAGGCGCTTCATCCAATGCAGCCACTCCGGCACCGACAGTCGGCCGTAGGCGCGCTTGATCACCGGATATGGCGGCGAAGTGAGAACCAACTTGACGCTTCCCTGCTCGATGTGGCTTGCCGCGTCCTCCGCGTGCGCCCACAACGCGATGCCCTCGTCTGTCGAGTAGATCAGCACCACGGCGCCGCGGCGGATCCTGCCGAGCTTGGCATAAGCGGCATCGGTGAGCTCCCACACGCCGCGGTCGCCGGCAATCAGCCCTTCAGCAACGGCGGTCTGCCTGGCCCAGCGAACTTGCTGCTGAAACACCTTGTAGCTCTGCCCGTCCGCGCACTCTCGCGTGGCCGCCCGCGCTTCCAGGCCAACGCCGGCAGTGTCAGCGATCCGCTCGTATAAATCACGCGGCCGCCCGCGGCCGCCACTCTCCTCGAGCGCGGTGAAGAGCGGCAACTGGATCATGCGCTGCAGCGAAGCCGAGATCGAGAACTCGGCGGCCGAGCGTTCCGTCGATAGTCCTTTATCGATGCGATCTTGGCGGCTTGTCACCGCTTCTTTCTCCATGGCGCATCTTGTTGCCAGTCGCCGGCCATGATGGAGCCGATCGGCATGATCTCATCAACGATTTCGGCCAGGCCGAACTCCTCGATCTGTCGACGGACGGTTGCAGCGTTCTTGTAAGCTAGCGGCAGTTCCGAAGCGTCCGGGATGCCGGAGAAGAACCGGATGTCGAGACCTGGCGTTTGCTCGGCCATCATTTCGGCAGGCGTCTTGCCTTCATGCCGCTTCAGGTATTGCGTGCGACTGAAGTTGCGCCCTGCGCCGTGCGGCGCGAAGCCGAGAGCCTTCGGATTGTCGAGCCCCCGCGCAATCAAGATCGGCTCGGCCATATTGAGCGGAATCAGGGTAAGACCTGATGCGTCCTCGGCAAAATCAGACCACGCTGGAGTCGCGCCCTTGCCATGGTAAAACAGACCGCCCCTCTTGAAAACGAAGTTGTGCTCATTCCAAAAGCGACCAACCTCATCCACCCAGGCGCCGACGGCTTCGGCCACCAGGTCGTGGATCTTGAAATGGCTGGATTTAGTCCATGCGCGAATGGTCTGCAGGGCATCCCAATAATCCAGCCCCTCCTGACTATCGGCTGCGATCCATGCGTTGTGGCGCGGAGTGTCCGGCGATGCTTCGCGCGTCTGCCTCTCCGCTACCTGCATGCCGGCCTTGTAGAGTTTTGCCCCGGGCCCGCGCGAGCCGTGATGAGTGACAAGCGCAATCTCACCCGTCCGCTCGGACCGCCCAACATAGAAGAAGTGGTTGCCGTCGCCCTGAGTGGCAAAATGCTCGATTGCAATGCTACTCAATGGCCTCAGAAACGGGTTTGCGTCGAAAGCGGCCATGATCTCATCGGATGGACGAAACTGCTCTCCGCGCGGGCGCCCGCCTCCGCCGAAGTGCGAAAGCTCCATGCCTGCGTCCAGCAGGGAAGCGGCATTGACGTGCGCACCAAAGAACGTCACCGCCATCGAGCAACAGATGTCCGATGAGTGCATGCCGGGATGAATGGCGTTCTCGGTCGCTATCACGCCGCCGACAGGGATTGTCCCCGGTTGCGACCCGGCCGGCATGGCGTCCGGCATGACCGAACCTGCGACAACGGTCGGCAGCCGCATGAGCTCGCGCATGTGAGCCTCGACCGCGGCAGCGTTCGCAACCTCATCTTCGTCCTCTGGGATAATGTTGAGATTGAACGGTAGCTCGCCAGCCGCCCGGAGTGCCCGCGTAATAATGGGCGCCGGCGAAAGACGATCGATCGCGGCGCGAATGGCCGCCTCATCGCCGCCGCGCCCGTGCTCGTTCTGAGCGGCCGCTATCGCCGCCGGGAACCACGGACCAGGCTTGTAGCCCATGTCGATTAGCCTCTTGCCGTTGATCATTTGCCTCGATCCTCCAATCTGCGCGCCTTCAGTTCCGATTCAGGTGTCGCCTCAGCAATGACTGTCAGGTCATCGCTGTTGTACCAAGAGATGCCGCCTCGTTTCGGATGAAAAACCGTCCACTCGTTATCGCTGCCTCCGTATTTTTGGAAACTGTTTCGACCTAGGATGCCGGTAAAACCGGTCTGGAAATGGCCCATCCAGGTTTTCTTCTTGGAAACATCGACCCTTACGATGGCGCCGGTCTTGAGTTCCATGTCAGAATTGCATCCGGTCCGTTTGCGCTTCAGCGAGGTGCTTGATCGCCGCTTCTAAGGAATACTGGGCTTCCTGAACGGCCCCGCCGGTCAGTAAAGACGGCGAATGGGTATTGAGGAAGAATACCGCGGCCGCGCGCCGGACAGCGAAATCCGCGCGCTCGACATTGCGATAGATCTCCTCAACCTCCTTCCGGAGTTGACCGAGTCTCACAGCTTCAAGCGTCGGGGCATCAGGGTTCTCGATCATGGGTGCTCACCTTCAGAAGAGGCCCGAGTGCTGCGATCTGATCAGGAGCCAAATCGCGTGGCGGAGTCGACACGCAGCCAGCGAGGAGCAGGCAGATGATGACGACTCTGATCATGCCGCGGAGTCCCCTTGCCCAGGTTCCAGCGTCCAATTCCACTTCCGAAAGGTTCGGTAGTCAGCTGCGGTCATGTAGCCGTCTTGGCTGTTGCAGATCATCGTCCGCTTGTCTCGGCTGGCGCAAAACCAGCGCTGCTTGCGGAAATCGACATACCAACCGGTTTGGGGCTCCAGGATTAGGCGTTCATAACTGCCGCCAGGGCCGGATGAGGCGGTCATTTCGCGGCCTCGGCCTTGTTGCCGGTAGGAATGCGTAATCGCGGACGCTCTTCGTGGTCGCACTTGATGGATTGCACTATTTCGTAGTCACGCATGATACGCCCGTCAGGGCACTCTAAGTAATATGCATTCCTTTCGTCAGCTCCCGTTGCAAGGTTTAGGTGCCCGAACTTCATGTAGGGAACATCGTAACCCTTGCCGATCATCTTGAAGCCAAGACACTGCTTGTACATGTAGTGCCGTTTGCGGCGTGCGCCGGTGAAATGGTACACTTTGATGACGTCGCCATACTCGATTGGTATGCCGCGCTCGTCGTAGAGCGTGGCGGTTGCCTCAGTTTTGGTCTCAACCATCGCCACCTCCCCTGCCAGAGAGGTGATCTTGGCTGGGCTGAAGAGCGCGGGCGGCATCTATTGCCTCACGCGGATCATGGTAGATCTTTTGTGGGTAGCCTTCGGCTGGCTCTTGGTCGCATTCGCCCATTATCCAGACGTTACAGACCTCGCTGTCTCTACTCCAACTTATGCGGGCCCCGAATGCGATCAGATAATCCAGCCGCGCCTTGTCCTTCGCCAGCCCTGCGTTCTCAGCTTCGATCTCCGTGACGCGCGCTCCGAGGGTGGCTATGTGGTCGAGCAGAAGAGCGGGTGCGTCCTGATCCCATTTCCCCGTCAGAAGTTGCCCCACGTCTCGAAGGTCGCATTCGCCAGTTTGAACACGGTTTCGGATTGTACCTATCAGATCCGATGGCGCGCTCTCCACCACTCCCGGCTCTATCGATGCCTTGGGGAGAGGGTGGGCGAAGAGCGGGCGCTCTTCGACATCCCAGCCGTGACGGCTGGCCGTCATCTTGCCGAAATGCCATTCGCCCCAATGCTTGGCACCGGTCGGCTTGAGTCTAGTCTGCCACGCCACCGGCTCCACCGCCTCGGCAGCATCCCCTACAGGGAGAGCATAGGCCGCGTTCCACGCTTCGCCTGGCTTGCTGTTCTGGTATTCTGGTGCGGTGGGTGTTTCGTTGCTGGTGGTCATGCCAGGACAGCCTTTCCCAGGGTGATGAAGCCGTGCCAACCAGGGCACGGATTGCCGTCAAAGCCCTTGTGCGGCTGGTCACGGGCGTCGATGCTGGGAGTTATGGTGAGCGAATCCCAACCCTTGTGCTCGTCTTGTTCTGCGTGCCACAGCCGGCGAGGCGGCGCGCCAGTCGTCAGCACCACATCTCCGGCTTGGCCTGACCAGATATCAATCTGAACTGCACCCTTGCCGCAAAGCGGACAACGGAAGGATAGCGTCTGGTATTTTTGGTGAGGCTGTGGATGCCGTGGGTTTAGCATCGGATCGAGATCGGCAAGGTTTGCGCTCATCACGATTTCTCCCCACCAGAGGGAAGAGAGGGGTTTCCTGCGAGGGCGGCGGAAATGTTCAGCAACGCGCTGTACACGGCCTTCACTTCGTCAGTGGTTCGCGGCAGGGACGAATTCATCATGAACAGCGTGCGAAGATGGTCCGCTGTAGGCTCGCGCGGCATCGCCACCATCTCCCCCGCCCCACCCATGGTGGCAGGGACGGCTTGGGCGTTGGAGAGGATGGCTGGCGACGTTCCCCGGCCGCTATCCAGCGGAGCGATGAAGTCACCCCACACGAATCCGTCCCGCCATTGCGCCTCGCCAACGCCGCAGACGAAGACGAACATCGCCTTTTCCTCGGCTGGATGGATTTCCCAATCCGGATCGTTCTCCACGACCTGGACGATCTCCCAGTTATCACTGGGCGTCAGCTCGTCGCCATCTTGGGTTCCCTCTGTCGCTATCCGCCACTTCGCCCAATAATAGCCTGGCTTCAGGGGAATTTTCCGTGCACCTTCGCCTGCGGGAATGCTCATCTGCATCTCCTATTTCCTGATCGGGCTTTTGCGGTCTTATGTAGCAAGAGCACCAAGTGCGTTTGATACATAACACCGGGCTTTTGCCACCGTGGGGGCGGCCTCGATACCTGTGCACTTACCCAGGTTGCGTTTGGGCATTTCCTAGCTCCTAGTGTCCAGTGCCTTGGAGAGGGCGGCGAGGCTTCTTCCAGCAACTGTCCTTTCACGCCATACAGCGGCACCGCCATAGAAATTGCAGCCGGGGAGTGGGCCTACTATCCTCGCGTCATAATGCGAAGGGTCCCAAACCATTTCAGCGCCGCACCCGACGACGGCATGGCATGTATTCTGACTAGTCGCGCCGTAGAGTAGATAAGGGTACCCGTCGCCCAGCCATTTGTGCATGGTACCGAAAGCATCGGCGGGAGAAACCGCTTCAAACCAAGTCTCGATAATGTCGAAACCGCGCGCTCGTAGCCATTCGGCGGCTGCCGTGGACTGTCCCGGCCCATCGCCGGCAAGGAAGAGAGGTACTTCGTCTCGATCCAGTTCAAGGATGACTGCAATGCAGGTTCGGAAGCAGTCTCCGAGCGCGGGATCGGCTGTGTTGTGACGCTGTTTCTGTAACCTCATGATTGCACAGGAATGAGGGCGGCTTCGTCAACGATGAAGCTCTCGTGCACCGTCGCACGATTTCCCCGCTCATCTTCCAGCAGGAACCCGTATCCAGTGCGATTGACCACCTTGTATCTACAATTGCGATAGAAGGTGAACAGTGGATTTACCACCTGCTTTAGGAGAACAGTCTCCCCATCCAGCTCCGATGTTGGAGCTGTGTCATCATCAACGTTTGACAGCTTTCGAAACCGCGAGGTGTCTTTTGCCAGAGCCGCCGATGTTGGGACGGCTTGGGCCGAGAGGGCGAGTGCAGCAGCCTCGATGTCATCGGCGCGTTCTCTTTTGGTGATAGCAAACGCCACGAAGCAGGGCTTTGCATCGGGGTTTGTGCTGACTTCGGCGGCTCGATCATCCATATTCGCCTCTTCGCGGAGGCGGATGATCTCGTTGCGAAGCCGCTCAACCAGAGCCTTAACCACCTCCCCATCCATCGCCGATGTTGGGGCGGGACTGATGTGGGCGATCTCTTTCATCGCTCGCTTGGCTGTTCCGAACCTAGCCATGCGGTCAGGCGCCGGGTGAATGTCGGCAAGTTCTGCTACATCGCAGTTGCGCACAGGCGTTCCGTCCGCCAGCTTTGCGCACCAAAGGCCCCCAGTCCTAAAGACCTGTGCGCCGTCTGACCGAAGCCACGTGCTCCGGGACAGAAAGCCCTTCGCCTTACCGCGCGGGATATAGCGCCACCCTATCGCCTCTAGCTCCCCATCCACCGCCTCTCCTGTTGGGCCGGGCGGGGTGGCTGGCTCGGACGCTTCTTCGTTAGCATCCTCGTAATACTGGCGCGGTGGTTCGCAGTTGCGGCGATCACCGCAACAAGGATTGAGCTTGCATGTGAAGGAACTGCCCATCAGATTATCCTTTCGCCGCGTTGGTGCAGCACGGGGCAGGCGGGGTGGCTACGAGAGCGGAACGGATGTCTCGCAAGAGGATCGTGACCGGTGTATCGTAGTATCCGTCACCGTCCTTCTCGTAGGTTGATGTGATCAGGTCGTTGATGCGTTCCAAGAATTCCCCCACCGGTGCGGCTGGCGCTTCGGGAAGCGAACCGATGAACACATGCTCGGTGGTGCTGATGGTTGGATCGCTGGCGATCATCTGGTAAGCCGGGTATGCATCGGCTTCGGCTTTGGTGGCGAAGCGCTTGGCTTCGTGCGCGTTAGGTCTCCACGAATGCCAGCCGTCCGGCTGTTCATAGTACCAATGCGGTTGCTGAAATAACGATGCGTCCTTGCGCTCGATCAGCCAAGCAACTTCGCGGGAGGCTGGCGCTTCGGGGAGCGGGAAGATTTCAAAGCCAGCACCGATTTCGCCTTCGTCGCCGTCCTCTTCGATCTTGCGCTTGAGCCATTCAGGATTGATGAACTTCGGCGCGCCGCAGACATTGCAGGGATTGGTTTTGCTATTCGAGCACTGGCAATAACGCTTCGCTGGGACGGCTGGCGCTTCGGGATTGCTGGGGGCGAGGGCCGAACGGATGCGAGTTTCGTAATCGGCTTGGGCAGCTTCCCTGCATTTTTCGAGTGACCCTTTGAAGCGATAGCCAAAGTCATCAAACGAGTCATCAGGGCCGACCATGCCATAATGGTTGAGGTGTTTGACGATGCTGTACGATCCGGCAACCGATTTGGCGTGATTACCATCCCGCTCCAGCCCCTTCACTGCCAGAGTTTCCACACCGCGAACTGGGCTGGTGAGAGTGGCGACCGGCAACGCAGATCCGACAGGCTTGGCGGCTTGCTTGGCCCTGATCTGGTCGACCTTGGTCCAGATGCGGGCCAGTTCCGTTTCGCCGGCCTGGTGCATGTCGAGATCGTGGGCAAGGCAGTAGGTAGCGAGGGTCACCTGGACACCGCCAACTTCCTGAGAGGGCTCTCCGGTCGGTCGCGACCACACATAATCACGAAGGGCATCCACGCGCGCCGGGTCGTATCCGCCCGACTGCAGAAGTTCAAGGACTTCCTCGAGCAACCGATCGCCGCGCTCCACCTTGTCGCCTGATATCTCGGCGCCAAAGCAGGCCATCATCCACGGCTGAACGCGACTCTGGAAGCTCATCGCCTCGCCAGGCTCTTCTTGGGCGGATAGAGCGCGGCGGTTCCATGCCGATATTGCCCTTTCACGCGAAGAAGCCATCGACGAAGGCCCATGGAACTCCGGCGCGCCAGCCGATCCGCAAGAAGTGCAGTGCACGCGATATCCATCACGCACGATGTCAAGCTTCGGCTTATGTCCGCTGCAAAACGGGCAATCGTCCAACGTTCCTTCGGTGGGTTGTGATGAGGTGGTCATGAACGGCTTCTCCGAAGAGAGACAACGCGATCGGCGCTGACCGGTGCCGACATCAGATCGAAGGCCTGATCCAGTGTGGCGTTCAGCTCGGCAAGGCGCTCTTCGGAAATCACCCGCTCGGCAGGCGCCTTGATTGACGTCGTGGTGCCGGCTGAAAGAGCATGGTCGATAAGCGATCTCGCGAAAGCATGGAGCGCGTCGCGCTTGAACGACATATTCCAGGTGCGAGGACCGTACTCCATCCCGCCGGCATCCCTAGCTAACCGTTCGATCTCATGGTTCGAAATGTCGGGTGTCATCCAATGCCTCCCATCTGATAGAATGAACTGATCAGCCCGAGCACGATGGCGATCGCGGCAACGATGAAACAGCCGGCCTCGAAGCGGGTCATCACACCACCTCGACGTGGAAAGGTGCACGCACGCCGTTGCAGTGGGTCTGCGCCGCATCAAGCGCGGCCAGGACACGGTCGCCTGGCGCACCGGCGCCACCATGAAGCCTCCCCATCGCATACGGCCCGCCCTCTCCGGCGGCTGCGTAGGACGCATATTCGGCCACAGAGTAGTCAGAACTAATCTTGAACAGCCGACCGCCATGGCCGATCAGCAATTCATCGATGTCTTTGCCAGAAATTTCCTTCAGCTTGTTCACGACGTTCAGCACAAGGTCCGCCATCACGTCTTTGCGTGTCGGCTTTGGCATCTCCATGTATTCCAGCATCTGCCCGACCCGGTAGGATCCTGTGAAGCCGATCACATAGGGACCGTTCCGAAACACCTTCCGGTTGGCGCGCACCTCGATGCTGTCACCGGTGGTGGCCGCGCTGTCGGCGCCGATATAGACCTTCCCGTTGTCGACAAGCCCGACGATGCAGGTCATTTGCCAAGAGCCTCCAGGATATCGGAGGCCGCAAAGCAAACCCACCCGATCACCAGTCCTGAAGCAATCCTTGCGTCAGGAGCGCCAGCGAACATGCCGATCACAGCGATCGTCATAAAGAATAGGAAGCCCCGGAAGTAGAGCGTCGATTTCTTCACTTCAGTTCCCCATTCCACGCCGCCCGGATGAGGGCGATACCGATCGCGAAGCCGGCCATCACCGTCGAGATGCACACCGCCACGATCAAGGCATCGAACATCAGCGCCCTTGCTGTCTCTTCGGTCACGTCCGCCCTCTCTTCAGGTTCGCAAGACTGGCCTCAGACACATATCTCTGCCGCTTTGGCTTCGAAGGCACCCTTACCGACGAGCTCCACGGCTCCATCCGGTGATACAGGGCGCGGCACGCTAGGCTGATCGCCACAGGAACGTCATCGCGCGTCCGGCACCCATCCCATTGAGCCCAAGTAATCCCAAGGGTTTTGCACGCCTCGGCAACGGAAAAATCCATAGCCTTGCGCCAGCCGTCCAAGCCATCGAATTTCATGCGAGTTCGGTCCGATCAATTCGGAGACTAATCAACGATAGATATTTGAATTAGCCGAAGCCGGAATAGAATGCAATATGCATTTCACATTTTATTTTGAGGGCAGTTTCGCCGCCTCAGACTGAATCGCAGCTAAATTGCGGATGTCTTTTCACGTTCCGAACGACACCTTCGCCCTCGATCGCGCCGGCGAATAGCATCAACAGAAATGGATCGTCTGCGTGTCGACTCGCCCAATTCATAAAATATGCCCGGGCTGTGTTGCATGGGGTGCATGAGGGCACCAAGTTATCAATTTCATTGTTCAATTTATCGCCGTCGACATGGTCGACCACAAGCGAGCCGATACGAGTGCCGCCCCAAGTCACTTTGTGGCCGCACCATCGGCAACGATGGGGACCGGGGCCTATTTCGTCGTATAAAACCTTTCTGTGAACAGCAACTCGGCCGCTCTTTTTCATAGGATGAGACTCAACCAGTTGATAGGCATAGCCGTTTTCTGTAATTCCAATCCCATCCATGGCACGTTCTTTTATCTTTGGCGTAAGAGTTCCATGCTTCCGCATCCTCACATAGTGCTTCGCACACCATTTGCTTCCGGCGGTTCTGGCTCGATGGAAGCAACCAGGAGCATCGCAATCTTTGAACTCGGGCCGCCCCTCAGCCTTTAGCGACGTCGAGCCAGTCTTGAGCATTCTTTGGTAATGCTTGCTGCACATTGGGATTGTGCCGCGGAACGTGGCATCAGCCACATCGTGACACGCCTTAACCCCGCACGACCTCGGGGACCAGTAGACGAGGGGCCCACCAGGGGTGCCGTTCTTTCGCCACCGCACCCAGTGACCAGAGCAGTAGCCGCGCGCTTTGCGTGGCTTATCGCAGCCTTCTACGCTGCATTCATAGGGCTTGCGGGCAGGCACTCGCCGCGCTACGGATTTCTTAACCATCGATGGTCTCCACAACAGACTTTGGTGGCCAGAGCCGTCACAGTGCTGGTAACACTTGGCGGCTCGCCTTCAGACCATCGGACGCAATCCGAAAGGTCTGGAAAGAGGATTCTTAACCCATTCTACCAAAAGATCAAGGTTTCCCGCATCGCGGGCTGCCTTTTCTAGTTGCGCCTTTATGCCGTGACAGTGCCGGCATAGCGCAGCTAAATTACTCCATTCATACTTTAGATCCGGTCTGTCCACTACTGGCAGAATATGATCGACCAGATCTGTCAGGGTATCTCGATTTCGCTGTTCGCAGAATAAACAGCATGTGTGACGCTTGCGGTACGCTATGGAAAGCCGGTCCCACTTCGAATCGTACCCTCGCTCCCGCGGTGAGCCCCGATAATTCCCAGCCTTATTGATCTTCTGAACCGCAATCGCCGTCGGCGCCTGGAAGGGCTTGAAGCGGGGCGGCCGGGACGACTGAGACATATTGACGGTTTCACCTATTGGCCTGATTCACATAGGCTTTTGCGACGGATGCATCAACTGGGGATAGAATAGACCCAGGATCTTGTTTCCCTGCCTTTTCCGGAATTTGGCTGCACAGCCGGTCCGCGCTACTCGAGTTTGGAATTGTTAACTCGACCCCCCTACCCCTTCTGATCCTCGAGCGCCTGGCGCCGGCGACGACGAGGCCGGCCACCCTGCCGACGACGAGCACGACGACGACGACGAGGCGCGCCAGGCACGACGACGACCACGGCAAGGCGATGACATAGGCAAGCACGGCGTGCGCTTGTTGCGCGCCGCTGGGTCAATCTGTGACAGGGTGACAGTGAGGAGGCGCGGCCAGCTGGTCAGCGTGGCCATTGGGCAAGGCGGTAATAGGAACGCGCGTGAGGGCGGCATGCTCAAATAAAATATGCGATATGCATTTTTGTAGTTGACGGCAGGGACGAACGCTGGCAGGGTGTGTGCATAGTCGATTGTGACTAACACGGAGCCCGAAATGAACCGCTTGCTTTCCCTCGCTCTGCCCGCCGCACTCTTTGCGGTTTGTCTGTCTGACAGCCTTGGCGGCTTCTGTGCCCGTGCTGCTGTGCTTGTGCCGCTGGCATGGGCAGGGATCATTGACGGCGACACGGCTAGCCAACTGGCTGTTCTCTACCACTGACGACCAAGGCGCGTGACGCGCCATTCAAGCCAATCGTGGCGCACACAGGAGTCTGAAATGTCCAAGCCCCTCGCAACCGCTCTCTTCAACGACGTTTGGGCCGGCCTTGTGCCTGCCGCCGTTATCCCCTTTCGTACCAAGCGCAACGGGCAAGCCGTGACGCGCTACCGTTGGCAGCGTGAAGACGGGCAAGCGTGCGGTGGTCATACGCCAGCGGTGTCTGTAGAGGTCGCCATGCGTGGCGTGACCTGGGATCAACGCTTTTCAAACGTGAAGGCGGCTTGACCATGAACGCCATCGCACATACCGCAAGCGCCTTCGCCTTCACCTATGCACATGACTTCGTGGTGACGCACCGCAACGGACGCACCGCAACGTTGCGCCGCATGGGCTATGTTGCGCCAATCGGCCTGCTCGAGCACATCATCGCCAAGCGTGACGACGTTCGCAAAGTCGAGGTGATGGCAGTGCGCACGGATGGCACGCGCCATCATGTGACCACACTGCACGGCAAGCGCGCGCCTTTCTTCAATGCATCGGTCCGCAAGGTAGGCGGGTTGACGTTCATCCGCCTTGGCCGGCTTTGTCTTTCGTTCTGCCTCACCAAGAAGGCGGTGCGCTAATGGCCGCCCGTCTACTCATGGCCGCAGCTGTGGCCACGCTATGTGCTGGCCAGGCCGCGCTCTACATGGCGCACCCTGTCTGCAGGATCATGGTCACGGATACCGCCGGAAACCTTTGGACAGCTGGTGAGGGCGATACGCTCGCCGATGCTATGGAAGGCGCGGAACTACCGCGCTTGGCCGTTCGCTCTATTGCGTTTCCCGGCTGCTACCGCTGAACTGCCGACCATCATTTCGCGCAATCGTGCGCAAACACTGGAGAACGAAAATGTACGTCATGGAATATCGCGGCCACCACTGCACGCTTCATGAATGGAAAGCGGCTGATCTCCGAATCGCCCAAGCTCTGAAAAACGCTCACTTCGAATATGAGACCGTGAGCGCCGCGCGGGCAAGGCAGTACGTCCTAGATGGTGGCCACCATTCGACGCCGCTTTATATCGATATCAACGAGTTCGGTAAGCGAACTGTCCGCTATGCACGCGACGGTATCTAGGTGGCCGCCATGCAGAACGCCGCCGCTCGAGTCCGCAAGCTTCAGCTTGCCATCAAAGCCGAAAAGAATGCGGCCATGCGCCGCGCGCTGAAATCCAGATTGCGCGACCTTTGCGCCGATCTGGCGAAACGCGACTTCCGCGACAAGCTCGCCAATATGGGCAGAATGCCCTCTTACTGAAAACTGAACCCTTGCCGACTGTGGCAACCATAGGAGTCTGAAATGAATAAGCCGCTTGATGCCGCGACCATCGCCAGCTTGGAGACAATCACCTCCGCCGATCTGGACGAGTTTTTTGCGCAACACGATGCCAGCAAGGCCAGGCGCCACGGCAAGCCCTTTTCCAAGCGCTCGGAAGGCCGCGACAGGCGGGCGGAGCGGAAGGCAAAGGAAGCGCGCCGCTATGACTGGTTCAACGCCTAGCGCCTCTTTCAGCGCCCGGCAAACTGGGCGCTGCGACGGTCGCTAGACCGAACTGCCAATTGTGGCAAACCAAACGGAGACTAAACGAAATGACCATCTATCAGAACACCGCACGTTTCGACATTGGCCGCGCCTTGACGGAAGACGAGTTGCGCCGCAGTGCGCCGTCTGTCTTCGCCCTCGCCGCGCACGATAGCCGCTCGGAACGGTTCCAGCCGATCCCCACGATTGAGATAGTGCGAGCGCTGGCAAAGGAAGGCTTTCACGTTGTCGGCGCAAAGCAGTCTGGCACGCGTGACGAAAGCAGGAAGGAATTCACCAAGCACCTCTTGCGCCTTCGCCGACTCGACAATCTTGCGGCGCATACTGTCGGCGATACCGTCTGCGAGATCCTGTTGAAGAACGCCAATGACGGGACGAGCGCATATGACCTTATGGCCGGCCTGTTTCGGATTCGTTGCCTCAATTCGATGGTCTCGCAAACGGCAACGCTGGACTCGCTCAAGGTAAGGCATTCCGGCGACGTTGCCGGCAAAGTGATCGAAGGCACCTTTACGGTTCTGGACGCGGCACAGAAGGCGCTGGCGGCTCCGCAAGACTGGTCTACGGTCAAGCTGGAGCGGGAAGAACAAACCATCCTTGCGGAGGCGGCGCACGTTCTGCGCTTCGCCGATGCAGACGGCAACGTTGAAACGCCAATCCAGCCGGCGCAGCTGCTTATCCCGCGCCGACACGATGACCGCTCCGCCGACTTGTGGACTCAATTTAATGTGGTTCAGGAGAATGTGATCCGTGGCGGTTTGCACGGGATTGGACGTGACGCGAACAACCGGCGCCGCCGAGTCACTACGCGCGCCGTCAACGGCATTGACCAGGACGTGAAGCTTAACAAGGCGCTTTGGCTTCTCGGCGCACGTATGGCCGAACTGAAGGGAATTCGCGCCGCCGCGTGATCCATCATGGCGAGGCGGAACAACCCGCCTCGCCTCCTTCAAAGGCACGCTATCAGGATCATTCACGAAGCCGATACAACGCGAAAGGGAACGCACATGGCCTATCTTTGCTCAGACTGCAACGGCACCGGCCGAGACAACCACAAGACAGAAGCCAAAGCAAAGCAGGACGCTGAGTTCCGACATCGGGCCAAACATCACGGTTCGTATGTGCGCTGCTGGGCCTGCAATGGAAATGGCCTGGACCCCGCCGAATACTTCACATGGGGCAAACCTGAGAAACATGCTTAAGCTCTTTGCTCGCATCGAGCCGGACCGGGAATATGCCCGCCACGGCTATACACAAGTCGCGCTCTATCGCGATCGCCATGCGTGGCGGACGGCTATGCGGACAAGAGCCGCGAACGGATAGCCGAGTTTGCAGCGCCGAACGGCAAGGGCGGGCTGATCAGCATCAAACAGCACGACGACGGCAACGTGACGGTTGTTCTTTACCGTCTCGATCCCGGCGTGATCGTCCAGGCGGTGCCGGCATGAGCGGCTTTCTGAAAGACCTTGCCAATCTTGCCGCCGTTGCTGCGATCGTCGCGGCAATCACCCTCCTCGCAATTGCAGCCGCCCCTGTGCCGCTGCCTGTCTGAAAGGATTCAAAGATGGTCACCAAGCTACCCGAACTGATCAGGGGCTGGACTCCGCCCTTCCATGTCTCCGCCGACGGGATCAAAGACTCTAAAGGCTGTTGGATTTGCAGTGCATCAAACGGCAAGCTGGCGCTACAGCTTACTGAGTTGATGAACTTCGCCGCTGCAACGCCCGACCACGCCAGCGATACCGTTGACGCTCTCACCCAAGCGGAATCGTTCATCAGCGGTTTCGAAGATGACCCGGCACAGAAGGGCGTTGCCGATATCCTCGCCGGACTTCGTGCGGCGATCCCGCGCGAACAGGCGCGGCCCGATCTGTTGGCTGTGCTGAAACTTGCCGTGACCGACTGGCCACAATTCGGCGCAGCGCCAGCGCTCAGGAGTCCGGGATGCCAACCCGAAGATGATGTCGAGGTCAACGGCGGCGATCTGGTCGAATGGTTCGGCAACTGGCGCCGTGCATTCGTCCTGCCAGCAATTGCCAATGCGGGCAGCCCATCACCCGTCCAAGCCGCCGCGCCCGACACGCTGGCGGCACTGAAGGCGATCAAGCGCGCTCGCGGCAACTGTGGCGCATCGCCGTTCGAGCAAGACGCCTGCAATCTCATGGATGCGGCTATAGCCAAGGCGGAGGGCCAGGCCAATGGCTGACCCGATTTTCATCAACGTTCTCGCTAATGGGAACACCATCCAACAGCCCGATGTCTACCTGTCGTTTTATGGGCCGAAGGGCGGCACGCGCGCGACTGAATCAATCCAGCTTGAGGCCGCTCGTAAGCTGCGCGATGATCTCATCAGGGAAACCGCCGGCGATATTGGCGACCCTGGCCAACGTCGCCAAGTATGACGCCGCATTGAATCGGCTTGAGATCGCGCCAAACGGCGACGATTACAACGCCATTCTAGAACTGCTCAATGGCGCGACCTATCGCGCACCGCATGTGGAGGGCCGCTAACGTGGCACGCTACCTCAACCACTACGAATGCACGGATTGCGACGTCGAATGGTCCGACGAATGGTCTTGCCAGTGCGACGACGAGTGCCCCAACTGTGGGCACGATTTCAGCCCGGTCGAGTCGGAAGATTTAGACGAGGAGGGGGACGACGAGGCGGAATGCGCGTGCTGCCACGGCACCTATGGCCTCGACGAACTCGACAGCAAGCCGACAATGACGAGATGGCTGCGCATCATCCGACTGTCTCGCGGACAACGTTTCATGCTCCAATATGCCGCCGATCATGGCTACGACTTCGACCGACTGGAATGCAAGTCGTGCTACGGCGCCGGCTTCAAAGATATGTGAAACGCATATTTCTATTGCAACTGGCATAGATTTATGCCATGAACTGAATTGCCGATTGTGGCAAACAAAGGAGATCGAAACGCATGAACGCACATTCCCATATTGGACAGTCCAGCGCGTCGCCGATTGCGCTCGGCGCTGTCATTGCCTTCCCGACTCGCGAAGTGATTCAGCCGGCGCATGAGCCGGAAGTGATCGCGGCCAATGAATTCGCTGATGCCGTCATGAACCATCCCGATAATGCAGACCCGTTGGCCGAACTGGACGAAGAGGACCGGGGAGCCATCGCCGAAGAGCTCGCCGACAAGGCGGAACGCCGGGAACAGTGTCTGCCGGCCAATGCACTCGCCGACCGTGCCGCCCTCACCCGCGCTTTCGATATCGTCGCGAACGTGGTCGAAAAGCGCAACACGATTCCAATCCTGTCGAATGTCTGTCTCACTGCCGATGGGGAGAATCTTCTGGTCACCGGCACGGATTTGGATGTCGAGATCACCGTGACGATTCCGGCCGCTGTCGACTCCCATTTCGGCATGACATTGCCGGGCCATACTTTGAAGGACTTGCTCAAAAAGGCGACTTCGAGCGATTTCGTCGGCTTCGCCACGGCAATTGGCGACAGCAATGCCGCCACGGTCGATTTCGAAAAGGTCACCTATCGCCTTCAGGATTTGCCGGTAGCGGACTTTCCGACCCTGGACGCCGGCACACCGTCGCATTCCTTCACGGTGCCAGGCGCCGACCTGGTGGAATCGTTCGGCGGGGTGGCCATGGCTATATCGACGGAGGAAACCCGCTACTATCTGAACGGCGTCTATCTTCACCATGTCGAGCCGCGCGCCATCGATGCCTATCATGGCGACCACGGCGCCTTGCGCATGGTCGCGACCGATGGCCATCGCCTTTGCCGGCAGGATTTGGCGGCCAGCGAGGGCATGGCAGGGATGCCGGGCGTCATCATACCCCGCAAGACCGTCGCGCTACTGCAGAAGCTCTTGAAGGGCAAGGCGTGCCCGGCAAGCGTGCGTATCGAGATCGGCAAGACCGACCATTGGGGGACCATCCGCCTCATGTTCGATGATGTCACCATCACGAGCAAGCTGGTGGACGGCTCTTTCCCCGACTATCAGCGCGTGATCCCAACACAGAACGACAAGCCGGCGACGTTCAAGGCTGCCGACCTGGCGGAAGGCGTGCGCGCCGTCGAACTGATTTCTTCCGAGCGCGGCCGCGCCGTCAAGCTCACGTTCAGCGCTGGCAAGTGCCAACTGGCGGTCAACAATCCCGACCAGGGATCGGCGACCGCCAATGTCGCCGCCGATTATGCCAGCGATGTGCTCGAGATCGGTTTCAATGCCAAATACCTGCAGGATTTCATCGCCACCGCTGGCGGCGAGGAGATCACGCTCATGCTGAACGATTCCGGATCGCCGACGCTTCTCACCACGCCGGACCGCAAGGGCTGGCTTGGCGTCCTTATGCCGATGCGTGTGTAAGCGCTTCGCCTCAATCGGGCGGCGCGAATGCCGCCCTACTCCACCAAGCATGGAAGGGATGAACACATGGACGCCATCACCCAACAACTACGAGCCGCGCAAAAGCCGATCACTCGATGCCTCTGGACCGAGGCTGATGCGATCACTTTCACGCCAAGCGTATTGGAACAGACGTTCGGCGATGGCTTGGCACTGTTCGCCGTTACCACCATCAACAATCGTCCAGCCTATTGGATCGTGCGGGGATGCAGCACTTGGAGCGCCGGCGATGGCTATAGAGCGCCGGATGACGCGCCAGAATTCGGCGATATGTTCGATGAAGTGCTCACGGCCCTCGAAGATGAATTTGGGTCAACATCCTGCTACGAGCGCAACAGGAACGGCATATGGATCGACCAAGAGACGAAGAAGTTCATCCCACAGGATTGGGCGGAGTACCCGACCGTCAACGATGAGTGCGGATGCTCATGGTGGCGGCTCGATTGGCCTGATCTTGAGGGTGTGACGTTTGCCCCTCACCCATTCGCCAAATATCGTATCCTCGCCGCCATTAACAACGGAGGGCGCTGACCATGTACGTCCCGCTCAAGGAGATGACCGACGAACAACTGGCGGAGGAATATGAGCTTTGGCATGACGCCACCGTGCGAGGCAAGGTTCGAGCATGGGTCGCCCAAGCTGACAGCAACCGCAACGCGGTGACGGCCGAGATCCGACGTCGGAAACAACACGGCGGCAGTTGACAATTGACTTGGGCTCTCGGCCCCCACCAACAAGGAGATTTGACCTATGACCGATTTCACATTCGACATGAAGCTGATGGCTTCAATTACGGTCCAGGCTGAGACGGCCGACCAGGCGCGGCAATGGCTGGTAGACGCGCTGGAATGCGCCGACACCAACTTCGGCGCATATCCGGGCGGCTACCCGATCCTCCGAGGTCTCGCTCGCCGATGAGTTCGGCCCGGTTCTGGCAATGATCGATGGCAAAGACTTGCCGGAACAGTCGACAGCACCATTCGCAAGGCTTGGGCTCACGCCGGCCAACGCTGCCTGAAATCACCTGCCTGCCAACTGTGGCAAACAATAGGAGATCCAATTGAACGCAATCATGCCCCGCGCGACGGTCGAAGACATCGTCGGCTATGCCGCCAAATCGCTCGAAATGTTTGATGTCGCTTTTGACAAGATCGAAGACGCCGATCGTGCGATTAAGGCTGCCCATGAAACGGCGAGGCGCGCCTATCCCGGCGTGAACAACTACAACTATGAAAAGGCTGATGAGATCAACGCCTTCCATAATGCCGTCAAGCTTCCGGACCGCGACCGCTACATGCGGACGGCAACCCGCTTGGTGCATCTGAACGCATGGGCATGGATCATCCAGCGTACCGACCTGGAGCGCCTCATGGACAAGGAGGCAAAGGACAAACTGCGCGCTCAAATGGCCTATATCCCGGAAAAGATCGACTACCATACGCAGCAGTTGATCAACGGCGAGGAGATCGCCAAGGGCATGCCTCCGCTCACCGTCGACAACATCATGGCCACGCTCGAGCAGTTCATGCTCGACGCGGACACCATTTTCAGGCGAGGCATTGCGAATGCCTTTTCCAAACTGGATCGTCGTTTCCTTTCGCATGACGGTTTCAAGATTGGATCACGCGTCATCCTAACCCATGCGTTCAACAGCTGGGGCAGCCTCGACTATGGATATGTCCGCGACACCTTGATCGACATTGAGCGCGTGTTTGCCATCCTTGACGGGCACGCCGAGGCCAGCTTTACCTCAGCTCTCAATGCCCTGGAACACGAGCGGCGTGGACGCCACGGACGAAGGCAGAGCGAGGTCGAAACCGAGTATTTCAAGATCCGCGGTTTCATGAACGGCAACGCCCATCTGTGGTTTCAGCGAAAAGACCTGGTCGAGAAGGTCAACAAGTTGCTGGCCGAATACTACGGCGAGGTTATCGGCGACGGCCAGCAAGCCGAGGAAGACCCATTCGACAGCGTCAAGCATCTGCCGGCAAAGCGCTACGGGTTCTATCCGACACCAGACAAGGCCATCCATCACGTCTTTCGCGATACCTCGCTGTTGCAGCGTGCAGACCGGCCTCGCCTCACCATCCTGGAGCCGAGCGCCGGCACAGGCAATCTTGCCCGTCGCTGCATGCACACAGTCGCGGAACTGGACGATTGGTCTGGCGGCCGCGCCGAACACGCCAAGAACTACCGCTTCGACAACGCCGTCGATTGCGTCGAGATTCAACCAAGCCTCGCCGCCGATCTGGAGGCAGAGGGCATCTATCGCCGCGTTTTCAGTCAGGATTTCCTGCAACTCCAGCCCACCACCACCGGCCTCTACGACAAGGTCGTGATGAACCCGCCATTCGACCGAGAGCGCGATATCGACCACATCATGCATGCGCTCAAATTCCTGAAGGACGATGGAGATCTGATCGCCATCATGTCCGCCGGCACCGAATTTCGGGAAACCAAGAAATCTGTCGCCTTCCGCGCCCTGATCGAGAAGATGAACGGCCGCTTCGAAGATTTGCCTGCCGGTTCGTTCTCGGAGTCGGGAACAAACGTCAACACAATCATTCTCAGGGTCCGCAAGGACGGCAAAGGGGGTCGCAGATGGTGAACTGGCTTATCGACCGCTACCATGCGTTTGTCGAATGGAGCCGCATGCGCAGGCTTGAGTCCTACTGGCGAGCTTCCGGCCACCCTAACCCGGGCACGGCCGCGGTTGAGGAGATGCACCGGCGCATTGCGCTCGAAAAGTTCAGGGATTTTGCCAGTGCGCGTTACGTGCAAGACCCGACCCTGAGCGTCGCCGAGATCAAGCTGGAATATTACCAGTGGGTCACGCCAGACACCTTGAAGGCGCAACCAACATCGAGGACTGCTCTCGACATGGAGATTGAAGCCGTCGGCGCCATGCTCAACTGCTTCGTTGGCGAGGCCAAGGCCATCCATGACGCCAGATCGGCTGAGCAATCAAAGCGTGATCTGGCAAGCCTGAAGGGCAGCAGAATTGGCCGGCCGGCATACGAAACCCGGGCGCGGCGCGGTCGAGCCTGAAACCGGCCGCCATTCCAGCGTCCCAGGGCCGCCAGCGCGCGCCGTCCAAGTTCACGCAGCATTGTGGCCGTCGGCAGGAACGCCTCTTGGCGAGCCTCCTGCGGTCGTGACAGAAAAGGAGCATTCCGATATGGACTATTTCACCGATTCACGCGACGAGGCCAATCGTGGCGCTCCTGGAGACGAGATGGCAAAGAACATCTACTATCGGGCATGGACAGAGCCGAACGCCCACGGTAGCGGCTATGTGGCGTTCTGGGCGGCGCCAGGCCTTAACCCCGCTGTGCTGCGCGATCAGGACGGCAACCCGACCATCTTCCCGACCGAGGCCGCTGGCGAGCTCTCAGCATGGCGGCGCATGGCGGAGGTGATGAACAAGCCGCGGTCAGAATTGCGATCGGGCAAGCCGGAGCGCTATCAGAAGATGTCCGGCCCGGAATTCGCGAGCGACCTGCAGGAGGTCGGCATCACCCCGTCGTTTTTCGCGTACCTCTACGGAACGTCGCAGGCACGGGCGATCAACTGGATCGATAGCGTTCCCGGCGAGGATGTCCCGCACCCTGCCAGGATCCTGCTTGGCCTTTTTAAGGCGGATTCGGCTAACATCGACATCGCGGAGGCAATCACTGAGAAGGTGACCACAGAGAGGCAGCCGCGCCGGCAGGAGACGGGGTAAATCACGCTGTCCCGACGCAAGGGCCAATGGTGTCCGGATTTTCCGGTTGGCCCTCAAGAAAGTCGTCAATCAGATCGCTTAGATCCTCGACAACGCTGATCGCGCCGTCGAGGCTCAAAACGGCGCCGGCGAAAGCCCTTCCCTTTGCATCAAGCAAGACAAGGTGAATGCATCCGTCTTCATCGATCTGAGCCTCGATCACCGAGGCGGATGGGATTTTAGCTTTTGCCATCTTCCGCCTCGCGGTCAGCCAGCAGATCAAGAGCGGTGCCTATGATGCTCTGGGGCCTGCCATTGTCGTTGCTGGTGCGTGCTACGGAAGCCCGCAACTCCTCGACGGTGGCGCCGCACTGAAGGGCGATCGAAATCAGCACCGCCGCATCATGGCAGATCAAGCCGATCGCCGAGTCGGCTTTCTGCGCATAGATGAACATTTCACCGATCCTGCCATCGTTGTAGAAACCGATGGTTGAGGTGAAGGGCGATTTGTTCCCGTTCGCCTCTATGTGGTTGAACTCCAATACTTCGGATGCCCGACGGGCCGGTAAGCGCTCACGCATCAGGCTTGCCTCAATATCTGTTCAGCAGAGTTGGATACCCGCCGCGCCTCGTCCCGGTCCATCCCCTTGACGACCGGCAATTCGTAGCCCCACCTGGCCGCGAAGGCAGATCGCCCCATCAGCTCCTCGAAGACAGCCACCACATCGAGGGCCCGGCGGATCGCCTCGTACAGGAACGTCTTGGCTTGACTGCTCGGGACGGTCTCCCAGATGCATTCGTCTCGGTCAACGATGGCCTCCAGCATTGAGAAATCACGCTCCGGCATCATCTGCCTGATCGCGCCGACGGCATGGATTGCCTGCAAGCGATATGCGGAGATGGCCAGGCGGCTGTTCGACCCGGTGCCGACCCGATCGAAGTCGACGCTGCTCATACCGCCAATCCTGCAGCCGTCCATGTAGGTGCGGAGGATGCGGCCGGCTTCCTTCCGGCGTTCCTTGCTGGAGATCCCACCCAGTCGCGGCGCATCGACGCGTTTGTCAGCCGGATCGGCAAGCGTGCCGACGTCATGGAGATATTCGAGGGCAGATCCAAGAAGTCCACGGTGCACAGCGCCGCCGAGCTCGCGCTCCGCCTGCCTTTCGGCCGCAACCTTCTCCTGGTGCCTGGATTCCTGCTTTCTGCGCTGGATTTCCTTCCTACCCTCGCGCGTGCGAGCGTCCGGTTCAGGAAGCGGCGCCGGCGCCGCTGGCTTGGCTTTCTGATAGGCACTGAGCGGCCCGATGATCGATGGGCCTGGTTTGAGCGGCGCTTGGGTGTCAGCCAACTGCAGAGCCACGAAATATCTGTCCGCCAATCTGCCTTCGTCCCGCCGGTCACGCTTGAGCCGATCCAGTTCCGCTTGCCGCTCCTCGATGGACATTTTGTCTCGAGGCGTCGAGAGGTATCGATGCACGATTCCCCGGATGCTTCCGTTCGACCGGCCGCTCAACATGGCGATCGCACCTATCGAGCGACCACTCAGCCAAAGGACGGAGATCGTGAACGTCACGATTCCAAGTTCCCTCTTCGCCGCTTTTCTCTCAGGTGTCATTCAGCGCTCCACTTCTCGCAAAAGCCCGCGGCGGCCGTCGAATTCGAACTCGGCTGTCTCACCGTCCTCACCGCGCCTTCGCTTAAGGCAGCGGATTTCAATGCGGTTCTTCCAGCGATGCATTTGCTCAGCCCACTCCCTGCCTTCCTTGTTGTCCATATCCTGCGGCCGCTGGTTTTTCAGCCATCGGTCTCTTCGGAAGAGGGAAACACACCAGTCGGCATCTTGCTCAATCGAGCCACCACCATCCAAATCGGTCAGGGTCGGGAACGGATCGTCTCGTCGTTGCGAGGATCTCGTCACCTGAGATAGCACAATGAAGGCGATTCCCAAATCCTTTGCGAGCGCCTTCAATTCTCCGGTGACATGCTCGATCCGATCGAACTTGTTCGTCGACTTGTTGAACGTTCGAACCAGGCGGATGTGGTCGACGACTGCGAAGCCGAGCCCGTGCCGTCTCTTCATTGCCACGCATCTATCCCGCATTTGCTCGATGGCAAGCTTTGGCCGATCGTCTATGACGATCCTTGTGCCCTTCAGTTTGTCTCTGGCAGTCTTCAGATCTTCCAGGGCGAAGGCATCGTATGAGCCCGCTTCGATCTCAGCCACCGATACGTTGGTCTCACCCGCCATGGCGCGTGCCGTCAAATCCTCGTCCTTCATCTCGAGCTCGAAGAAGATCCCCGGGGTGTAAAGCTGCGCGCGCATGGCCATCTGGAAGGCAAGGACGGTTTTCGCGTCACCCGCGCGCGCTCCGATGAAGCCAAGATCGCCGGCGTGCACGCGGCCGATCAGTTGATCGAGCGTTGGCAGCCCGGTGTCGAAGCCCGGGATGATGCCGGTATCCTTTGTTTTCGACGATCTCGTCAGCACCTTGACAGCAATATCTCCTAGCCACTTGAGCGGCTCCGCCTGGCTGTTGACGCTGATGTCCTTGATCTTCACTTCCATGTCGGACAGAAGGTCAGCGGGCATCACGTTCGGCCTCTTCGCCTCCTTCAGACCATGCTCAAGCGTCTCGATGAGCTTGCGGTGCCGCCAGAGGTCAACAATTGTCTCGACCTCATCGAGTGCCGACTCGTTGTTCTCCGCGTCGCGCAACAGCGCGGTCAACAGAGACGATGTGGATTTGCCGTCATCGTCGTATTCAGGACCAAGCCGGCTCTCGAGGATCGCCAAGGACATCCTCTTGCCTTCGGTGAGGACGTCGCGGATCGCTTGGTAAATCCGCTGGTGCACATCTAAAGCGAAATGAAAAGACTGAAGCGCATCAGAGACCGCCCAGAAGCTGCTTTCTGACTGGAGCACCTTGCCAAGCACCATGCGCTCGGCGACCAGATTTTCAAGGTGCTGGGTTTGTGGCTTCGCCATTCTTTTGTTCCTTCCGAGTGCTTTTTTCAAACCGCTGTCTGGCGTTCCACAAGTCCAGCGCGTCACCGTCCCTGCACACATCGTTCAATGCGCACTTGATGCCGACGGCCTTCATACGCTTCTGCAATTCCTCGGCCGCGTGCTGGCCAGGCGGAGGCAGGATGCGCCCCTGCGGGCCGAGCACGGCCTTGTCGCCGTCCTTAAAGATGTTCAATCGCTCAACGAACATCGGCGGCTCGAAGTTCTTCATGCCGCTGGTTGACATGAACGACCACACCGGCCGCCGGCAGCCATCAAGGAACCACGCACCCAGGGCTGTCTCCATCCCCTCGGCGCCGTCTATGTGCGCCGCATCGCCACCTAGCCTGATGGCGCCACCCGTGGCGGGCCCGCGGCCGATCTTTGGACTTGGTGACAGATCGGCCTTCTCCGCCCTGTCGCGCTTCAGATAGACGATCCAGAGTGCGATATGAGAGTTGAACGCGTCGACGACCTTGCAAACGATCGCCGGATAGTTACCCACGTCCCGGTCTGGCTCGAAATCCAACGAGGGATGAAAGCGAAGTGCCTCATCCGGCTGCCATGGCCACTCAGAGATCGGCGGGATGCCGCGGCCGATCAGGTATTGCTCCCCCATCGATCCAGCAAGCGGCTTGGATTCCGCCCAGATTTCTTGGACGTTCAAAACCTTGGCTTGCCTCTTCCGCTCCGCCTCGGCCGCCTCTTTCTTGGTGCGCGCGTCTCGTTCTGCCTGTTCTTTCCTTCGGCGCTCTTCCTTGGCCGCCTTATCTTCAGGCGATTCGGTGCGCTCTTCGGCCATGCCGAGATGCTCCCTGGCGAATTGGAACGCCTCGCGAAAGTCCTCTTTGCTGTTCGGGATTCGATCTGTGCGGCCGTAGTACAGGAGGGCAAGCCCATAACCGCCAACGCTTTGAGAGAAGCGAAACCACCTGCCCTTGTGTGAGCCGCTCAGTTCGACCTTGAAGGAGCTTGTCAGTTTCTTTGTCTTGGCGGTCTTGCTCGTCGCCACCTTAATCCGTGGCGTCATCAGGCCGATGTCTTTGCCCTTCTCTTTGACGCTGATCCATCCGGGCCAGAACTTTGAGCAAACAGACTCGATGCCGTCATTGAGCCTGTTGGCGATTTCGGAAGAGTCGTCGCGATAAGTCATCCTTTGTCTCTCGCAAGAGATGGCGTGGATAGCGCTCTTTCGACGGACCAGCCGCGATTCTTGACGCGACGTCTCACCATCTCTTCGTCAAGGCCGACCTCGCGAGCGAAAACCGTGAGCAACCCCTCTCGTCGGTTCCAAGAGACGATGTTGTTCAGGCGAGTGTTCAAACCCTGCTGAACCGAATCGGCCCAGCGGCAATTGCCCGGCTCGTAGTTGCCGTCGTTGTCTGGATATCGATCAATCGAATCGCAATGCCGTGGGCGTCTCCCCATATCCTCGAGAAAGCAGTCGAAGCCAGTGCGCGCGCCATCGCCGCTTAGCCAGCGATCGCAAACGGTGATGCCGCGGCCGCCATATCGGTCATAGGCATGATTGGTTTTGCAATAGCATCGGTTTTTGATGTGCTGATAACAGTTGTATTCGACCGTCCGCTTCGATGAGCGCATATCTCCGTGTTTCAGGTTGACGAAAGGTCTTCTTTCGACGGAGAAGCAGCCGCAGCTACACGTTCGACCGCTAGTTAGATTTTGGGAGGAGACAATAACATTCTTATCGCAGTCGCACTTAGTATGCCACGCGGCCTCGCCGAAACGAGTACCCAAAAGACAGACGACTGAAAGCCTGCCGAACTTAATGCTGGTCAGGTCACGGACCCTGCCACGCCTCTTTATCGGCTGGACCTCGGCCAACATCTGATCGAATGATTTGCCGCTATACGCCATTTTTCTCACCCTTGTGCATGCCGGCGCAACCTTTGGTCAACGACAATGCGCATGATCTTCCGCGGTTCGGCGCCCACCTCGCCGGCAATCTGAGATATCCACCTACCCGCCCTGAACAGCACGGATACCCGGTCGCACAGCGTGGTCTCATCGAAAGTTGGCGGCGGCGGTAGATCAGGCACTTCTGGCGGCAGGATACCCGTCTCCAGGAAGTCTCTGGCTCGCGACACCCGGCTCTTGATAGTACCAATGGCGACGCCGATCAGGTCGGCAGCCCGCTCGTAGTCATTGCCAAGAATGGCCACCAACTCGATCGCCCGCCGCTGCTCTGTCGGAAGGAGCCGCATCCGACGCTGGGTGATCTTCAGATCCACCGCGAAAGGCTGGCTGGCCTGAACCGACAGGTTCTTGGCCAGCATGTCCTCGGGGTCTTCGACCAATCTCCCTGATTTCCTCGCCTGACTGATATGCTCGTTGAAGAGGATGGTGAAAAGCCATGCCTTGAGATTCGTGCCGGGTGTGAACTGCTCCCACTTCTCCATTGCCCTAGCGACAGTTTCTTGGACCAGATCTTCGGCCCTCGTCGGATTGCGAGCCAGGTTCATTGCGCGCTGGCGCAACGCAGCATAAGAGGCCATGACTTCCCGATCGAACGCGGCGGGGCGCGACGTCATGCGCCAATCTCGTCATCTAGGTAGTCGAACAACCGAACGGCCAGTTCGGTGTGCGTCTGCCTTTTGTTCTTCCGGGCCAGAACGCTTGCCTGGTCCAACTCCGGTCCGTATTCGAATTGCCCCATCACTGAGATCAGCCGGTACTCCGGCTTACACCACGACTTCTCGGCGTCGAGGACATGGCAAAGGGCCTTGATGATCGGCGCCTTCACATGACCAGCGTGTCCGTCGGGCCTTGCTCTGGTTATCGCACGCAGGGCAAGAGTTAGATGATCCGCGCCATAGATCCGCATGGACTCCTGGAGCGAGCGAATGGCAATGGTATCACCCAATTTCATGTTTTTGGACGGGACCGGGTATCTGAGAATATTGACATGGGCCTTTGCGCAGGCATCTCGCAAGGCAATCGCGTCTGGCTTGTTGCCAGCGAGTTCGGCCGCGAATATCGACAGCGGATGGATAGCCGTTACTGCACCATTGATTGCGGCAAAGGCTTCTGCCTGTTTCTTATGATCGGCTTCAATGATGATGCACGGGACTTCGTCGATCGCCCGCAGAGCGGCCGCAATTACTCGGTGCTGTCCATCGACGATGGCGAACAGACCTTCGTCGAGCTTTGCGCAAACAATGACTCCAAACAAAGCCCAGTCGAACGATTTAGCTATTTTGAGGACGTTCTTCGCGCCGCCCTCGAATATCTCTCTTTGATATGCCGGGTCGATCCGAAGGGAGGTAACGGGCAACCAGCAGAGCCCCGGTTTAATACCGAGTGACGACGTCAATGGGCGCCCGAACGCGGCAGCAAATGGGGTGGGATCGATCGTCCTTACTTCGGAATTCATTGTGTCCCCCTCGGGCGGCCGACTGATCTACCGGTCGGTTTCCATTTTTTTAAACTGTATTCAGACAGCTTGGCGGCGCCGGTCTGTTCCGCGTGTCGAGCAAGCGAATAGAGGATTGTCGCGGCGTTCTTGTCGAACCACCTACCGATCTGTGGCGACGATAGAGCTGGCTTCTGCACCTTAATCCTATAGATAGCCTCACGACGGGCCAAGCAGGCCTTGTCGTGCCGGAAGTCCATCAGTATCGTGTTCGGGGTCACCTTATGCGCGCCCGCGACCTCCGTAAGGATCTCGCGCACCCAGTGAGGGAGGCGCCGATCGGACATGATGTCGGCGGGCCCCTTCTTAGCGATGCGCTTGCGCTTGAACGTCATGCCTGCCTCTTCTGCAAAAATTGCTGAGCGAGCAGTTTGATGCGGGATTCGTCGGTGTAGACCTTAGGCAACGCCATGCCCGGATCATTGATGCCGCGCGCCTGATCCTTCTTTATGGCATTGACCGCCATGATGGTCGGGTCGGAGCCGAAGTTCACATAGGGGAATATCGCGGTGACTTCGTCCTTAGTCTGCCCTGGCCGATCAACGCGACCGAGCAGCTGCTCCACGACCTGGGGTGACCAGTCGAATTCACCAACAACCACGGTGCTGCAAACCTTTTGGAGACCGTCAAGGCCGGCGCCTGATCTGAGTGAGATGATGAGTGGGTTCACCTCTCGATTGATGAAGGCCTTTTTTGCCCGATTCTTCTGCTGAGGTGATTCAGTTCCAGTGTAGAGGATGGGTTTGAAGTCGGCGAGTTCTTCCAGCCAAATCTTGTAGACCTCGCGGTGCCAGCCTCCGAGGATGATTTGTTCCCGCCCCTCCTCTATCAGCATGCGGACATAGGTCGCCACGCTCTTGGCTTTGGCCAGCCCGGTTTGCAGCCGAGCGAAAGCGTCGAGCTCGCGCGCCGCTTGGCCGGCTTCGTGGAACTTCCCGCCGATCACCTTCATCGCCAGTGAGCGCGCCAGGTTCTCAGCATCGGCCGCTATGTCCTCATCGAAGTCAACCTCAATGGGGATGCGGTTGATCGGTCTTCCCTGCCGGATGCGGCGCAGGAACACCTTGGCTTCGCGGAGATAGGTTCCGAGGGCGTCGGGATCGGTGACCAGCCACTTTCCGTTCTTGCTCGTGCACCACTCCCGAACGAACTCCCACCAAACACCGAGCACATCGGGGTCGATGAATTGCATGATGTTCCAGATTTCCGAGCCGTAGTTGAAGACCGGCGTCGCCGAGAGGCCTAGTCTCAATTCGGCGTTGTCGGCGAAGACCTTGGCAGCGGCGCCCTTGCGCGTACCCTCCCCTGGCCTGCCTTCCATCTCGAAGCCTGCGCGGAGATCCTGAATCTCATCGAAGACGACTGCCTTGAACATCCCGGTCGCGGCGACGTCTGCCCATCCGTGGATGTTGGTGTAGCGGAAGATGTACAGATTGGCCGGCGGCAGCCGATAAGGTCTCGTCCCCTCGATGACATGCGCGGTCATATAGGTGAACGGCTTGATGAACTCGTCGACCCACTGCTGCGGCAGATGAGCCTGCACCACGATCGCCGCCGGCAGATATTGTGAGCCGGCGAGCGCCGCCATGGCGACAATCGTCTTGCCGAAGCCGACATCATCACCAAGGAGAAGCCGCCTTGTCAGGTGAAGGAGTTCGACCGCCTGCTGCTGCATTTCATAAGGCGCGTAGCCTGGCCGGAAGCCATGCAGCACCTCTTGCGGCTTCCACGTCGGTGCAAGGATGGCCTCGACATTCGCCCGGTCCTGATCGAAGCGTGCTCGCTTGCCCTCAAGTACGGCCCTGTCGACGTCTGACATAGCAAGCGGGTAGCGCTTTAAGAACCAGGACAGGTCGGCCGACATCTCGTCCGTGAACGGCAGGTCGAACACCTTGGTCTGCGTCTTGGGAATGCGCCTGAAGATGTCCTTCATGCGGATGGCGACGTGAGGTGGAATGTCGCTTAGGACCCAGCGATTCCCCTGCAGGGCCAGCTTGCCGTAGGTCGGGGCCGTCATGCGGCCACCAACTTGCGCCGGCGCTTCCCGAGCAGCGCCGTCCGCAGATCCTCGAGCGCCCTCGCCTCGATCTGCCGAATGCGCTCTTTTGAAACGCCGTACTCTTGGCCGAGATCGTCAAGAGTCCGTGGCTCATCGAGCATCAACCGCGCCTCGATGACTTTTCTGGATCGCGGCGACAGCTTTCTCATTGCCCGTTTGATGATCTTGTGCTGCCGCTCGCCGTCGATCACTCTTTCTGCGACTTCCTCCGGCGACGCCGCTTCGTCAACCAGGCGATCGGCCCAGGTCTCGACACCGCCATCCGAAGAGATTGGCGCGTCCAGCGATAGATCAGGCAGCCGCCCACCCCTGAAGAGTCTGGCCTTAGCCTCCTTGGTTCTTTGCCCCTTCACGGAACTGAAGTTGGTCAGGACATAGTCCTGGAGTGCGGCAATCACATACCAGCGGGCAAAGGTGGAGAACCGATTGCCTAGATCAGGATCGAAGCGTTTTAAGGCCGTGACCAACCCGAGCATTCCTTCTTGGACCATGTCATCCATGGGCAATTGGAAGCGCCTGAATCTCAGCGCCAGGCGAATAACTAAAGGCCGGTACGCGCCGACGATCTTCTGCATCGCTGGCACAGCCTTGTGGTCACGCCAGCGGATGGCCAGCGCGTACTCCTGCTCGCGAGTGAGAAATTCCGGTGTCAAGCCACGCCTCCGAACAGATCAGGCTCGCCGCGATTGCTTCTGTTCAGTGTCCGGTCATAGTCGGCGAATTCCACGGCGCGATAGAGCCCAGTCACCACCCACCGCTGGAATTCGCCAAGACGCTTGCCTTCAAGGCGCTGATTGGTCCCACCGAGCGGCAGAGTGCGGCGCTTGTCGCCGTAGATCATCGGATAGGGCTGGATGCCCCGAGCAACCATTGCGTTGAACCGATAGAGCAACCGCTCCCATGTCTCGGCCGGATCGAAACCGACGAGCATGTAGGCCATCAAATGCTTCGCGGGAACGCCGGCCGCCTCGAGGATATCGACGCCGCGAAAGAACACCCATTCGTCGCCGATATTGTCCCAAGCGGTGTAGAGGCGCCTCTCCCGAAACTTGCCGTCTCGATATTGCACACTCGCCAGCGCTGCGGCGGCCTGTCGCGTTAAGGCGCGGACATTCAGGCCTTGGTTGAAGCAGACCTTGAAACTGCCATCCCTCAACTCCGCAATCCGAGCTTCCCAGTCAGGACGCGGCTGGCCGAAGAAATCATTGTCCAAAAGGTGAATATGTTTGGGGTAACCGGGACCGCGCCAGATACGATCAATGGTGCCCGTTGATCGCGGCTTCCCTTCCTTGCCGGGAACCACGCAAAACTTGCACTTCAGGCGACAGCCACGCTGTGTGAACCCAAGGCTTGCCGCAAAGTCGGCTGGCGCGACAGAATAGTCATAATGTTCGTAGTCGCTGCCTATTACATCCTCGACTGTGATCCCATCGTCGACGACGAGACCGTCTTCCCCTTCCTTTATGGACCACGTACCCCCGACGATCGCGCCCGGAAACTGCGTTCGGAACTTTTCCACAAGCGGCGCGCTAAAGCCAAAGATGGCCGAGCCGTACACATGCGAGTAGGTTGGTTCATCGAGCCCCCGCTCGGCGCCGCGGTCACCGGTGAAGAAATGAATGTCATCCCCGCGCGATCGATGCCAAGCGGCAAGCTTCATCAGCGCAAGGTTCGGCAACTTGCCATCCAATTGGGTCAGGCGAACGTGCATCAGTCTGCGCACTCCGCCCACGCGCGGACCATGTTCTGAAACGACTTGCCTTCCGTCGCTGACGGCAGCGAGACCGGAATGATCCGCTTGCCGTGAGCAAAGGCCACGCCGAGATCGAACAGACAGCCTTGGCTCGCGCCGTCCCAGATGACATGCACGGCATCCGCCGACCTGATTGCGGCCGCGTTGTCACGGCAGATCCGCAGGCCCGTCGAGTCGACCTGATCCGTGTCGCGCGGCGGCCAATGAATTGACCATCCTTCGGCCTCAAGTTTGGCAACGACGCCAGCCGAGGTTGCCGGATCCACGCCGCGTACAGGACAGATGAGAAACGTCTTCACCGGGCGCCGACCTTCTGCTTGCCGGTCTCAGTCTTCAGCATCCGAGCCATCATCCAGACGGAGCCAAACGTGGTAGATGCGACATAGACGACCCCGCCGACCGCGATCTGCCACCAGTTTCCTGTTTCGACCGCGCGCCAGACGGTCGACCAGATGAACAACTGCGCGATGAACCAAACGCCGTTCGAGGCGATCGCCCATTTGAAGTGGTGGCGAACGTCACCGCTGTTCCTTGATCGTGAGACTGCCGTAAAGGCGGCGTTTTGAACGATCGAGACGCCAGCCAAGCCGAGCATGGTAAGCCAGAAAGTCATGTCAGTTCTCCTTGTTTGGTTGGCGTCTTAGACGCCACACATTCCTTCGCACTCGTTCAGGAAAAGGTTCAGTTGCCCTCTGTCTTCAGCTGTCGAGAAATCGACCTCGTCGAGAGGCTTGCACGTCCGATGCAGGAACAGTTCGCCTTTAGTTCGGGCAATGCCCCTGGTGGTATCTCTAAGCCGTCGATCAACCTCGACAGCGTCAGCGAACTCTTCTTTGGAGAGAGCGCGCCACTCTGCGTCTGAGTGGAAGGGGCAACCGATGCATGAGGACTTCTTCGGCTCAGGGTAACCGTTTCTGTCCATCCACCTCAGACAGTCTGAACGTGCCATTCGCTTTTCGATTAAAGGCCAGCGACTAACCTGCCATGCCTCGCGACCCGGCTTCATTCGGATCACTTCGTCAATACTGATTCCAATCCACTGCTCGACCACAGCCTCCTTCGGCGAACGCTTCCCGGCTATGCCGAGTAGTTCCCGCACCTTCCGCCGAATGGGGTCGATCTTGAAATCACGCGTGCACGAGCGGTTTACGAGACCACCGGGTTTTCCGTTGTTCGAGACGAACGCCGGGATGTCGATTTTGAGAAACTTGCCTGTGGGCCTGACTGATGCGATCTCGTCGCGGAGGTTGCCGGCTGAAACCCTATAGACCGGGAATGGCAGAAGCTTTTCCAGTCGATCGAGGTGTTCGTAGACGTGGGCCGGTTCCCAACCGGTATCGGCAAAGATGCCGCAATCCGGCATGGGACCAATCTCCCCGTGCGCGGCCATGAGTGCCATGGTTGTCGATTGCACACCGGCGCCAAGCGAAATAACCCTCAGTCTGATCGTTTCGTGTGTCACAGCCACGCCTTTGCAAGATTGTGGAAATAGACCGGCTTGCCGTTGATCTCCGGCGGGAAGCCCATTGCGACATTGCTGACAAGGATCAGTTCCTTGAGCGCATCGTGCTGTGCGTAGCGTTCCACCTGGTGGTAGATCGCGCGCTTGCTGCCCTTGATCTTCACTTCGATGCCGACCTGGCCTGACATAAAGTCGATGACGTCTGCAGGGCTCAACCTGACCTCGCGCTCATGGTGGATATCCGCGAGAGTGAACTCGTCCGCGATCGCCGCCTGCAGCCGCTTTTCATCCGACAGCGGCAGACGTAGCTTGGCCAGCAGGGCCATGATCTGTTGTACGGTCACTCAGCCGCCTCCCGAAACTCAACAGGAGCCCGGCGCTTAGGAGCCGCGTCGGCCATGATGGCGCCCACACAGGCCTTCATCTTCGCAACAGAGACCGCGTTGCCGATCTGCTTGATCTTCTCGGTTTTGGTGCCGGCGAACTCGTAGGTTGCGTCCGCGGTGGTAAAGCCCATGGCGGCCGCAAGTTCGTGCGGTTCGAGCATTCGGAACAGGATGTCATATTGCGGTGTCGCCTCGACCAGGTTGACCCGACCGGTCGCGCAGAGCGTCGGCGTCGGGTCCTCTATGTCGTGGACGCGCGGAGCCTGTCCGTCACGCTCTCCGAACTGGGCGGCGATGAAAGCGAACTCTCCGCCCTTCGCCGTCGTCATGGTTGGCAGCGGATCGCGATCGACGTTGCGGGCGATCGCTCCACCATTCGAGTTGGTGACCGGCACGACCATTCCGAAACGGCCCTTGGCCGTAATGGTCGGCAGCGTTTCGTCAACACTGTTGCAGGTCTCGCCCGATCCGGAGCCATAGTAGGGAGAGATCAGTGCTGTGCCACTCCCACGCTGCCCACCGGTGACGATCGTCGGCAGTGGCTGGCCGGCAGCACGCGGCGCCCCTCCTGATGCTTGAGAGAGTACGAACGGTTCGGCGAGCCAGACACCGCCCTTGGTGTCCAGGGTCGGGATGGGCGCTTCGGAAACACCTTGTGCCTTGTTGCCTTTGCGGCCGTTGATGATGACAGGCTCGGCAATGGCCATGTGGCTGGATGCGGATGTCAGCGTCGGCAATGGCTGGCCCGGGTCGCCTGGCGCGGCCGCCTTCTTCATGTTCACGATGACCGGCTCGGCCAAGCCAATGTGCGTCCCGTTCGCTGCTATCGTCGGCAGCGGTCCGTTGATGCTCTGGCCGGCCATGTGGTTGCGCAGGATGACGAGGAACGGCTCTGGCCAATCGAACTTCACTGCCCCTGCATGGATGCGCGCGAGCGTCTTTGGCGCCAGCGCCTTCTTTCGATTGAAGATCGACCGACCTTTGATCTTCCAGTCGATGATCTCGCGCGCCGGTCGCCACGGCTTGGCACCGCTGAACAGATCAACATTGACGTCGTCGCGCTTCTTGTGGGTCGGCATCGGCCATGACACGCGGCGGCGATCAGATCGAGCCATGAGAATGAAACGCTGCCTTGTCGTGGCATCGCCGTAGTCGGCCGCGTTCAACTTCCTCCATTCGGGATCGAACCCGAGTCGACGGATTGTCTCTATCCACGCGTGGAAGTATTCACCCTTGCGCGACTTGATCGGCTTGCCGGTGCGAAGGTCGACCGGCCCCCAGCCGATGAATTCCCAGACGTTTTCGATGATGATGCGCTTCACCCGGAGCTCGGTCAGCCAGGTGATGATGTGCCATGGATCTGAACGCTGCTGGTCCGACGTCGGCTTTCCGCCCCGCGCTACCGAATGGTGCGTGCACGTCGGCGAAGCCATCAGAAGGTCCAGATAGCCTTCTGGCACAAGAAGGTGCGGCCGGACCGTCGCGATGTCTTGAACGTAGTGCCGAGCCTCGCGATGGTTGCGCTGGTGCGTGTCGATCGCGACGTCCCAATGGTTGACGCACACGAGCTCCATCTCAAGGCCGAGTTCGTCGAGCGCGCGCTGGGCGCCGGTCGAAGATCCGCCGGCCCCGCACAGGAGGTCGGCCACCAGCATCTTGCGGCTCAACGCTTTTTCCCTCCAAAGTTCTTCGGCTTGTCCGGAAAGCCGCGCATGATGCAGTACCGATCCAGGTGCAGTTCGGCGGCGGCCAGGATAGTCAGCCCTCTCCTCTTTATCGTGATCTTCATTTCATTCTCGCCTTTCTGGCCCTTAAGGGCTTCAATCAGTTCACCGAGGAACTTCCTCGTGTGGTCGATGGTGAAGTCCGTCTCCTCGATCCCGACACCCCATTGCCGGTAGACGTCCAACCATCGCTGAGCTGCCCAGATGTTGGCCGCCTCTTCTCTCGTCATATGGACGGTGACTTTGAACGATCGACCGTCATCTCGCTCCCTGTTCCGGCTGAGAATCCTGCGGAGAAAATGCCGCGCGTCCTCCGGCCGAATGTCGGAAGCCTTCAAGCAACCTCACCGCGCCTTGTCAGCCGAGCACTTGGCTTCCGCGCCGGCTGACGCTTCGGTCCTACAGCCGTGTCGTGCGTCTTGATGTGGCAGTGCCAGCAATAGGGAGAGTCTGATCTCACCGGCTTGCCGCAGAAGAAATATGTCTCAGTGCCCGGCCTGTGGGCGTCTCCCCATGTCGGGTATCGGCAATGACCGCTCTTCACGTCATCGAGCAGCACCCTGTAATGGGCGTCAGGAAATTCATAGACAGGCTCGGTAACCACCGCCGGGACGGCAACAACCTTCTTCATGGCGCCTATGACGAGCTCACGCGTCTTCTTTGGGGCCTTCTCAAGCTTGACCGGCGCTGCCTTCTTGGTTGCCACGGGCGAAGCTGCTGTAGTCTTCTTGCTCCTGCGCTGCTTCGGCCCAAGCTGTAGCTTGGCACGATGGGCCAATCCGATAATCGAGTTCCTAGAGCAACCGCCGATTTCGATCGCAATGTCGGTAGTGCTCAAGGACCTGCTCAATCCATCCAGGATCGCGGCAATCCGCTCCGCCCGGCTCATTCTATTCCACATATGCTTGCACGCTCTTTTTTCGCCAAACTCAGGCGGATGTCTTGAAAAGCTTTTCAGCTTCTTTGATCTGCAGCTGAGCCTTCGTCAGAGGCTTTTCGGCAAACAAGTCGTTCGCGCGCCGGTGGCTGTATGGGTTCAGATGCTGATCCAGGAACCAGACGATGCCGGCCGATTCGGCGCTATCTACGGTCGTGATCTCTATGCCAAGGCGGCGGCACATTTTCACCGCTTCTCCCTTGGCATCCTTGGGCCGGCCGTTCCCAAGGAACTTTGCCCTCCACGTTGCCTGGTTGACGAACATCACCGGAATGTTCAACTGCGCGCACACGCGACATGCTATCGCCTCGAGCCCGTGCAATTTGAAGATCGTCTTGAGGTTGATCCCGCCTTTCTCTTCGTAGCGAACGGCCTTCCCTGCCCATGTGGAGGACGTGTCGACCACCGCCTTCTTCCTGGCAAAGTCGGTCCTAAGTGGCTCTTCTATCGCGACATGCTCCAGCTTGTTGGTCACCAGCCAGATACGAATTGACCGCTCGAACCAGTCGAACACTTTCCCCATCTCGTTGGCGTCCAACGCTGGCGCCTTCTCGTCGTCGAGAAACTTCTTTTTCGGTCCCTTGAACGCCAAAGTCTCTGTAGTGATCACGCCATCTTGCATGACGGCGGCGCCGGTAACCGTTGCGATGTCGAGTCCGCCGATATTCATACGATCTCAATCATTGTTCATCTTTAAATCGGGCGACAGGATCAGCCCAAAGACTGCCCCGTCGCAGGTGTTGCTTCACAGCGTCGCGGAGGGCCCTGCAGACTTGCCAGCGGCGATTGAGGCATCGTCCGGCCAAGGCTTGTCATCTGCGTCCGGCTGTTCACCGGCGACCGATCCCGTGCCGTCCGCCGCCCCATCGAACTCGTCTGGCTTTCCAGTGGCCTCGACACCCTCTTTACGAAGGAGTTCTGCCGCCGGCGGCTTCTGCTTGATGCCGGCCGCATTCAGTGCCTGGCCAGCGTGCCACCCTTCGACATAGCGGCCGTAGGCCACAGTGTCTGGAGCATGCGGCGGCGCCAACGTTTTGCCGGACATGCCGTCGCGCTTGCCGTCATCGAACGCCCGATCCTCGATTGGCCGGCGGTCGGTGTCGAAGAGTGCGCCCTGTGTCCCGATCGCAAGGCCGGCCCAGCGCGCAACCATCGCCTGCCGTTCCATGTCGGCCTTGATCCTGGCTTCGCCTTCCGGGGTCTCGAGATCCTCGAGCAGTTTTATGTTCGCAAGACCGGTCGAACCCAGATCAGACTTGATCACCTTGTCGAAGTTCATTCGATCGGCTTTAGCCTTCTTCTCGGTGTCAAGCAGCTTTGCGCGCTTTGCGGCATGCTGCCGCGTGAGGGCCTGAAGCTGGTCGTCGTTCAGTTGCTCGGCCGATTTGTTGTGGCCGGGGCCTGGACTGGCGCCGCCGCCGACAACAGAGAGTTTGGGTTTTTTATTCACACTACCTTTTGGACGACTCATAGACTTTCTCCTTAGATCAATTTTCCGATGAACTTCGCGTATTCCAATGGATCTTTTGCCCCCTTCGAGATGTTGCACCGTGCGCAGGTCACCTGCAGGTTTCTGCGATCATTCGAGCCTCCTCGCGCGAGCGGCTTGATATGATCGATGTGAAAGTTGAAACCCCGCAATTTAACGCGACAGTAAGCGCAGCGGTTGTCTTGAAGGTTGATAATCTCCCGGATGTCTTGTGGTGTGTACGACCCGCCTCCACATCCGCGCTTTTGCGCTCTACGCTTTCCTTCGCTCGCACGCTTCCTCTCGGGGAACTTCTTCGAATAGAGTCTGCTGTATTCTTTTTCCTCTTGGCGCCTTGCTGCGTGGTTCAACCGCGATCGCTCGCGTTGCTTTTCAATGTTCCTGGCATAGTGCTTGCGTTGGCTGTCGCGATTCTTTTCGGGGTTTTCCTGCGCCCATTTGCGATTGGCTTCCGCTTTCCTCTCTGGATTGGCCCTTCTCCAAGCGCTTGCTGCGGCACGGTTCGCTTCCGCGTTCTTCCAATACTGTTTTTGATTGAGTTCCTTCACGCGCTCTGGGTTGTCATCACGCCACTGCCTACTCCGACCGAGTATTTTTTCTCGATTGTTGACATGGTATTCGGCGGCATAGGCCTTTCGGCGCGCCGCCGACTTCTCCTTATATTTGGCAGCAAACATACGGTCGCAGTCGCAGCAGATCCCGGTTGACACCCAACGCTCGGCCGAATGACCGTGTTTGCAAGGCTTGCCAGTGAAATAGCGCTTTAGTCCGGCTGACCGGGCGTCCGCTTTGGATGTGACCTGCATGTCGCTTAAACTCAGAGCCTCCCCTTCAGGTCAGCAGCCGGCTTGAACGTGATCTTCCGACCTGCGGCGATCGGAATCGAAGCGCCGGTATGCGGGTTTCTTCCTTGGCGTGCGGCGGTCGCTTTCACGGTGAAGACGCCCAGCCCGGCGATCTGCACCTTCTCGCCAGTCACCAGAGTGTCGGCGATCGCGTCGACCATGGCATTCACTGCCACAGCAGCATCTGCTTTTGTCATGCCGGCATCTGCCGCGACTCGAGCAGCGATTTCTGTCTTGGTGGTCATGCTTCTTCCTTCAGATTGGCCGCACTATGCGGCGGTTGACACCAGTTCGGTGTTCAGGAGCCCGGTTTGATTTCCCCAGGCAGTCCATCTCGGACGATCAGCGCGTGAGAAGAGCTCGACGTAGGGCCCGTCGAACAGCGTCTCAATGCGCTCGTATTGCTCGTCAGGCTTTTGACTGTGGAGGCGCCTCGGCGCACGGATAGCGTCCAGCGGCATCGCCTCAATGAAATCACGCACACTGCGGACGCCGGCGGGGATCACCGCTTCGCCGAGCATGTCGCTTTCGATCGGTTGCCTCAGTTGCGGGTTGCCACGGGTGCACAAAATGCATGGTTCGAGATTTTTTCGAGTCCCATATCCACCACCAAAGGCGTACTTGCCGGATTTCGGATTGAACTTGAGCCATTCCCAAGCGAGCCCGGCATAGCTGAGACCCAACGCCGGGACGACCTCATGCCATCTCATTGCGAGCGGCCACGTCATCCACAAGAAGACCGCGGCGTCGTCAGCTAGCAGCGCGGTCAAGGGGATCTGACAGATGTCCTCGATCGACATCGTGTCGTAGTGGCGCTGCGGGCCCTTGCCTTGGCCCTTTTCGGAGAAGTGCTCGAAGTCCCAAGGAATATCCAGGAGCGCGACCTTGAACCCCCCGGATGGCCGGATGGCCGCGAACTCCTTGGTCATCTGGGCGAAGTCGATCTCACTCATGCCGCGGTCCTCCGCCAAAGACCCTTGTCGACACGTTCGAATTGGCCGCGCTGGAGCACCTGCCTAAGCTTGTCTCTCCAATGCTGATTTGCTCGGGTCTTCGGATGATCGGAGAAGGCTCGGTAGAGCTCGGCCAGCGTCACCGCTTCGGATCTGCCGTGAAAGAACGTGTCGAGTGCTTCCGACCAGGTTCCCGTCACCACCTCGACCAACCAAGACTTTGGCAATCTGAGCGGAACGAAGGCGCCATCGATCGGCGCGGCCGCAAGGATGTCGCGATCTTCTGAGCCGTAGGCGATCAGCACCGATGGCGCGCCGCCATTGGCTTCAGCTCGGCTGCCGTCCGCCGAGTGAAAGTTCAGCCGACCTCGCATGAAAAGCAGACCGGACGCTGCGCCCCAGACGAACCGGTGGAACGGGTCGGTTTCGGTACGCGCGAACGTCAGCGCTATGCCGCAGTTGTGTTCGGCCATGCGCCCAAGAAACCGCGTCGCCAATTTGATGGAATAGGGTGGATTCAACCAGATCCTGCCAAACCACCGTTGGAGCAATCCATTGTCGGCCACCGTGAAATGGTTGCACGCTGTCGGCCATGGCTGGTCCTCCGCGGCGCACGGGTCGAGATCAAAGCTGTCGACGCCACCAAGGGCTTCGATGATCGCAGGCGGTGTGATCCAGGTGTCGGTCCCACTGCGGGAACTCTGGTGACCGCCCATCGCTGCAAAGCGGTTGACGTTCATGGCGGCGACACTTTCGAGAAACCCACGCAAGGTGCCGGTGTGAACAGACTCTCGGCCTCGGTTTCCTCAAGCCTCGCCTGCTGCAGCAAGTCCGCCTTGGGTACTCCCGAGTTTCGTCTGCCAACCAGGACGCCGGAATCTACGACTGGCCTCAGCGGCGCCACTGTACCTCTCGCCCCGGATCCTGATCCGAGGAATGAAATTTTGACGGCTTGTCCCGAATATCTGCCTTCATGTCCCGGCGCAGCGCCGGCCCGGTCTGGGGTTGGAACGCGCCCCATTTTTGCACCAGAAACTTCGGAACTTGGTGTGCTCGGTCGGCCGTCGGCAACCGCTCTGGAACGCGGACCGGGTAAACCCTGTTGGAGAATTGCGGCAGACAAGATGGTCCTCACTTGCCCTGCTTGGCGAGTTCAGCCACTTCGACGCACTGGCCGATGTAACCCGCCTCGGGGAAGAACTCGGTGGTCTCGATTTTGATCACCTCATTGCATTTCTCGACGCTCTCGACACACCGCGTCTCAAGCGAAAAAGCGCTGTCCATCAGAGCGAGGATCATTAGAACCTGGCACATCAGATCTGCTGCTCGTAGGTCGGCGCCGGCGGCGGGGTGGTCTTGTCAGGCATCACCTTCGGCTGCGGCAAGGCCCAGAACTGCGACTCGTGCGTATTCCACGAGAACTCGAACATTCCGGCAATTCCGCCCTTGGCTGGCTTTCCTTTGCCTGGCTGTCCGCCTTCGCCGGAACCTTCGTCGTCAGACTCCCATGGCCACTTGAATGGCTTCACGCTGATGCCGGCCTGCCCGCCTTCACCCTTTTCATCAAGCGCCTGCTGCAACTTGTCGGCAGTCTTCGGGTTCCATGGCAGCTTGTAATATCGAGGCTGCTGATCGCCGCGGTCGACGAAGATGTAGATGCCCTCATCGATCAGCATCTTCGCCGCAAGGATTTGGTGATCTCCGGCCGATAGCGTCAGGCCGTCAACCAAGGGCACCGGCCATCCGAGGCTGAAGCCAAGCGAAACACCGGCCACGGGGCTTGCGAACAGGAAAGCGAGGACGGTCAGGCCACGAGCTCGCGAGAAGCCTCGAGCCCAGATCGCGAGTGAGGCGGTGATGCCGAGAATGGCGGTAATCGCCAGCCAGACGGTGATGGAATAATTCATTTCTCTGCGCTCCGGAGGGGCTTGAAGACGGAATTCATCGACCCGGTGACGATCTCGCCCTTGTCGGTCAGCTTGAACCGGATCGCTGTTCGCTCTTGGCCGTTGGTCACAAGCTTGACGGTGGTGTTGACCAGCGGCTTCAGGGATGCCTTCCCAGGCTCGCCGGTGTTGATCTCGACCACCACCTTCACTTCCTGCGGCAACTGTGGACAGCGGTAGCAGTGAAGGTTGATCGTGTAGTCGCCACCGACAACGCCGCGGGTGAATGCGTCCTCGTAGTTGATGTCGGTCGCATCGGGCTGGGCGCCGAGATCATCCACGCCGGAAGCCTTCGAGCAAAGCACCTGGAGATATTCTCGGTGTAGACCGCCGACCTGGCGAAGCTTCTTGATCTTGGCAGGCGATTGACGGCCGATGTAGACGGGCCCGTCGGGCTGGCCGATCATGGCATCACAGGCGTCCGGTGAATCCGCCGGCAGATCCAGAACCCGCTGCAGGTTATCGATCGTACCTTCGGTCTCCACCACGGTGACAGGCATGTTCTTGCCGGCCATCTTGACGATTTCCTGGCCGGCGGCGAAGTAGACACCGGAGGCGGAACCAGTGCAAAGGCGGATGTCCGCCATCGCCGCGGCAGGTAGCATCGAGGCGAACGCCGCGATGATCAAAAGCCTCTTGATCAACTCAATTCTCCTTTTCAGTGAGTGAGCTCTGCCGGATCAGATCAGGCGGCGAGCTTGTCGTAGTTGACGCCGCAGATCGACGCGATGTCGCGCATGACCGCCACCTCGGCCGGCGAAATTCCGCCTTCGTCGGCGACATCGAGCGCGGCGAGCACAATTGCCTGGCCGAGTGCGCCGGACTTGTCGCGGGCGATCACTTCGCGGATCTCGTTCTTCAGTTCGGCCTTGCCAGACCGCGTCGTCGTCTTCGTCTGCATTCGGCCGAAGACCGATTCGATCTCGGTCGAGTTGAAGCCCTTGGCGATCGCCGTGTTCGAACGGATAACCGTCAACGTCTTCTCGTACTCGCCGTCGTCGATGCCGCCTTCAGATGCGGCAGTAAGCGCGCATGCGGCGCACATGCCCTCGAGGAAGTCCTTGTTCCCAGAAAACTGGTTCATGGCTTCCTTGGCTTTACCCTTGAATAGATTTCCGAACATATCTTCTCCTTGTCAGGTTTTTTGACGGTGGATAGGCACGTTGTTCCGAGGGCGCAGGATCTCTTCTACCGAGCGCGCTCGGCGCGACGAACAGCTTCCGCTTTCTGCTGCTCGTTGATGACCTGGTTGGTGGATTCTCTGATCAGCCGCTTTCGCTGACCTCTTGTGAGCTTGACCTCATCCGGCATAACGATCCGTGGTGCCTGTCGGGACGATATCTTCCTCCGCACCTTCTTTCCTCTCTTTTCAGCGTGTCGTTGCAAAGCAGCCGCCGAACTTCCTTCAAAGAGAGTGTTGTTGCGCTCGTTCCGGAGAGCGCGTCGGCGCTCTGGTCTTGTCGATGTCACTTCTTCCTCTTTCTTGCCCGATCAATGACGAGCAGCATCCATTCCCAGCCCCGCCGAGCGAGACTCTTGGTAAGGCGTCGCATCCTTCGTCCCCGTTCCCAGCCGTTCAGCACGATAGCTGTCAGCCGCCCGTTCGTTGGTTTCGCAAATTCTCTCGTATGCGATCATCAGCTTGACCAGTGCCGAACCGGACACGTCTTTCATGTCCTCCCAGCGCTGCCATATCCGCTTGGCCATCGACACCTCGATACCAGCGTACTCAGCCGCGCGATTGCGCGCGGAAGTCCAGGTGTCCAAACGCGGACCGCGATGGACTTTCTTTGCAATTTCCTCGAGCCAGAACTTTGCCTGTTCCGGTGGTTCCATCCCTGCAGTGTCAGCCAAGGCCCTCATGCGGACCTCGCCATCACTGGTGTCGGATTTGACACGCCTTGCGTCGGACATGAACACTCTCCTTCGATATGTTGAGCCGCATCGAATGAAGAGAAATCGGCCTCCAAGCCGGTTGAAAGGAAAAGAAATGCTTCAGAACCTCGGACCATATCAGGCCGCCAAGCACGAACATGGCCGAGAGCAGACAAACTCATGGGCGGATAGCCGCCCAGATTGGTTGAAGAAGGCCACCGGCAATCGCGGAAAGGACAGCCACCCGGCCAACAACAACGTCACGAATGCGCGTGCCAACGCACGCCGCGCCGTAAACCAGATCAACGCGACGGTGCACGCTAGGCGTCTTGAATGAATCCGAGCACAGAAAATCGACAGCCACGGCCGTCGCCGCGCAAGCGGGGCGGCAAAATGCGTCCTGGGCCTTCACGCGACAACCTCGTCCGGCAGCTCAGGGCAGAGCGCATCAGCGGTGCCGGCGTCAGCCGCATCGGAGAGAACCTGGAGTGAGATCAGGACAGCGCCCTTGGGGCTGTTACCAATCCGCTCCATGTTGGAAACAGTGGATTGATGGACGCCGAGAAAGCGTGCCAGCCGCGCCTGGTTCCATTTCAGGCGCTTGCGAAGCGCTTTCATGTCGATCGGGTTTGTATCGCTCATTCCCTGTAATATGCATATCACATATTTTCTGTCAAGGGTGAAACGCATATCGCAGGTGTGTAAGATGGATTTTATGAAAACTTTTGACGATAGACCCGATCGAGCTCAGCGTTTAACGCAAGCGCGGGTCGCGCGCGGCTTCAAAACCGCAAAGGCAGCTGCCGAATTTTTCGGCTGGAAAGTGCCAACCTACCATCAACACGAGACCGGAAGAACCAGCTATCAAAACTGGCTAAGTGAGTACGCTAAGGCTTTCAGGGTAGATGAGTCTTGGCTTTGGACCAACGTCGGACGCGGCCCCGGCGGTGGCCCTGACCTTTCAATTCCCGAACATACTAAAGAAAAGCTTAAATTGCTCGAGCAGGACGAACTTATCGAGGTCTTCGATTATCTTGACGGTATTGTTGACAGAGCAGTTCAGAGAAGCAGAAAGTGATCGGGAAAATCATCGATGGTCAAAAAGGGCGGAAAATGGGCGTGGCACTTAGGACCGACTCGTGGTCGGATTCTGTAACTGGAGATAGTAAGACAGTAATATATAAATCATGCCAAGCATACGTCGCCCCGGATGGAGAGGTGTGTGAGTTTAAAGTAAAACATGAAAATAGAGCCCCGTCGGTAGTCTCGGTTCCATTTTCACTAATCGGCACGTTGTATCATGAGGTTAGATACGCGTCACAACTGATGATTTACCGACAGAGGTTGAGGGTGGACAAGGGTATTGAAAAGATGCTTGAGCTGTGCGCCACGGCTCTCAGGCTATCGTCAACCGAAGTTCTTGTCGACAAGGCGACCGGCGACCGTTTGGTCATCTATCAGTTCACCGAGCATGCGCCCTTTTGCGTTCGGATGTCGCCGAATGAGTTCGCTGGCTTCATCGCCAAGTTGAATTCTGTGGATAAACGTGGAGCACACTGATCTTTTTTTAGGCAGATTGTCGGCTCAGATCACGTTAGC
This sequence comes from Mesorhizobium sp. M0189, assembly GCF_040322135.1. Classification (NCBI taxonomy): domain Bacteria; kingdom Pseudomonadati; phylum Pseudomonadota; class Alphaproteobacteria; order Hyphomicrobiales; family Phyllobacteriaceae; genus Mesorhizobium; species Mesorhizobium sp. M0189. Next base: position 96,391 of record NZ_JAMYSW010000014.1, read on the forward strand.
GAAGTTCATCGGGTCGACGTCAGCCTCGTCATTGGCGGCGATCGGCCGGTGATCTGTTTCATCCCATGTGCCCTTGCCCATATTGCATTCGGCGCAGAGAATTTGAAGATTGCTCTTGGTGAGGCGCAAGTGCCAATATCTCGAGATTGGCTTGATGTGATCGACCACGATACGAACCGGCTTGCCGGCGACGGTCGTCTCTCCCGGCCGCGATCCGCAACATTGGCACTGCTTCCCGTAGTCCTTGATGACCTCCATGCGGAGCGTCCGCCACTCCCACGGTGCATAGAAGACCTCCTTGACCTGGCCGGCGTTTCAAATGCCGTCGCAACGCATTTTTGAGAGTCTTTGTTTTCTGAAGGAAATAACGCTTCCCATACACACCACGTAGTAAAAAGCCTTTATAGCCTTTTCAAACTCTTCCTCTGTGTAACTGTCTTCCATTTCCATCCTGCCCTTTCGAGAGATCATCGTGCAGGTTCACAACCAAGAGCCCCCAGACTGATTTCTCAGCCGGTGCGCCTGGCGTGAAAGGGGAAGTTCTGCCCAAACGAGCCGACCACCGCTTGTTTCACAGGCGACGACAGTAAGGCGTCTCGCCATTTGGCTTCTTTTTCCGAGCCGTACTCGGGCAATCAGGGCAAGCCACCAGCTTTCGCCGCCAGAGACCCCTTGGAGCTAGATTGCATCCCGTCCTTGCTCCGTCATCCCACTGCAGCCGAACCGGGCTACAATCTCCGCAGTGGAACTGGCATGTTCACGTTTCGTGCTTGAATGGCCGAGTGAGTTCGGCTAAAACCGAATCACTGGATTTTGGCCGCGAAACCTAATCATCCAGTCTTTGGCCCCATGGGATCTCCCATTGGGGCTTTTCTTTTGGCCTTCTCGCCTGGGCGGAGCGGCCGATGTTTTGCATTTTTTAGAATCTTGTAGGCCGAACATGGCCGGCGTTCTGCATATCGTCAATCGAAAAATCTGTGTTTTCCATTTTTCCTGTTGACGGAAATTATGGGATATGCATATTGTCAACCATCGTTCCTTGATGGAAAGCCCTCGATTGGACCCAGGAGGCGCCCTCGTGAAGAAGATCTGAATCTCGCCTTTCGACGAATGACAACCACCCACGACCGTTGATTTTTGCGGGCTGGCGCGAATGCCAGCCCACCTCAAATAGGAGGGTCATTTGGCGAAAGAGTTAGACTCCTGCCCGTTCTGTCAATCTCTCGATATTTCCCTCGAGAATTTCGGAGTTGGCAGACACCGAGGCTTCCACGGTCACTGTAACGACTGTGGCGCCGATGGACCGATCGGAGATGACTCCGATGAGGCATCTGATCGCTGGAATACCCGATACGACAAGAAGAAGCGCGGCGACGGTCACGGGCCTCGCCGAGGATGAACTGCGCCCGCCGGCGCCTTGCACAAGGGGAATTACCATGCCGAAGCCACGCTACACCCTGCGCGAACACATTCTTCCCGCTCGGGAACATCTGGCGAAGCGATTTCCCGATGCCTTCATGCGCAAAGGTGAGCCTACCAAGAAACCCCTGAAGGTTGGCATCGCGGTCGACGTCCTTCGTCTGGTGAAGGATATCCCGCGTGAGATCCTGAAACGCGCGATCGGCGATTACTGCACCGGACCGAAATACGCCAAGGCCATGGTCACCGGTGCCACCCGTGTTGACCTGGACGGGAATGCTGCCGGTGTCGTCACACCTGACGCCGAAGCTTACACTAGGGCCCGTGAGGCCAAGAGACGCAAGGACAGCCAGGACTATCATGCGCGCCGGCAGGCCGCCTTGGCTGCCGCCGAGGAGGTCCGAGCTTGAACTCCGCGCCGGCCCCATTGCTCGCTGATCTCACCAGGCAGTTGGCGGATGCCCAGCAGGGTCACGCCAACAGCAGTTTCATCGACAACTATGCCGACATGAAGCGCGAGCAGGCCGACTGGCAGATCGAGATCGATAGAATCAAAGCGGCGATTGCGGGAGCTGAGAAGCTGTGAGCCACAATCCCCTCGCCCAATATCCCGCCGGCCAGCTGCGTGCGTGGGTCGACGCCAAGGTCATCTCCTCCGCAAAATATGTCGAAGAGATGGACCGCCGCAAGAGCGTGGCACAATACGAGATATGCGGCGAGCTCTGCACCTGTGGCGCTTTCTGCGACCAGGTGAATGAAGCGGTCGCCGCCGGTAACGCGGTGACAGCATGATCAAGTGCCTCGCCCGAGAAGACATGATGGCGCACGCCGCGGAGGCCGTCAGTTATCACTTTGACGGCAATCGCTACGCTGCCCTTTTCCATATTCGCATCGCCATGGGCCTTGCGTCCAGACTGAAGGATGCCGCGGCCCGCAAGGTGCTCATGCAGTACCAAAACAGGATGCGTCGCAAATGCGTGAACTGAATCAACCCTATCCCAAGCAGATCGGCCGGCGCGTCATGCATGACGAAACACAGAAGCATGGCGTCGTGGTCGCCCAGCCCGGAAGTGATGCAACGCACGTCTATGTGCTTTTCGACGGCGCCGACCAAGCGGTCCCCTGCCATCCCGGCAGCATCGAATATGTGGAGCAGGCGGCATGATCGAGGTACTCATCCAAGCCGCCGCGGCAGTCGAATTGGCGATGATTGCCGCGATGGTCAGCGCCTATACCCGCACAACTGTCATCTTCTATAAGATCGTGCCCGCCTTCTTGGCGCTCAGCCTTGGTGTGCATGCCTACGGCAAGATCATGGGCTGGCCGGTATGACCGAGCCCTATTCGCCCTGGCAGACGAAGAGCGTCCTATCCGGCACGGTGCCCTTGGCGCCGGCCACCGAAGCGCAGCGGCGCGTTCTCGCCGCGATCGAGGAAATCGAGAAGTTCGACACCGACCGCAAGTTCATTCTCACAGCGCGAGCCAGGTATCTCGACATCTCCAATCATCTAACGCCAGCAAACCAGGATCAGCCCGGCGCAAGTCGGGCCGACGGCGGCCGCGATATCGTCATGTGTCATTCCGACATCCGGACAGGGAACTGACGCGAGATGGCTAACAGTTTCGTTGATCTGCTGAGGGAGACGCCGAACGAACGGCTGGATGCGTCCATGCGCTTCGCCAAGCTTCTTTGCCTTCGCGATCGGCCAGACTCACGGCACACGAAAGAACTTCGCGAGGAATTTAAAGGTTCGCCGATTGATATTGATGCATGCCCAAGGATGGTTCATTTCAGGGTCGGTGATGACGTCGTGGCTTTGGCAGACACCATCACTGTAGAACAATTGGGCGCGGCCCACCAACTCTTCAGGCCAATCGCGGACCTGTACTCCTTCGAATATTTTGGCTTCTGCGCCTTCGTTTTTGCCACGGTATCGCCGCCAGTTATAGCGGTGGCCGGCGGCAGTCCGGACGACGGAACTCCGATCTGGGCATTTGAATACAAGTTGAACGGCGAGGGGCTGAAAAAGGTCGAGTGGGAGTTCAATTCCTGTCTCTCCGATCTTCCTGCCGAGGACAGAAAATATATGGCCGAGAACTGCCTCTGCGTATTGGCGGCGGTCAATGCAATAATTACGATCCCAGGGCTCTGCCTAGTGTCGGCGACAGTGCCCTCCGCGGCCGACCGCGCCGAGCGCAAGAAGGATAGCCTTCCGGCTCTTATCGAGACAGTCGATTACACTCTTCACCGGCCAAAGGGAGCATCCGAAGGCGTCGAAGGATATGAGGGCGGATCACCAACCGACAGACCTCTACATCACGTTATCGGACACTTTCGCCTCCTGCAGAAGGGCAGGCAGTCGCCTCTTCTGGCGTTCGTTTCGCCGCACTGGCGTGGACGCGCAGAGAACGGCGTCGTCCTGAAAAACTATGACATCTGCAAGTCAGAGCACCCATTTTCACCGCCGTTGCTCAGCGTCGAGCCAAACTCATCCCCGGAGTGATTGAACCTATGCCTATCTCCTACCTGCGCATCAACAACTACATGCGAGTCGAGAATGTCGAGTTCGACCCAAAGGGCGGTCTAAACGAAATCACCGGTGCGAACGGTGCCGGTAAGACAAGCACGCTCAGCGCACTCGCTACCATGGGCGGGAAGAAAGAAATCGCATGGAAGCCAATCCGAGACGGCGCGGAAGAGGCAACCATCGAAATTCACGTCGATGGCGTCGGCGCGTCTACCATCCGTGTCATCCGCAAATTCTGGACCGACAAGAACGGCAAGCCTGCTGAGTCCTTGACTGTAGAGAGCGCCGACGGCGCCAGGTTCCCGTCTCCGCAGAACATGATGACGAGTTGGCTAAGCGCCTTCACGTTCGACCCGCTTGCGTTCACCCGCATGGACGGGAAGGAACAGGCCGAGATCCTGAAGAGATTCGTTCCTGATTTTGACTTCAATGCGATCGACAAGAAGAACCGTGAGGATTTCGAAACCAGAACTGACGTCAACCGGTCGGCAAAGGATCTACGAGCTCGCATCGGCGGCATCCTTGTGCCGGCAGACACGCCTGATGAACCGATCGATGAGTCCGCCCTCATCGAGGAACTGCAGCGCGCCGGCGATCACAACTCCGACATTGAGAAGCGAAGGGCCAACCGGCAGGCTCTCCAGAGAGATATCGAGCGACGCGGTGAAGACGTTGGCCGCGCGCGCACTCAGATCGAAGAACTGAAGCAGAAGATCGCCGTCATCGACGAGAGCATACTGGCCGATGAAGGCTGGATATCAGAGCAGAAGGCGCGCCTAGCAAAGGCTGGCGAACTGCCGGCGCCCATTGATCAATCCGACATCACTGCCAAGATCAACGCTGCGCGGACGATCAACGCACATGTCACCAGAAAGATCGAGCGCGCCGACCTGACCAAAAAAGTCGACGCTACCGAAGCCGAAAGCGTCGCCCTTACGGCCGCTATGGACGCCCGCAAGAAGGAAAAGGCGGAAGCCGTTCGAAAGGCCAAGATGCCTGTGGATGGGCTGGAATTCGGCGAGGACATGGTGCTGTTCAACGGTCAACCGCTGGACCAGGCATCGCAAGCCGAAAAGATCAGGGTTTCCGTTGCGATCGCCGCTGCGATGAGTCCGAAACTCAAGGTCGCCATCATCAAGGACGGCAGTCTTCTCGACAAGAAGTCGTGGGCGCTGCTTGAGCAGTTCGCGATAGAGCACGACCTCCAGGTTTTCGTCGAGACTGTGGATAGCACGCGACCGACGGCGATTGTTATCGAAGACGGCTCAATCCGCCAGGAACAGGCATTGGAGGCGGCAGAATGACGTTTGTCTACCTCAAGGGAGCGACCGCATGGGAAGCTCAAATCGGCCGCGCCTGGTTTTCCCTTCGATACAAGCGTTTCTGGCGGACGTCAGGGCTTGGCTTCATTCGCATTGTCGAGAAGGGTGCTGACGAATGAACGGCCTTATCCGCGAATACGTACCCGGGACGCTGATAACTGAGCCCGGGGCTTACACTGGAGTCCCGATGGAAATTTACCACGGCCAACCCACGGAGGGACCGTCAATAAGCTCAAGCGGGCTGCGCACGATCTTCAATGAAAGCCTTGCCCATTATTGGGACAAGTCGCCGCTCAATCCCGATCGACAGGAATTCCAAGACACCGAGGCCACCATCCTTGGGCGTGCTGCACATCATGCGCTCTTAGGAGAATCCGACTTCTCCAAATTCTTCATTGTCCGACCAACCGAGGCGCCGGACGGCCGCGCATGGAACGGAAACAACAATACCTGCAAACAGTGGCTTGCCGAGCGTTCGCTTGAGGGGCTTACGGTCCTGAAGCCGGAGCAACTCGAATACATCAAAGGCATGTCGAAAACGCTGGCCGCGGAGCCTCCGGTTCAGGGCGGCATCCTCAACGGCATGGTCGAGCTTTCGCTGTTCTGGCAGGATCCAGAGACAGGAATTTGGCTGAAAAGTCGGCCCGATGCGGTCCCGAATGACGCTGACGCCGCCGATCTTAAGTGCGTGTCCGACATCACTGATGATGGAATTTCCAGAGCGCTAGGCGAACGCGGCTATCACCAACAGGCCGCCCTGGTGAACGAAGCCATGAACGTCGTTCTCCGTCGACAGATGGAAAACTTCTACCTCGTCTACGTCGAGCAGAAGCGGCCACACTGCGTGCGCATCGACACCGTTGACCCGAAGGAGATCGACGCGGGCACCGCCGAGAATCATGCGGCACTGCGAATCTTCAAGAAGGCGCTCGACACTGGCTATTGGCCCGGCCCCAAGAACCTTTCCGGTGACGGTGGTTTCGTGCGGCGCACGCAATGGTCAAGAACACAGGCTGAGCGGCGCCTTGCGCTCATCGAACAGGAACTGGCCGCATGAATGATCTCGCCGTCGTCAATGAACCCGTGGAGACGTTCCGACCATCGGCCGCGATCGATCCTGCGCGTCTGGACTATCTTTGGACGCTTGCTGAGCGCATGGCGCGATCGACGATAGTTCCCGAATCGCTGAAGACGACGGGGCCGAAAAACAACAAGAAGGACTTGCCTTACGAAACCGTTGTCGCGAACGTGTTCGCCGTCGTAGAGCAGGCCGATCGCTGGAACATTTCGCCATGGGCGCTCCTGGCCTGTGCAGCGATTGTGCATGGGCGCCTCGGCTTCGAAGGCAAGGTAATCTCTTCCGTTCTGGAGTCTCGCTACGGCATTGATCTCCAGTACGAATGGTCTGGCGATGGCGAAAATAGAAAGATCATCATCACCGGTTTCAAACCTGGCTCGGATAAGCCGCTGGTCATCGAGGGCACCGTCAAGGATTGGAAGACAACGGGCGATGGCTCTCCGTGGCGACCATCAACCTACGACAAGATGCTTGCCTACCGCGGCGCCAGGGAATGGGCACGTCTCCATAAGTCCTCGGCCATCCTTGGCGTTCTCGGCGATGACGAGATACTGGCCATCGGCATGGAGCGTCAGGCGCAACTCGCTCGAGACGTGACGCCTTCACTCGCTGATCGCTTCGGCAGTGCCAAGACCAGCGAAGGCTTCAGCCCGGACAACGTGAAGCAGATCACCAACTCAGGTCAGGTCGCCATGGAGACGATCGATCAGAAAACCGGAGAGATTCTGAAAACTGAGGTACAGCGCGAAACGACGGTTAAAACCACGTCGTCCGCGAAAGCGGCCTCAGCAAAGCCGGCCTCTAATGATGCCGGCCGGGGCGGACAGTCGTCGACCGTGGATGACAGCCGCTCCACCAATTCCTCGCAGGGCTCCGACGGTAAGAGCGCCGGCGATGACGGCGGAAAGGCTGAGACCTCCTCCCCTCGCCTTTCCGCCGAGATATTCAAGAAGTACGCGAGTGCCCTCGCTCGCATGCAGACCGACGGCAACGTCGAGAAGGCCTCGGCGCAGTTCTGGCCGGAGAACGGTGGCGCGCCGAAGGGTCTCGATCGCGCATTGGCCAAGTCGATCTACGATAAGCAGATGAAGCGCGCCAAGGGCGAGATCGACGCCGAAGGCTTGCTCGACGAGATCAACACCGAGATCGACACCTCATTCGCAGGATCGGAACTATGACCGCTCACGACACCTTCAATCCCGCCGAGATGACCAACCCTCCCGTCGAGTCGATCGCGCGTGTGCGCGTGGTCGATCTGGAAACGCTGTTCTCAGATCCTGAGCCGAACGGCATTGTAGAGATCGGCTACACTGACGTCGTCGCCACCCGAACCGATCTGTTTGGCGAGCCGACGCAGTGGGAGGTGCGCGTGGGGAAAGGATTCTTGGTCAATCCGCTGCAGCCTATCCCGGCCGAGACAATGGCGGTGCACCACATCATAGATTGCGACGTTGTCGGCGCGCCAGTGTGGCGCGAGGTCCACCCGCTGGTCTTCGATGCCGACGTGGTCGCCTACGCTGCCCATGGCGCTGAATTCGAGCGCAAGTGGTTGAGCGAAGAGATCACCGGCAAGGCGCCGTGGATCGACACTTACCGGTGCGCGCTCAACCCTTATCCGGAATCGCCGACGTTCAAGAACAACGGCTTGCGGTATTACCTGCGGCCGGAAGGCATTGTGCGCGAACTGTGCATGCCTCCACACCGGGCGCAGCCAGACTCCTATGTCACCGCACACACGGTGCGGGACATGCTGAACGCTGGTCATTCCATCGATCAGTTGGTGAAATTCACCAACAATCCGGCGGCGGTTCCAACCTGCAAGATTGGCGATACCTATTACAACGGCGGCAAGGGGACACCTTGGAAGGATGTCGAGTGGTCAATGCTGACCTGGATTCTGAAAAAGGACTTTGGTGAAGACGTCGTCTTTACGGTCAGGCGCGAGATGGAGCGCCGAGAGATTGATCAGCGGCTTGAGAATGAGCGCGTCGACCTCAACCGGCAGTTTCGCACCAACAGCTTGCCAGAAACGCCGCCGGCGCAGGAACTGCCGCCGCTGTCGGCTTACGAGAACCAGGAAAGCCTTCCGCTATGAAGTTCACCGCTGATGCAAAGACCTTCGCCGTGGCGATGGCGTCTCTCCAGAAGATCTCCGAGAGGCGCAATAACATTCCCATCCTGTCGAACGCTGTGATATCCGCAGAAAAGGACTCTATCAGTCTCCGAGCGACGGACCTCGATATGGAAATGACCATGTCGATTGCTGCGCAAGTCGCCGCATCCGGCTCCACCACCGTTCCAGCCGCGCTTCTGAGTGACATCCTCCGCAAAATGGCAGCCGGCGAAGTCACGTTCGAAAGCGATAAGGATGGCCAGGTTGCCAGCGTCGGGGCGGGACGATCGAAGTTCCGGCTGCAGACGTTGCCTGAGACCGACTACCCTGTGATGTCGAATGGCAACTATACGCACACGATTGAGTTCGCCGGCGATGTCCTTCTTGAGGCTCTGTCCAAGGTCCAGTTCGCTATTTCGACCGAGGAGACGAGATATTACCTCAACGGCGTCCATTGGAATCATGACGGCGAACACCCCGGCGCCATCACCTTCGTAGCCACCGACGGCCACCGGCTTGCAAAGTCCTTCCGCGCGCCGGATGGTGACGTCGAGAACTTCCCGCCCATCATTGTTCCACGCAAGACCGTCGGCGAGATCATTACGCTTGCCAAGAGCGCCGGCGCCGAGCCGGTGAAGATCGAAGTGAGCGAGAACAAGATACGCATCACTGCTGGCACGACGGTGCTGACCTCGAAATTGATTGACGGCACATTCCCTGACTACAGGCGCGTCATCCCGGCTTTGACCAACCAGATCGCCACTGTCGAGTCCAAGGTGCTGTCGGCTTCCGCAGACCGCGTCACCACCATTTCTTCCGAGCGCGGTCGCGCGGTCAAACTCACCTTCGAGGAGACCAGGCTGAGCCTTGCCGTCAACAATCCGGACAGCGGTTCGGCGGAGGAGGATATCGACATTGGCTACTCCGGCGCCAAGCTCGAGATCGGTTTTAACGCCAAATACCTCAGTGACATATGCAGCGTCATTGGCGCCGGCGAGGTGCGCATCAGCCTAACGGACGCCGGCAGCCCGACAGTCATCACAACCGACAAGGACCCAGCTGCGCTGTATGTCCTTATGCCAATGAGGGTGTAGCAATGGCCGACTCTACGCAAGCGACACGCTTCCACATCGAAAAGGTCGCGTCATCAATTGGCGACTTTTGCAGGCGGATGTACTGGCGGGCTTCGGTGCATGACGCATCGAAGTTCACGCCGGTCGAAAAAGGACCGCTGGACGCGCTGAAAGCCATCATTGAAGCCGACGGTCCGGCGCCGCACGGGACCGACGAAGCGCGCAGGCGCACGGCAATGCTGAGCGAGATGCTCGTCCACCACTACGCGAACAACGATCATCACATCGAGCACTACGGCGACGAGGGGATCGCCGGCATGAGCCTTTTGAGTCTGACAGAGATGTTCTGTGACTGGCGAGCCGCCAACCTGGACAGAGACGCCGGAGAGCCGATGAACCTCTCCTATGAGAAGTACAAGATCGAGCCGTCGCTGGCACAGATCCTCCGCAACACCGCTGCGGAACTCGGATGGGCTGTGAAATGACTCTGTCGTCAATCAGAGCCCACTTTCGCTGCGACGGCTGCGTTGGCGCCATGACATTCGACCTCGATCCGGCAGAAGTGCTCAACAAGGGCACGTCTCTGCACGACATCGCGATCGAGACTGTCCGCGCTGGCACGCCGCGCGAAGGCGGCCTGTCATCTGTCCAGGGTGAGCAGTGTCTGTGCGGCAAGTGCACGACCATCGTGGACGCCTACGTCACAGAGGATCGAAACGCGACGGCCGACGAAGTCAATGCCGCGCTCAACAAGAAAGCAGGATTCTGATGGCCGGCAGTCTGAACAAGGTCCAGTTGATTGGTCACTTGGGTGCCGATCTGGACATCCGGAAGAACAACTCCGGCGACCCGATCGCCAATATGCGGATCGCCACGACCGAGTCATGGCGTGACAAACAATCCGGCGAGAAGAAAGAAAAGACGGAGTGGCACAACGTCGTGATCTTCGGCGGGATTGCCAAGGTGGCCGAGCAGTATCTGAAGAAGGGCATGAAGGTCTATGTCGAGGGCGCGCTCCAGACGCGCAAGTGGCAAGATCAGAACGGCAATGACCGCTATTCGACCGAAGTCGTCATCCAGAACTTCGGCGGGCAGATGATCATGCTCTCAGGCGGGGGCGATGGCGATCGGCAGAGTGGCGGCGGCCGCGGTGATGACCGCGACAGCAGCCGGTCGAGGTCGTCGGATGATCGCGGATCTTCGCGGGGCAGCGGCTCGTCCGGCGGCGGCGGCGGATCCAGCGGCGGCGGCTTTGGTGGTGGCGGCCTGGATGATGAAGTGCCCTTCTAATGATTTGCAAGAACTGTTCCGAGAATAAGAGCGTCGATGATTTCTACGACAAACAGCGAACCTGCAAAGAGTGCGTTAAGAGACGTGTGCGGGAGCGAGCAAGAACAAACCGGGCGGTGCAGGAATACGATCGCCAACGCGCCAAACGTCCAGACCGGAAAGCGCGGGCGAGGAAAATAACAGTGGAGTGGCGAGAAGAGAATCCTATTGCCTATAGGGCGCAGACCGCCGTTAGCAATGCGGTGCGCGACGGCAGGCTCTTCAAGCAGCCATGCGAATTTTGCGGAGACGATGAGGTACACGCTCATCACAGGGATTACACCAAACCGCTGGAAGTCGTTTGGCTTTGCCCGAAGTGCCATCATCGACTCCATGCCCTGTTTCCAGAACTCGAAGGTAAGAAGAAGGCAGGCTGACAATGGCGAGCAAACAAGAATCAAAGTGGACTGTCTTCGCAGCAAAAGTAGCGGCGCATATCCGCGACTACGTCATCCCGCAGTACGGCGACGACCTGAACGACGACGAGCCGGCCAAGTTCTACGACGCCCGCGACTGCATCGAGCAGGCCAAGCGATACCTGGCGCGCTTCGGGACGTCACAGCGCCAAGGCGAAGAGCACCGGGATCTGCTGAAGGCAGCGCACTGGATCCAGAAAGCATTCGATCGGCTGCCGGAGAAAAGAAATGGATAAAATCGACGTCCTCGACCACGGATTCGTTCGCCTGGTCGATCACATGGGCAGCGACTTGTCAGTAGTGCGCGCGGCGCGCGTCTCATATGACGCCGCATGGCGGGCCGGCGACAGCGAGGGCAGCGACACTCGCCTACTGCGCTATCTCTGGAAGCACAAACACACCTCGCCATTTGAGGCGGTCGAATTCCAGTTCGAGGTCAAGGCGCCGATCTTCGTCTTCCGGCAGTGGCATCGTCACCGGACTTGGTCGTTCAATGAACTGTCGGCGCGCTACCGTGAACTGCCGGAGGAATTCTACGTGCCGGATCCCGCGCAGGTCGGCGTGCAATCCACATCGAGCAAGCAGGCGCGCGATATTGATGAGGCGGACGGCAAGGCTTTGGTCGATCGGCGCGTCGAGGCGTCAATGTTGCGCCAGCATTGCGAACAGGCTTTTGCCCTGTACCGTGAATTACTCGGCAAAGGGTGGCCTCGCGAACTGGCGCGCTCCGTTCTGCCGGTCAATACCTACAGCCACATGTTCGCGAAAATCGACCTACGCAATCTGTTCGGCTTCCTTGACCTGCGCTGTGATCCCCATGCGCAGTACGAGATCAGGGTCTACGCCGACGCCATGAGGGATCTGGCAAAGACCATTGCGCCGGTGTGCATCGAAGCGTGGGAGAATGGACGTGGCTGAAATGAGCGCCGATCGCCTCAACGTCAGCGTCTCTGACGGCAGGTACACAATCATCCAGAAACAGGACGGCTCCTGCCGTCTGCTCCGGCATGGCGAGGACTGGCCCGCATATCCCGCCGGTCAATCCATCCCCAACATTGTCTTGGCGCTCGGATACGAGGTCCAAGCGCTGCGCGACAAGCTCAAGGTTGCGGGGGTCGATGGCTGACCTGGTCGTAACCTGCCCCAAGACCTTCTGGCACGAGTGGATCGCTGAAGGCGACCCGGCCGGCGCCGCATGGTCAGGCCAGGAGTGGGGCTGGTACATGATCTCCCGCGCGCGGCCGCCGATCAACGTAGGCGATCGCCTCTATGTCGTAGCCCATGGACGGCTGCGCGGCTATGCGCCGGTCACCGCGCTCCGTGGCTTGAGCTTCGACGCCAAGCACGGCGGCGACGGCGTCCGCGGCGTCTATCTGGATGCTGCCGAGATCGAAGCCTCGCCGCCCTATCACCCGGTCGACCAATGGTGCATCTGCCGGCAAGGCGATGCGGTCGCCGTGACGATCCCGGAACCCATAAATGGATTTCAGGGGTGGAGATACTGTTCCTGGCTGCGCGTGCAGGAAATCCCCTTCCCGAACTGGAGGGCCGTGGCATGACGGCGCACCCGCAGCCTGGTCTATTCGACATGCAGATGACGGCTGTATTCGGCGGCTGGGACAACATTTATCGGTACGAGCTCCGCCGTATTTGGGACGACAAGCTCCCGCTTTTGGTCGTGTGCATGCTCAATCCGAGCACAGCGGACCACCACACCAACGACCCGACAATCCTGGCGCTGATCCACTTTGCAAAGCTGTGGGGCTATGGCGGCCTGCTGATCGTCAACCTGTATGCCTTCCGGTCCTCGTCGCCCGCAGTGATGTTCAAAGCTGAGGAGCCCGTCGGACTCAGGAACGGCCACTATCTCCACGCCGCAATTCTCTACGCTCGCGACAATGGCGGCAAGATGCTGGCTGCATGGGGCAATGATGGCAACGAGAAGGCATTTTGGACCATTGAGCGCGCCCTCAATCTCGGCGTCGAACTGATCTGCCTTGGCACCACGCAAAGCGGTGCCCCGAAGCACCCTATGGCGCGCGGGCTTCATCGCATTCCGCGAGACCAGAAACCGATAACATGGAGATCACGATGAGCAAGGATCGGCCAGTGCTTTTCAGCGCGCCGATGGTGAGAGCCCTGCTCGCCCGCGCAAAGACCCAGACCCGCCGCGTGATCAATCCCCAGCCAGATTGGGACGCCGAGGTCGTGAGGACCATTCTGGATGGCCTAGTTTGGCCAATCGGCGGGTTTAACCAGCAATGCGGCGGGCCTATTCAACTGCCCCGCTTCGCCGTTGGTGACCTGCTCTATGTCCGCGAGGCGTGGCGAACTCTGCACGCGAACGATTGTCTCGCGCCGCGTCAATTGGCTGATGACTCGAGTAAGGTCACATATGAGGCCGACCCCGAGAACAGAAATCCTCTCTGGGCCTTCGGCAAGTTCCGCCAAGGCATGCACATGCCGCGGTGGGCATCGCGGCTGACGCTGACCGTCGCCCAGGTGCGAGTGCAGCGCCTGCAGGAGATCAGCGAGGCCGACGCCATCGCTGAGGGTTGTCGGCCGATCGGGTCCGAATTCCTGATCCCAGGCCAATACCTCTACAGCGATCCTAGCAAACCACGCACCGCGCTTTCTGCCACCTCGGCATATGAGAGCCTCTGGAATGGGCTCAACGAGCCGCGCGGCTTCGGCTGGGACACCAACCCCTGGGTTGTCGCCGTCTCATTCTCCGTCATTAAACAGAACATCGACCAGGTGAAACCATGACCGAACAGGAATATCTCGAACCCGGCCTGCTCGCGTTCATGAAGGTGATCGACGAGCGTGTTTCGGACGACTATGTGACCGAGCTCAAGGCTGAAAGAGCCGACGAGTACCGCATGATGATTGCGGCCGTCGGCGCCGCCATGGAAGCGGGGAACAAGCGGCGCGTTCAGGATCTGCTCGAAGCGAATAATCGCTATCAGCAGGCCGGTCGGAACTGGGCCATGCTTGAACGCTTCCGTGAAGGAGAAGGAAACTCGGTTACGCTGGTTTGCGACAACCCGGATTTCAACGGCCAACCCAACACCAAGATCATCGTCTGCGCGGACTGGACCGGATTTGAGGAGCGCGTGTTCACCGGCGATACGATCACTCAAGCCATAGCGAACGCCTTCGCTGTCTTCTCAACCTATGGAGCGACCAATGGCTGATCACCCTTCGCTGATCGTTCAGAACATAAGCGAGCAAGTCGCTGATCACATGGATGCCATCCTAAAATTCTTCAAGCCTGGCGCGAAGATCGCAGTCCTTGTGCGCCGACCCGAGGCTTCGGATGGCAGCCAAGACTTCATACTCACGAACGACACGATCGACGATGTGATCGCCGCACTTCAGCAGCGGAAGACACAGCCAACGCTGACGGGCGACGTATGATGGCCGAACACGTCTGCGCCGAGAACGTCGAGTGGCACCTCAACCTTCAGCACTTTGGCGACACCAACATCAAATATCTTGAGGTGAAGGGAGCTTGCAATGTCTGTAACCGCGCCGTCTCCTTTCGCGGGCCTGCCGGTTTGAACCAATCTCATCCAACAGTCGCAATCGATGGCTCAGAGGCAGTCTTTCCATTCCTTTTCAGTGACGAGGAATTCGACGGCAAGGCTGTCGGCTTCTCTGTCTCGATTCCTGGAGGGAATTGATGGCTGACGTCACCGGCCCAATCTCAACGCTTCCTGGGGCGTCACATGACTATCCGGACGGAACGATGTGCGACGACCATCCCGACCGGCCAGCCGTCGCGCGCATCCAAGGCGAGACCGATAGCTTCGGCAGCGAGATGAACGACATGTGCCAGGAATGCCTCGATGCCTACCGCGAGGAGATGAAGAACGCTGATCACTCCGGCGTCTGCGACTGGTGCAAGCAGCATATGCCCCGCCTACGGCCGAGGCGCGACTACGAGGAGGGTATGGCAGGCCGCGTCTACGAGGTCTGCGATGACTGCATCAAACGAGAAAACGACGAGCTCGAAAAAGAGGCCGGAACCTATTGGGACGACGGCGGAGATTACGATGACTGAGCCCCGCAACCTCTCGGCGCCCGAAATACTCTTTCTGAAGCTGGAGACGTCAGGCCTCTACCGGAAGGACATTTCCATCGACGACTCGGCACAACCCTGGTGCCCTGAGATCGCGGCGGCGCTCTCCAACCGATCAGGCATGATCACCAACCACTTCGCCCACATGGTGAAGAGCGACGGCCGCACGATCAAGGAGAACGCCGAGAAGGTCCACGGCATTTCCGCGCGCGCCAGCTCGCAGGTCGGCATACCCGAGCCGCGGGTTTTGGGAGCGCTTTCGGATATGCTGAAGACGGCACCCTTGGACTCACACATTAAGGTCGTCACATTTGGCGAAATGGACCGCATGGTCGTCGCGAGTCTTTTCGCGCGATTCGCCCTGGCGAGTGGAAAGAAGTCTGACGCCTACGATCGACTCTGGCTGCGGCGCCCGCTGATCGAATTCATCGATCTGCAGAAGCCCTATGCCCAGCAACTCTGCAAACTGCCGAGCGAGTTCGAGGGCGGCGGCTCAGGGGACTATAAGTGGCCGTCACTCGACGAGGCCGGCTCGATCATTCTCGGCCAGCCGGCAGTTGAAGGACTGAGGGATGCCTGGACCGACATGGTCACAATGAAATCCCTCTACTTCAGGTTCGCCGAAATGGGCCTGTTCGAGCGGGATGTGGCAGCATGATGCAATTTTCGCCACAGCAATCCGCCGCGATTGACGCCGTTAGCGCTTGGCATAAGGCGAACGAAAAGCAGGTGTTCCGTGTGTTCGGCTATGCCGGCACCGGGAAGACGACGCTCGCAAGGCACTTCGCCGAAGGGCTGAAAGGCCGCGTGCTCTATGCCGCCTACACCGGCAAGGCCGCCATGATGATGCGGAAGAACGGCTGCCTCAACGCCAGCACAATTCATTCAACAATCTATGCCGTCGACGTCAACAAGACCACCGGCGCCACCAAGTTCATCCTCAAGCACAAGGGCGAGTTCGAGGGCGTGGCCCTTCTAGTCATCGACGAGTGCTCGATGGTCGATCAGGACATCGGTCAAGAGATCCTTTCATTCGGCATCCCGGTCCTTGTCCTTGGCGATCCTGCACAGTTGCCGCCTGTCTCGCCTGGAGCGGGTTTCTTCACCGAATGCGACCCCGACGTCATGCTGACTGAGATCCACAGGCAGGCGGCCGAGAGTCCGATCATCCAAATGGCCACGATCGTCCGCGAAGGCGGGCGTCTCCAATATGGGGCCTATGGGGCAAGCGAAGTCATCAAGCGTTCCTATCTCGTGCCAGACCACGTCATGAAGGCCGACCAAGTTCTTGTCGGCACGAACAAGACCAGGTCCGGGTACAACCAGCGCATGCGAGAGATACTCGGCAGAAAGCAGACATTGCCGGAGAAGGGTGACCGTCTCGTCTGCCTGAAGAATGATCATGGCATGGGCCTGTTCAACGGCGGACTGTGGAACGTCCTCTATGTCGGCAAGCGCAGAGCCGGCCATATCGAGGACCATTGCGTCGCTATGGATGTCACGTCGCTCGACTTCGAGATGACAACGCCAGTCAAGGTCAAAGCCCGCAAGGAATGCTTCGACGGTCGATTGAAGGAGGTTAACTGGCAGGAACTGCGCGGCACTCAGCAATTTGATTATGGCTATGCTTTGACCGTGCACAAAGCGCAGGGCTCGCAGTGGGACAACGTCTGCCTGTTCGATGAGGGCGGCGCCTTCGCCGACAGCCGCGCCCGCTGGCTCTATACCGGTCTGACCCGCGCCGCCGAGAAAATCACGGTGGTGATGTGATGCGCGGCTTTGCGGCAATAGGGCTCGTCAGTCCCAAGTCACCGGCGAACGTCGGCGGCGTGATGCGCGCCGCGCACTGCTACGGCGCCGCGATGGTCGCAATCGAGTCCGACCGAACTCACGGCAAGTTCTTCATGGGCAGCCCGCTGGACACCCCGAACGCCTGGAAGCATGTGCCGACGCTCTTCGGAGAGCTGCGGTCATTGATCCCGCATGGCTGCGTGCCTGTCGCCGTCGACTTGGTGGAGGACGCGATTCCGCTCCCCTCATTTCAGCATCCAGCCCGGGCTTTCTATATCTTCGGGCCCGAGGATGGGACGCTTGGCCACAGGCATCTCGACTGGTGCCCGCAGAGGATCATGATCCCGATGCGGGGATGTTCTAATTTGGCAGCGACGGTGAACGTCATCCTCTATGACCGCTCGGCCAAGGCCGATCGCTACGCGCGCGGTGTCCGCAACTCTGATCTCGCCCAGGTGAGCGCATGATCGCCGGCCGGGTCCCATGCACCAATCCCGCATGTCGACGCACCGCGCCGAAGGCGAGGTTTCCGGAAGCTGATACCGTGATCTGTCGCCCGTGCTTTCGTCTCCTGCCGGCATCACTGCAGCGTCGGCACAAAACGTTCTTCGCGCGCGACCGCAAGCTGAGCAAGCTCGCGAACCGAATCCAGATCGACGGTCGGGTCGAACAATGGAACCGGTTGGTCGACATCGTGCAGCGATCTTCGGACAGGATCAACGCAGACGTGGACGCATTCTTTCGGCCGGTTGAGAAGCCTGCCGGGATCGACGCCTTCCTCGAGGAGATTGGCCTTTGAACTTTCCGACGTCACTCTCTGACTGGCCGTCACATTATGATGAACTGAGGCTCCTTGTCAGGCTGGAGTTTGGGGATGACATATCCTGGTCTCAGAACGTCAAGGCGCCAACAGACGCCGATGATTTCGCGCTTGAGTGCATCTATGTGATCCTAAATTCTGGCATGAAGTGGAAGGTCTGCCAAGGCATCTGGCAGCGCCTGCGGCCGCACATCGAGGAGCACGGTTGCGTCGGCGAGACCTTTCGCCATCCGGGCAAGCGATCGGCGATGGATAAGATATGGGAAAGGCGCACCGCCTACTTCACGGAGTTCCGTGCGGCAGCACACAAAGGGGACGCGGCCGCACTGGAATGGTGCGGAACACTGCCTTGGATCGGACCCATCACCAAGTACCATCTGGCGAAGAACTTCGGCGTCGACTGCGCTAAGCCAGACAGACATCTAGTGCGCGCCGCCGAGGCGGCCGGCACCGACACTCACACTCTTTGCAAGATCATCTCAGATCAGTCTGGCGATCGTGTCGCCACGGTCGACTACGTGATCTGGCGCGCGTGCGAGATGGGAATCCTCACAGCCAACTGAAAAGGAGAATATCAATGACCGACGTACACGGCGAATTACTGGAGGCAGAAGACTCGGTGATGGCTATGGGGTTCACGGCACAGATCGTGACGGCCGCCATCGGGAGAAGCCTGCTCACGAAATCGGAAGAAGTGCCAGCTTTCATCAGGACGATCCATGCGACCTTCATGGAACTGGCCGGCTTCGACGCGGCGCCGACTGCCGAGAAGAAGGAGCCGGCAGTGGACCCGAAAAAGTCTGTCCACCCGGACTATATTGTCTGTCTTGAAGATGGTAATAAGTTCAAGTCCCTGAAGCGTCACATTTCGACGCACTATGGACTATCTCCGGATGAATATCGTGCGAAGTGGGGCCTGCCATCAAGCTATCCGATGGTGGCGCCGAACTATGCGGCGAAGAGGTCTGCGCTGGCCAAGGCGAGCGGACTGGGTTTGAAGAAGGCGGCGTAGTTAACGCCACCTGCTAGGAGACTATTGCATGAAGATTGCCGACAATGTCGATTTCAATCTCGACGTCTTCCGCGGCCAGCGCGCCATCTTTCAGGCAGCGCCTGGCGGCGGGAAGAGCACTGGCGCGCGACTCCTGCTCGAGGCGTGCTATGGCCGGTTCCAGAACATCATTCTGGACGTCGAGGATGAATTTCACACTCTCCGCAAGGAAGGGTGCGACTATGCCATCATTGGCGGAGATCACGGCGATGCTCCGCTTGGTCGGATCGATGCTGCCGGCGACCTGGCACTTACCCTTCTGAAGGTTGGCGTTCCTGCCATCCTTCAGATCAACGACCTGGATCTTTCCGAGAAGAGGCAGTTTGTCGCCAATTTCGTTCGCGGACTCATGACCGCGCCGCGGGACTTGTGGCATCCGGTAAACCTCATGCTCGATGAGAGCCACCTCTTCGTTCCGGAATCATCGGTCGAGGTCTCATCAGAACCGCTGAAGCATTACGCCACGGCCGGTCGCAAGCGCGGCTTCGGCGCAATCTTCGCCACTCAGCGGCTGAGCTTGTTCAGCAAGGACATCCTCGGCGTCTGCGCAAACAAGTTTCTCGGTCGCGTCGAGCAAAGCGCCGATCGCCGAGCTGCCGCTGACCAACTGGGGTTCACCGCCAAATCGCCTGAGGCTGTTGCCATGCAAGCCTTCCGCCCGGGCGACTTCTATTGCGTCGGACCAGCCCTTTCCCCAATGCCGGTTCTCGACCGCCTCTACAAACCGGCGACAGAAGTTCCGGCGCCGGGCAGCACGGTGCTGCCGTCGGCCACGCCGGCGGCCATCCAACGCGCCCTCGCCTCACTGGTGAAGGCTTCAAAAACTCCGCCGGCCGAAAGCGGGGCGCCGGCGCCGGCGTCTCAGGTCTCGCGTGTCGCCGACCCTGCGGAGATTGCAGCGGCTGAGAAGCGCGGCCACGCCCAAGGCTATGCGAAAGGATTCGAGGAAGGTCGCGACAACGGTTTCTCCGTCGGCGCCGACTACATCAAGACAGCGATCGAGGAATTTCTCAATCGGCCGCGGCCGCCAAAGCCAATGCATCTCGGCGTCGATCTCGCTAAAGGACCGGACCGGGTGGCAATCGCTGTGGCCACGATGGACGGTGGTGTGCCGAAGGTGACGAAGGTGACGGTAGGTGAGCCGACCATGTCGCCGAGCTCCCGCAAGGTGGTCGACGCCGTCGTGTCCGCCTATCCGATGGGAATCAGCCTGCAGACGGCGGCGAAGCGGGCGGGATTGTCAGCTCGCTCGAGCGCGTTCCGCAAATATCTGACAGAGGCGGCGGCATCGCCACGCATTCAGGACCGCGGGGATGGCCGCTACGTGGCCGTCGAGGCAGAGACCGGCCTGTCGGCGCCGGCAGGCCTGTCGGCCTTCAAGGAACGCCTGCCGCCGGCGTATGCCCGCATGCTGGACGTCATGGAGAGCGCACAGGGCGCACATCTCGACTTGGACGCCATCTCTGAACGCTCTGGCGTGTCGCGCACATCCAGCGGCCTGTCGGCGGGGCTGAAGGAACTCGTGGCGCTTGAGCTCATCGTGAAGACCCATGGTGGTGGCTACCGTCTGTCGCCGGATTTTATTTGATGTCGCCGTGGTTGATGCGGGTGATCGATGCGGCGATCGAATGGGAGCGGTCCCGAGCGGCATGCATCGAAGCATCGATCTATCCCATGGGAAACGTCGAATACCGCGCCAAGCTGATCGATCTGTCGAACGCAGAAAGCAGCTTGGCCCGCGCGGTCAGAGAAGGAAAAAACAATGGCCATTGAAACCGGCATCAAGTGGACGGACTCGACCAGCAATCCATGGTGGGGGTGTACGAAGGTTGAGGGCGCGCCGGCGTGCCTGGATTGCTACGCCGAGGATGTCGACAAGCGCGGAACCGCCAAAGACCAGCCTCTTCATTGGGGACACGGCGCGGCGCGGCGCCGAGTTTCGGAAAAAGCCCGCAACGAGCCATACCGCTGGCAAAAGAACGCTGACAAGTTCTTCGCTGAGCACGGCCGGGCCCAGCGTGTATTCACCCTCTCCATGGGTGATCTGCTTGACAACGAGGTCGACAGGCAGTGGCGCAGCGATCACATGGGAGTCATGGAAGACTGCGATCGGCTCGAATGGCAGATCTGCACCAAGCGCATCAGCAATCTCCCGAAAATGATCTGGCCGCGGTGGGAAGAGGCGTGGCCGCAGCACATCGGCGTGCTGATCACCGTCGTCACTCAGAAAGAGGCCGATCGCGACATTCCGCGACTGCTCGGCATGAAGAGGCGCTTCGGAATCCCATGGGTCGGCGTCAGTTACGAGCCGGCGCAGGAATACGTCAATTTCGAAGACTACCTTTCGGGCAGCCGAAATTTTAACAGCCACGGCGAGGACATCACTCCTTCGATTGCCAGGCTTGCGAAGCTCGACTGGATCATTTTCGGCGGGAAAAGCGGCTCCAGATGGAACGACGGACCCTTCGATATCCAATGGGCGGTTGATGTTAACAATCTCTGCTCGGCCTACGGCGTGCCGTTCTTCATGAAGCAAGTCGCCGCCTTCCGGCCGACGGATGCCATGATCCCCGCCGACCTCATGGTCCGCCAATGGCCGAAGGGCCACTGATGGCCGGTCGTGTCCCCTACCACCGCGAAGCCTTCAGCAACTCTCCGGTAAAAGGCCAGAAGCGGCCGCGCAAGGAAGACGGCGCGCACTTGAGATGGATCCGCACCCTGCCCTGCGTGATCAGCGGAAAACGGCCGGTCGACGCAGCACACGTCCGCTATGCCGATCAAGCCTATGGGAAGAGGGAGACCGGCGGCGCAGAGAAGGCGGACGACCGCTGGACAGTCCCCCTGCATCGTTCGCTACACACGGAAGGCCCTGGCGCCCAGCACGCGGGCTCCGAGGTCGCCTTCTGGGAGAAGCACCGCATCGACCCGCTCCGTGTCGCCCTCGCGCTCTACAACGTCACCGGGGACGACGAGCAGGGGGAACTGATCATTCGAAATGCGAGGAAGCCATGAGCAGGTTGGAAAGACTGAAGGACGCCATAGAAGGCGAATGTGATGGGCTCGGCATCACCGATGAGCAGGCCAAGGCGATTCTGGAATATGTAGATGAAGGGACGGTGCTTGCCGTCGTCGCCACCGCCAATCTAACCATGCTCGGTGCTTTGAAAGAATGCATCGAGACGCTGGCGTTGGTCGAGTACCCATCGCACACCGATCCGGTGCATGGCGAGGTGGTTCGCGATCTCGGGAGCCGCATCGGATATGGCGCCCTGATGTCGTCAGCGTCCGCTTCGTGGCGAGCCGCACTGGAGAATAGAGGTGGCCCCGTCGGGGGAGAGTTTGTCGCCGGGCCATGTCAAGCGATGGTTGATAGGGCGCTCAAGCAGGCACGAGAAGCAGTTGGCACAGCGGGGTCATTATGAGCATCCCAGGCTACGACGTATGGAAGACGATGACGCCCGACGAGGACCACGAGTCTCGAGGCGGCACGCTCTGCCCTTTCTGCGGCGCCTATTCGCCCAAACAATGCGACCTCATGGAAGAGAGCGGGGGCATCTGCCCTTGGGAAGAGAGCGAGCCAGATCCGGATGAACTGATGGAACAGCGTCGGGAAGACCGCGAATTTGAAGCCAGCAATCCCCGCAACGGAGACGATTTCTAATGACGAATGAACCAGCCACATGCGAAATCTGCGGCGAGCCGATGCCGGCCAGCGAGGAGATGTTCAAGTTCCACGGCTACAGCGGGCCTTGCCCGAAGCCGCCTCTCCCGAGCATCGAATGTCACGGCCTCGACACAAAAGAGCGCGTTTGCTTTTACGAGCAGGATTTCTATGTCCTGTCGAATTTCTCGGCATTCACCTTGCAGTGGAAGGGGCTTCGATTCGACACATCTGAGGCCGCCTACCATTGGGAGAAGTTCCAAGGCCCAATCGCCGACGGCCTAGAATGCCAGATCATTTCCGAACGCCTCCGCACCGCACCATCTGCCCATCTTGCGTTCAAGTGGGCCAACGACAACAAGCTTTTCAGACGCAACGACTGGGATGACGTCAAGGTCGGCATCATGCGCGACATCTTGCGCGCCAAAGCCGCTCAGCACGAATACGTGCATCGCAAGCTGCTGGCGACCGGCGACCGTGAACTTGTCGAGAATTCCTGGCGCGATGCTTGGTGGGGCATCGGCCCGAATGGAGACGGCAAAAACATGCTCGGCAAACTGTGGATGGAAGTCCGCGCTGAGCTTCGTGCAGCCGCAGGAGCGGCGTGATGGCTACCGTATTCCTCGACGGCCCGAATAACAGCACCCTATTCACGACATGCTGCGAAACCGCAATCACAGACGAAGAGAACGTCTGCCCGCGCTGTCGGCAGGACGTAGAGCCGACGGGCAGAACCGCTCGTTGGGAGACCGCCTATGGCCATATCCGGCGCGGCGGCTGGTACGGCAACTGGTATCCGAACCACGGCAAAGGGCGCGGCTACAACAAAGGAGAAACAACCCATGTTTGACATACTGGACCCATTTAACGGACCGGTCATTCCAGGTCTTGAGAAGTTCGAAACCGTTTATGCCAAGGATCAGCCACAGTATCGGCCGCTGCGCACCCTGCCGGGTCGCAAGGGGGTGAGCGCCATCGCCAGATTTGGCCTGACGGACAGTCAGCGCCAGGCTATCGCCGACGGCGCAGACATCTATCTAGAACTGCTCCACTTCGGCGGGCCTCTAGCCCCAAGTCTGTTGATGGTCATGAGCGAACCAGCCGACACTGACAATTTTCGCGGCTGGTGGCGGGCACAGACTGATGCTCCTTACTCCGTGCGGAGCGCGTCATGACTGAAGACCAAATCAAGCACATGGTGGGTCGCTTCCTCATGTGGCGGCTACCAGAAAACTTCAGCCCTGACGGCGGCATCAGCTTCAAGGCGGCCTACAACGAGCATTCCTCTCATCCGATGAAGCATGAGCCGGTCGGGACCAACCTGTTCGATGCAGTGCAGGCCGAGGCGATGGTCCGCCACATGACTGATGGGATGCCGCCGGCCGCCAGCGGCAAGGCATTGACGGCCGAAATGTTGGCTGACGCTCTGGGCTGTTTCTGGAATGCAGCCATAGGCGATGCTCAACATAAGCAGGATAGCACGGCCTTGGCAGTTGCCAGTTCTATGGCAGAAGGGTTCGCAGCTATAGAAAGTCGCCTTCGCGAGCACGCTCAGCCCGCCCCAACATCGGCGGTGGATGGGGAAGAAGCAGAACGGATTGCCAACCTCGAAGCATTCCATAAGGAGGTTTGGGATTGGCTTGTGTATCGCGGTCTTGCCGATCCTCGCGATGATGAATGGGACGGTTTTACCCAAATTATCGAGGAGCATGAGGAGAAAATAGAAGACGCCGCCACGCGCGCCGCCCTCTCCAAGGCCCAAGCCGCCCCTCTCCCCAAGGCTCCGATAGACGCGGGGGTGGAGCCGTTCCCGCAGCCAGACCGCAACCGAAAAGGCAAGGAGCCTTGCGGTGAATGTCGCATCCGGACTGGCGAGACGTGCGATATCTGTGGGGCCAGACTGACCGAAAAACATATACAATCTTTGGACACCCGGTCGATCCCTGCGCGCGCCGCCATCGAGGCGCAGTATGGGCTGAACGATGTCTTCCCGGGCGATCCATATCCTGCGCCATTCGCGGATGAGATCGTCGGCATGGTCCAAGTGCCGCCTGATGCGTTCATCACGGCCACGTCCGGCGATGGAAAACCATACGTCAAGTTCGTGTTTCAGAGTCTCAAGGAGATGCAGGACTTTCACAACGCCATAATGTGGGCGGGGAAACAATAGTGGCCATCCGGATCCGAACAGTCGACAGCGTGCGCGTGGCGCTATGCGCCGCTGAAACCGACGCTATGGCTGGCGACGTCTACCTCGACGACAACGATCACTACGCGCTCGCCGCCAAGTTCCGTCTCGACTGGAAGCCTGACACCTGGCCGGACTATCCCGTCGAA
Organism: Mesorhizobium sp. M0189; assembly: GCF_040322135.1. Lineage (NCBI taxonomy): Bacteria > Pseudomonadati > Pseudomonadota > Alphaproteobacteria > Hyphomicrobiales > Phyllobacteriaceae > Mesorhizobium > Mesorhizobium sp. M0189. The sequence continues at coordinate 121,413 of NZ_JAMYSW010000014.1, forward strand.
TGGGCGGCCATGGCGACGCAGAAACTGCGCGATGCTGAAACCGAGATCGCTGAGTGGTCGGACGCCATTTCCAACCCTCCGGCAAAACCATCCGGCAAGGAGATGCAGGCCGCCTGCGACCGTTTTAACGAGCGGCACGCCGTCGGCGACATCATTCATTGTTGGACCGGCCCCCGCGAAGGCAAGCCAGCCGCTTACAGGATCAGATACCCGGCCTGCGTCATGAGCGGCCACACCGCGGTGATCTACGTCTATGGCGTCGGGTCTATCGCACTCACGCATGTGAAGGAGGATTGATTGACCGACCTGACCTTGAACGAGAAGACAAAGTATGCCACCCGGCGCGCGGCTGAAATTGAGGCTGAGAAGCATTTCTTCGACGCCGCTCAGCCATTTTACCCGCTCGGATTCTCCGTCGGTTACCGCAACCCGGGCCACTGGGACATCTATGCTCGGCAGGTGCCTGGCAAGGTCTCCGCATGGCTGCACGCAAACCCGGGCTCGAGCACGAGCGGGAAGGACGGCGAAAGGGAGCGAGCCTTCCGCATCCGAGGCGAGCCTGGGAACGTCGTTGTCATGGATGAGCGCTGGAATCCGCACAAGCCGCACCCGCGCGAGAGCCCTCTGCCATTTCGCAGTGTCATGGCGGCCATGCTCTGGATCGCCGAAGAACTGATGCAAGAGCCGACGGCATGATCGCCTGGCTCGACCACCGCCTTTTCGGAAACGGCCATGGGCTGAAGTCGCCCTACTTCGACGATGTCTTTTATTGGCTGTCCGACACCAAGAACGGCCGCCGCGAAAACGGCCAGCTATACACTTTCAGCGGATGGTTCGGCGCACAGTTGCAGAGCTTCCAATGGAAGCATCCATTGGCGAGCGAGCGCCGACGGCTCTGCAATCGAGAATTTACGCCTCTCAACAGCGAACGCCGGTGGTTCCGAGTGCGCGTCTCCTGGTCATGGATCGATCTGCCGAAAGGCATTGATGAAACAAACGCCGCTCTGCGGCAATTGCAAAAGGAGCTCAGCAGACCATGATCTCTCGCGGCGCCGTGCCCGCCGGCGAAGGGTCGCCAGACTTTCAAGGCGAGGTGATGTCGCTTGTAAACGCGATTGAGGCCGGGCTGCGACCGGCGCGCTTCATGACAGAAAGCGAGTTGCGGAGGCACTTCGGACTATCCGAGCGCGCCTTGACACGCCTGCGATTGACAAAAGGTTTCCCCAGAAAAGACGCGCTTGTCGACAAGACTGACAGGAAGGCAGTCGAGAAATTCTTTGACGCGCGGGCCGGGTTGACGTCAGGTTCTCCGGTTGACGGCAACCAAGTCGTCGAAGATGGAGAAGAGAACTTCAATGGCTAAGTTACGAAGAGACCGGCCGGGGTATCACTACCGACCCCGGGCCGATGGGACAAGGGCTCACTATTGGTATCCCCAGCGGGCCAACAAGGACGCGCCAAAATCGCTTGAGGTGCGGCCGATCACCGAACCGATGATCGCGACAGCCCTTCTCGAGTTCCCTGACGCCAGCAATGCTGACCAGGCGATTGCCAGGATCTGCCGGAATTGGACGGATGAACTGGCTGCCGACATGACCGATATCGGCAAGAAGGCAAAATATGACGGCACGATCGCCTCGCTGATCGATGTCTATCGGACCGACGATGAATCTCCATACAAAGCGCTGAAGCACTCGACACGCATCCGAGATTATGATCCGACCCTGAAGGTGATCAAAGACACGGTCGGCGCGCGGCTAGTCCGCAAGCTGGTCGGTAAGGATTTCCGCCGCTGGTTTAACGAGTGGGGGTCTGGTGGGCGCAGCCGACGGGCTCACGGCGCGATCCGGAAGTTGAGGGCAATCCTGTCTTTTGGTGCGACGGAACGCTTTGACGGATGCCGCGATGCTCGCGAGATCTTGTCTCTCATGGAGTTCGAAACGCCGGACGCTCGCCGCGTCAAGATGGAATACCTTCACGCGCTCCGGATCTGCGCAAGGGCAATCCGAGATGGACGGCCTTCCATTGCCATCACCCAGGCGCTGCAGTGGGATACGGCGCTGCGTCGCATCCACATCATCGGCGAGTGGCTTCCTCTTCAGGAAGGCGACGGCGGCGGCATCATCCGCGGCAACACCAAATGGCGAGGTCTGACGGTCGCCGACATCTCCGCCAAGATGGTGCTCAACGTGCAACTCACCAGCAAAGGCAAGGCCGCGACCGACCACGATCTTGCCAAATGTCCGTTGGTGCAGATGGTGCTGAAGCGCGTCCGGCTGCCGGCACTTGGTCCTCTGATCGTCTCGGAATCGACTGGCCTACCCTATCGGGAGAACTACTACGCCACCGATTGGCGCGAAATCGCCACCAAGGCTGGCGTCCCGAAAGAGGTCTGGTCGATGGATGCTCGGGCCGGTGCGATCTCCGAGGCCGAGGAAGCAACCGATCTCGAGTCGGCTCGCAAAATGGCCGGACACACGACCGTTAAGACCACGCAGGGCTATGTCCGGAACGGCGATCTCGACAACAATCGCAAGGTTGCCGACGCGCGAACGAAACTGCGACAGAACAGGTCGTAAACAACTGAGTGGCACGGCAGTGGCACGCAGTGGCACGGCTCTTTTAGAATAGGACGGTTTTTCTAATGATTTCAAAGGGTTTCTTGGAGCGGGTAGCGGGAATCGAACCCGCATATTCAGCTTGGAAGGCTGCTGCTCTACCACTGAGCTATACCCGCGCCTTTCAGTCAAGCATCGGATACGCTCCGACGCTCGCTCTGCGTTTCAGGGCTTCCGGGCCGGCAGTGGTGGAGAGGGTTGGATTTGAACCAACGTAGGCATAGCCAACGGATTTACAGTCCGTCCCCTTTAACCACTCGGGCACCTCTCCAGTCTGCCGCCGGAGCCATGCAACGAGGCATCGACGCGTCGCGGCCGCCAAAGCAGCCCTTCCGCGAAGCGCCTTATGGCGGCAGCGCCCAAAACTGTCAACCACAACAGCCCGGCAAAAAGCGCTGAATTTCGCACCTCGCCTGACAAGCACCTTGTGCAGCTGTATCCATCGCCGGACGACACGGCTATAGAGGCCGCCATGAGCAACGATAACAAATCGAAGACCCCGAAAGATACCCACTACGCCAAGCTGCGCCGCGCGCATCGCGACGAGAAGAGCGGCGGCGCGCCGGCGTTCAGGCCACGCCAGCCGGTGCCGCCCGGGGAGAACGCGGCGGACGGGCTGGTGCGGCTTTACGGGCTGCACACGGTGCGGGCCGCACTCGACAATCCGCGCCGCAAGATCAAGAAAATGCTGGTGACGCGCAACGCTGCCGAGCGGCTGGCAATCGCCGATCTCGGCGCTTTGCCCTTCAAGGCGGAGTTGGTCGAACCCAGGGACATCGACAAGGTCACCGGCTCGGATGCCGTGCACCAGGGCGTGCTGATCGAGGCCGAGCCGCTGAAACCGAAACGCCTCGATGCGCTCGGCGACACCAGGTTGGTGCTGGTGCTCGACCAGATCACCGATCCGCACAATGTCGGCGCGATCCTGCGCTCGGCGGTGGCCTTCGGTGCCGGCGCACTGATCACCACGGCGCGCCACAGCCCGCAGGAATCCGGCGTGCTGGCGAAGTCGGGCTCCGGCGCGCTCGAGCATATCGACCAAATCGAGGTAAAGAACCTCGCCGATGCGCTCGGCCAGCTGCACGATGCCGGATTCCAGACCATCGGTCTCGATTCGGATGGACCGGCGGAGCTTGAAAAGAGTTTTTCCGGCGACAGAATAGCGCTGGTGCTCGGCGCCGAAGGCAAGGGCCTGCGCCAGAAGACGCGCGAGACGGTGACGACGCTGGCCCGGCTCGACATGCCCGGCGCCATCCGCTCGCTCAACGTGTCGAATGCGGCGGCGGTGGCGCTTTATGCGGCGAGGAAGTTTCTAGGTTAGGGAATAGGGGAATAAGGGAGTAGGGGAAAGCATATTCACGGTATTCGCTAACTGCACGTCTCTACTCCCTTATTCTCTCCTATTCCCTACTTCCCTACTTCACATCCCGCCATCCGCTCCAGCGCTCGAACAAGCGCCGAGTGATCCTCCTTGGCCCCGCCATTAGCGGCGCAGGAATTGAACAATTGCTGCGTCGTTGAGGTGTTGGGCAGCGCCACGCCGAGGGCTTTCGCGCCTTCCAGCGCGAGATTGAGATCCTTCTGGTGGAGTTCGATGCGGAAGCCGGGTGCGAAGGTGCGCTTGATCATGCGCTCGCCGTGCACTTCCAGGATGCGCGAGGCGGCCAGCCCGCCCATCAGCGCTTGCCTGACCTTGGCCGGGTCGGCGCCGGCTTTTGAAGCAAAGACAAGCGCTTCGGCGACGGCCTCGATGGTCAGCGCGACGACGATCTGATTGGCGACCTTGGTGGTCTGGCCGACGCCGTTGGGCCCGACCAAAGTGATGTTCTTGCCCATCCTCTCGAAGATGGGCCTGGCGCGTTCGAAGGCTGTTTCCTCGCCGCCGACCATGATGGTCAGCGATGCCGCTTTGGCGCCGACCTCGCCGCCCGACACCGGCGCATCGAGATAGTCGCAGCCGAGATCGTTGACCTTTCTTGCAAAGGCCTTGGTCTCGATCGGCGAGATCGAGCTCATGTCGATGACCAGCTTGCCTCTTTTCAGGCCGGATGCGACGCCGTTTTGGCCGAACAGCACGTCGGCGACCTGCGGTGTGTCGGGAACCATGGTGATGACAATGTCGGCGGCACGGGCGACAGCGTCATGGCCGGTGATGGTCTTTAATCCCCTGGTGACCAGATCCGCCGGCGGTTTCGAGCGGTGGTCGCTGGCGACGAGGTGATAGCCAGCATTGAGCAGATGCCCCGCCATCGGCGCGCCCATAATGCCGAGTCCGATGAAGCCGATGGTTTCCATGTCTTTCTCCGTTTCTTGTTAAGGCGGCGTTCCTGCGCGCCCCCCTCTGGCCTGCCGGCCATCTCCCCACGAGTGGGGAGATCGGCAGTTCGCGCTCCGGCCGTTAAACTTTCCCGACCTCGAAAATTGGCGAAAGCGGCGGTGACATCCAATCTCCCTCCTTGTGGGGGAGATGGCCGGCAGGCCAGAGGGGGCGCGCAGGAACGCGACGTGCGATACGTAGCGTCTATGCCGCCGCACTCCCCTGCCCGGCCCCGTCCCGAAACCACCCGAGCCCGGCTTCCGTTCCGCCCTTCGGCTTGTACTCCGCCCCGACCCAGCCGGGGTACCCGATCCTGTCGATGTGCTTGTATAAAAAAGGAAAATTGATCTCGCCCGTCCCCGGCTCATGACGGCCAGGATTGTCCGCAAGCTGGATATGCGCGATGCGGTTGAGGTTTGCCTCGATGGTACGGGCGAGATCCCCCTCCATCATCTGCATGTGATAGATGTCGTATTGCAGGAACAGGTTCTTCGAGCCGACGCGGTCGATCAGCGCCAGCGCCTGGTCCGAGTAATTCAGGAAGAAGCCCGGGATATCGCGGGTGTTGATCGGCTCGATCAGCAGCCGGATGCCGGCCTGCTCCAGCTTTTCCGCCGCGAAAGCCAGATTTTCGGCGAAGACGTCTTCCAGCACGGAGCGATCGACGCCCTGCGGCGCGATGCCGGCGAGGCAATTGACCTGCTCGCAACCCAGCGCGTGCGCGTAGGTGACGACCTTGGCAATGCCTTGCCGGAACTCCGGGATGCGGTCCGGCAGGATCGCGATGCCGCGCTCGCCCTTGGCCCAGTCACCGGCAGGCAGGTTGAACAGGACCTGCGTCAACCCGTTCTGCTTCAACCTTGCCACAACGACATCCGGCGCATGGTCATAGGGGCCGATATACTCGACACCCCTAAAGCCCGCTCGGGCGGCGGCATCGAAGCGGTCGAGGAAGTCGTGCTCGCCAAAGAGCATCGAAAGATTGGCTGAAAACCGTGGCATGGCAGTAATTCCTCATAAAACAGCTAGTCGAGCATGACGATCGCCGTCGGCGCGTCTTCGTGATGCTCGGCAAGCTCCTCGAACTCGGTGATCTTGTCGATTTCGGTGCCCATCGAAACGTTGGTGACGCGCTCGAGGATGAATTCGAGCACAACCGGAACCTGGTGCTCGTTCATCAGGCGCTGCGCCTCCTCGAAGGCACCGGCGAATTCCTCCGGCTTGCGCACCCTGACGGCCTTGCAGCCCATCGCCTCGGCGACAGCGACGTGGTCGACGCCGTAGCCAGCTTCGGCATCGCCCTGTCGATTGACGTTCTCGAAGGCCAGGCTGACTTCGAAATCCATCGAAAACCCGCGCTGCGCCTGGCGGATCAGGCCGAGATAGGCATTGTTCACGACGACATGGATGTAGGGCAGTCTGTGCTGCGCGCCGGCTGCCAGTTCCTCGATCATGAACTGGAAATCATAATCGCCGGAAAGTGCGACAATGGTACGGTCCGGATCGGCGGCGCGAACGCCGAGCGCCGCCGGCAATGTCCAGCCGAGCGGCCCGGCCTGGCCGCAATTGATCCAGTTGCGCGGCTTATAGACATGCAGGAACTGCGCCCCGGCGATCTGCGACAGGCCGATCGTGGTGACGTAGGTGGTGTCGCGGCCGAACGCCTTGTTCATCTCCTCGTAGATGCGCTGCGGCTTCAGCGGCACCTGGTCGAAATGCGTCTTGCGCTTCATCGTCTTCTTGCGCTGCCGGCATTCGCCGGCCCAGCCCGACCAGTCGCGCAATTTCCCGGCCGTCCTCCATTCGGTGGCGACGTCGAGCAGCATTTTAAGCGCCGCACCGGCGTCCGAGACGACGCCAAGGTCCGGCGCGAAGACGCGGCCGATCTGCGTCGGTTCGATATCGACGTGGATGAATTTCTTGCCCTTGGTGTAGACGTCGACCGAACCGGTGTGGCGGTTGGCCCAGCGGTTGCCGATGCCTAATACGAAATCGGCTTCGAGCATCGTCGCATTGCCGTAGCGGTGCGAGGTCTGCAGCCCGCACATGCCAGCCATCAGGCGGTGGTCGTCGGGGATCGCGCCCCAGCCCATCAGCGTCGGAATGACAGGCACGCCGGTGACTTCGGCGAATTCGATCAACAGGTCCGACGCATCGGCGTTGATGATGCCGCCACCGGCGACGATCAGCGGCTTGTCGGCCGCATTGAGCATTTTCAGGGCCTTCTCCGCCTGAGCGCGCGACATTGCCGGCTTGAACGGCACCAGCGGCTCATAAGCATCGATGTCGAACTCGATCTCAGCCAGTTGCACATCGACCGGCAGATCAACGAGAACCGGCCCCGGCCGCGACGAGCGCATCAGATGGAACGCCTTCTGCAACGCCATCGGCACCAGATAGGGTTCCATGACGGTAACAGCCCATTTGGCGACGGGCGCGGCGATGGCGGCGATGTCGACAGCCTGGAAATCCTCTTTGTTGAGGCGAGCCCGCGGCGCCTGCCCGGTGATGCAGAGGATCGGGATGGAATCGGCAGCGGCCGAATAGAGGCCGGTGATCATGTCGGTGCCGGCGGGACCCGAAGTGCCGATGCACAGACCGATATTGCCCGATCTGGCGCGGGTAAATCCTTCGGCCATATGCGAAGCCGCCTCGACGTGCCGCGCAAGGATGTGGCGGATACTGCCCCTCGCCTTCAGCGCCGAATAAAGCGGGTTGATCGCAGCACCCGGCACGCCGAAGGCACAGGAAATGCCTTCCTTTTCGAGGACGAGAACCGCTGCGTCGACTGCGCGCATCTTGGCCATGTCAGCCTCCACGGAATTGTTGATGGCCGATGATGCCAGTGCGCCGACTACTTTTCAATTTTTTCAGAATATTTTTTCATTTCTAGAGAGCGGCTCTTGTGAATTGAATTAATTGGCCTTTCTGTTTTCCATGAATTCGCTTCGCAAATCGATGAAAAACTTTTTCATTGCTTGCTTGGGCGAACAGGGGAAGAATGGATCCATGGAAACCACTGAAAAACGGCAGCGCGGCCGGCCACGCGCCTTCAACGGGCCGTCCGAGGCCGCCTCGGTGCAGTCGCTGGACCGGGCGTTGCGCATCCTGGCGATCGTGGCCGATGGCAGTGGCCTGTCGCTGAGCGAGATCGCCGCCAATTCCGGTCTGCCAGCATCCACCGCCTACCGCATGCTGACGACGCTGGAGAACCATGGCATGGTCGAGTTCGACGGCACCGACCAGCTGTGGTCGATCGGCGTCGAAACCTATCGCATGGGCGCGGCGTTCCTGCGCCGCCGCAAGCTGGTCGACCGCGCCCGCATCGTCATGCAGGAATTGATGGAGAAGACCGGCGAGACCGCCAATCTCGGCGTCGCCGAGGACGATTGCGTCGTCTTCGTCAGCCAGGTCGAAACACACCAGGCGATCCGCGCCTTCTTCCGGCCGGGCACGCGCAGTTCCTTCCATGCCTCGGGCATCGGTAAGGCAGTGCTGGCGCATCTCGAGCCGGAACGCGTCGCCACCATCCTGCGCCGAGCCGGCCTGGAGCGCTTCACTGAAAACACGCTGTCCGACATCTCGGCTCTCGCCCGCGACCTGGTGACGATCAAGCTGCGCGGCTGGTCGGTCGACGACGAGGAGCGGCATCCGGGCATGCGCTGCGTTGCCGCCGCCATCTTCAACGAATTCGGCGAGCCGATTGGCGGCGTTTCGGTCTCCGGGCCGACGGTGCGCGTCACGCCGGAACGGTTGGCCGAGATCGGCCCGTTGGTGCGCGATGCGGCGGCGGAGGTGACGAGGATGATCGGCGGGCTGCCGACCCCTCCCGGCCTTGGCAGCGAACCGAGCGCATGGCAGCGCTGACCAGCGCCGAATGGTGCGACATCTGCCAGGATGGCCAGAGCTAGGCCCCGGGCACCGCGCTCTTGGTCGACAGGTCGTAGAAATCAAGCAGCATCGCCAGCCCAACTCCGCAGGCGGTGAAGATGAGGCCGGCAATGAAGATACGATTGGCGCGTTCATAAACGCGCCGTTGTAGAGACGTTATATCGAGCAGCAACCGCAGCGCTCGTATCTGCAGGGCAATGCCGATCAAAATCGGCACGACGGCGGCCAGGTGATAGATTTCCCATGGTATCGGGTTGGCGGCCCAATGCGTGATGAAGCCCAGCGAGAACGCCAGCAGGATGCCGACGGTGGTGATTGTGCCGTTGCGGAAAATCGTCTCGATCGGCTCTTCGTTCGGATCGTGTTCGCCCAAGCGCCCTCTCCCTGTTTCGGCTCGGCAGTAGATTGCTGTTCGGCTTGTAGATTAGGCTGCTGGGAGACCCCTGTACATCGGCAAGAGCCGAACGGCGGGATAAGGCAGTTTTCAGTGTTGGCGATTGGCGAAAGCCGTGCGGCAATCCAATCTCCCCCCTTGCGGGGGAGATGTCCGGCAGGACAGACGGGGGTGCGAAGGATCGCCGACGTCGATGTTCAGCCACTCCAACTGGGAATTGGCGTAGGCTTGACTGTCATCTATTGACAAGTAGTGCGGGGCAGCACCCCCTCTGCCCTGCCGGGCATCTCCCCCGCAAGGGGGGAGATTGGCAGTTTCGTCGACGGCGCCCAATTCAAAAATGATGAGCTATGCCGACATTGGCAGTCGACCATTCGAATAGGAACTCAGACATACAGAAAAAGGGGCGGTGGGATGCCCCTTCTTCCGGTTGCCTGAAACGGTCACCTCCTCTCAAAACGGGCGGTAGTGGCTCTCAAAGGTGGCAGCGATGGCGATAACCGTCGTACCCGACATAGGTGTCCGAGTACGGGTCGTAGCTCTGGTAGCGATTGAGGCAGCGCCGGACATGCCAGGAGCCGCCGTCTTCCTCGATATAGACGGTGCGCGGCTGGGCGAGCGCGCTGCCGAGCAGGAAGCCGCCGACACCTGCAGCAATGCCGATGCCGAGGTGCTTGTTGTAGTGCTTGTGATGGGCGGCCGAAGGCTGAACCGTACCAACCAGCATGGCGGCGGCGACGGTGGTGGCGACGAGGCCGGAAACGATGGTGCGTTTGAACATGACGATCTCCTTGTTGTGAGAGGCGACCCACCGCCTCTTGACCGTCAGTCGTCGCAACAAGGAAAAAGGTTCGAAGATCTTTTTGGATTTTTTCTCGAAGGGAGAAATCGCCCGGCCTGATGCGTCGGCCGCGACCACGAACAGTCGCCGGTCGACAGTTCACCGGAACAATCGGCAGACCTCAGCCCATGCCGGTGATATGGCGAAGCCAGAAGGCGAGCGCGATGAAGCCGATGATGGTGGTGACGCCGGTCCAGTCGATATTGGCGCGCTTCAGATCCCTGACGAGCTTCACCAGGAGAACCCAGGCCACGACGACGAGCGGGAGAATGATGACAAACCTGATCATGCGACAGCCTCGCTGATGCGATTGCACCTTCGGTCAATATAGGAAGCGAATTGGCCGTTTTCAGGACGCCCTGGCGGCAGAACCGGCGCGGTCGCGGCAGCCGAAAACGGAGTTTTGTCTTTACTGGCGCAGCAAATATGCTAACCCGAGCGCCGTGCCCTTGTAGCTCAGCTGGTAGAGCAGCGGTTTTGTAAACCGAAGGTCGGCGGTTCGATTCCGTCCGGGGGCACCAGTGCGGGCTTCTTGAGACCTCGGGGGCGCTTGATATCTGCTCGTCCCCGATATCCACAGGCCGGGGCCGTCAGATCGGTAGCACATCAGCTTCAACGCATATATTCCCTAGCGGAAACCATAGTTCCCTAGCGGAAAACCTAGGAGTCTTCGTTGGAGCAGAAACGCACGACCGCCCCCTTCATCAACGGTATGTTTGGCGGCCTTATCGTCTTCGCCTTCGCGCTTGGTTTCCGTTTCCTGATAAGTCCCGATCCCGATCCAGCATCAAGAGCAACGACAAGCCTTTCCGTACTGGCCTTTGCGATTTGTTTCGGCGCGGCTTTCCTCCGCGAGCATCGACGCCAGATTGCCGCCGCCAGAGAATATCTAAGCCGCCCAAGATCGTACTAGGGGCGTACGTGTCGGGACCGTCCTCGTCGGGTCACCAGAAACTTCCGTGAAATTGCTGGCAAAATCTGTCGCCAGACAACGAGCTAGCATCTCATATCTGGAAACGCTGAGCCCGGGCGTGTCTTCGCCGTTGCAGAGCCGTCATTTCGGCCCGCTCTCGGGGCCTCGGCCATCTCGTACCATTCGATTAAATTGCTCCTGTGTATATTAGCACTCGCTCAATTAAGCGCGCCGACAATGTCGGTGCGGCGGGCCAAAAACCAAAGGGTGTTGTCATGCGAAGTGATTTCGCCGCGGCGCGCGAGCTTTTGGAGTGCGCACAAAACCGCCTCTGCGGCGCGGATGAAACGAGCCGGCGCGTCAACGAGGCCCTCGACGCGCTGATTGAAGAAATAGCCATCGCAGAATTCCGCAAGGCGCCGCTGACGGTCGTGCCGTTTCCGCGAGCGCGGCCTCCAAAGCATATTCGGTAGGGCGTCGCGCCTGTGTTAACAGAACGTCGGCGCCTGTAGTCGTTGAAGCACCATGCCTTCAACCGTATAGTTGGCGGCGCTGATGCTATGAACCCACGAGCTGATCCATGTCACGCTGTGGAGATGTCTACGAGAACAAGGTGACCGGCGAATATGCTGTCATCCTGCGTGGCACGGAAGACCGCGGAGATGGGCCAGGCATCGCCCATCTGACCGCTCGGCCGGGAGCCGCAGTGGTGGGCGAGCACTTCCACCCGAACCTGACGGAACGGTTTACCGTCCTCGGCGGCCGGCTCGACGCTTGCATCGCCGGAAAGACTTTGTCTCTGGGGCCTGGCCAATCCGCCGCGATCGAAGCAGGCGTCGCACATGATTGGTGGAACAGCAGCAAAACCGAAGAAGCGCATGTCCTGGTCGAAGTCGACCGGGCACCAGGTGCGGATGATATCGACCCGAACCGTTTCGAGCTGCTGATTGGCATGCTCTTCGGCCTGGCCAATGCCGGCAAGGTGGACAAAAAAGGCAGGCCTTCGCCGCTTCAGGCAGCAGTCATCGCCAGGGAATTTGCCGACGTGATCGTCTTCACGCACCCGCCACCTGCGATTCAGCGAGTGGCGCTGGGGATCCTGGCGCCACTCGGCCATCTGCTTGGCTATCACGCGATCGACCCCGTCTACTGCAAGCCGCACGGGCACGTCACGCCGGCGCCCGAAGCCCTCGCTCGGGCAGGTCTTTCGGCTGGGTGACTGCAGTCAAACCCCAATCGCCGCCACCAATATCCTGTTCTGCCTGCGTATCGCCGTGCGCAGTTCGGCAATTCTCGCCCCGTCGCGCTTCACGAACTCGATGAACATCATGTTCATGTTGTTGAACACCAGTTCGCCCAAGGCGTGTCCATCGATGTCGCGGCGCACCAGGCCGAGCGCCTGCAGGCGGGCGATCAGCGCACGGATCTGCTCGGTCAGTGCCCGGTCGAGCGCGGTATAGGCCTGGCCGAACGGGCTGTCCGGCAGTTGCGTCGAGATCGCCATCGCCTGCCGCCACATCTCCTTGCTGAGATAATGCAGCGAATGTTCGATATAGATGCCGAGCAGCGTATCCAGCGCGTCGCCGACATTGGCCGGCGGGTTGGCGACGACGCCGCGCCCGGCATTGAGCACCTCGTTGACCTCCAGCGAGACGATGGCGCCGAGGATGTCGCCCTTGTTCTGGTAGTAATTGTAGATCGTGCCGACCGAGACTTCGGCCTGCGCCGCGATGGTCTCGATCTTGGCGCCTTCATAACCGGCATCGCGGAATAGGTCCGCTGCCGCCTCGATGATGCGGCGGTGCCGATCCGCCTTCTGCCTTGCCCGCAATCCGCTCATAGCGGCTGTTTGCCACAAAAACAGAATTGACTCAATTTTAGAATTGGTTCAATTTTTTGCCACAAGCCAAAAAGGCAAGGGAGAACACTCGATGTCCATCAATCCAAAGACCCCCAATCCAATTACCAGGAACCCGCTTTCCGTTCTGAAGAGCCATCTCCAAGGCGCGTGCGCCGCGGCAGCACTGCTGCTGGCGGCTGGCAGCCTCGCTCAGGCGCAGGACCTGAACGCGCTGATCTGGTGCGATCACGCCGATCCGGCGCTGTTGCAGCCGTTCGAGGAGGCCAACGGCGTCAAGGTCAATGTCAAGGAGTTCGAAGGCACCGGCGCCGGCCTGGCCATCGTCGATCAATCACAGCCCGGCGACTGGGACGTGATGGTGATCGACAGCATCGACGTACCGCGCGGCGTCGAAAAAGGCCTGTTCGAGCCGCTACCGGAAGACAAGCTGCCGCTGGTCGACCTGTTTCCGCAGGTGAAGATGGATAGCTCCACCGTCGTCGACGGCAAGCGTTACGGCATCACCGAAAAGTTCGGCTACAACACGATCGGCTACAACAAGACTAAAGTCGACCCGGCCGACATGCAGTCGCTTGCCGCGCTGACCGGCGACAAATACAAGGGCAAGATCGCCATCTACGATTATTACCTGCCGGTCATCGGCATGGCCGCACTGGCGATCGGCAAGAAGACGGCGGAACTGACCGAAGCCGACCTTCCCGCCATCAAGGAACAGCTGCTCAAAATGAAGGCCAATGCCAAGCTGGTCGGCGAAGTGACCGCCAGCCAGACAGCGCTGGCGACCGGCGAGGTCGACATACTGGTCGGAGGTGGCGAATGGGTGACGGCGGGGCTGGCCAAGGAAAACCCGGCGCTCGACTTCTCGATCCCGAAGGAAGGCGCCGTGCTGTGGTCGCAGTCGCTGGCAATGTTCAAGGATTCCAAGAACAAGAACCTGGCACTTAAATTCATCCAGTACATTATGAGCCCCGAAGGCCAGGCGCGGCTCGCCACCTCGTCCTGCTATTGGGGCATGCCGGCCAACACCAAAGCGGCGCTGAGCGACGAGCAGAAGAAGATCCTGCGCTTCGACGAGCAGCCGGAGTTCCTTGCCCGCGCCCAGTCCTATCCGGCGCCGAACGCCGATCTCGACAAGAAGATGCAGGACGTCTGGACCGAAATGCTGCAGGCGCAATGACCGGCTGCCGGTCGTGAACTTTTCCAGCAAGGGCGGGCGTGCCCTGCCCTGGGCGCTGGTCACGCCGGCGCTCGGCTGGACGTTGCTGTTCTTCGTGCTGCCCTTCGTCGCCATGGCGGTATCCAGCCTGACGGCGCATGAAGGCGGCGGCTTCACGCTGTCCAACTACAGCCAGTTCTTTGCCAATCCATCTTACTGGCAGGCGATGGTGAACTCGCTGCAGGTCACGGCCATCGTCACCGTGATCTCGGTGCTGCTTGCCTATCCCTTCGCCTGGATCCTGGCCGAGCAGGTGCCGGAGCGCTGGCAGCGGCTGGCGCTGATGCTGGCGGTGCTGCCGTTCTGGACCTCCTATGTCGTGCGTTCCTATTCGTGGCTGCTGGTGCTGGCGCAGAACGGCGTCGTCAACCGCGCGCTGACCGGCTCCGGGCTGTTCAGCGATCCGCTGCAGCTTGCCAATACGCGGCTAGCGACCGTCACCGGCTTCGTGCATTTCTTCGTCATGCTGTTGACGCTGACGATCTTCGCCAATCTGAAGCAGCTCAGCCCCAGCTACCGCAAGGCCGCAGCCGACCTCGGCGCCGGGCCGATCCGGACATTCCTGCATGTCGTTCTGCCGCTGACGCTGCCTGGCATCATGGTCGGCGCCTTCCTCACCTTTGTGCTGTGCATCGGCGACTACATCACACCGCAGATCCTCGGCGGCAACAATGAGCTGTTGATGCCGCAGCTCGTCATGATGCAGATCGGCCGGCGCGGCGATTTTCCGCTCGCCTCGGCGCTGTCGATCATCTTGATGGCGGTCGTCACCATCGCCTATCTCGCCTGCGCCCGTTGGTTGAAGATCGAGCGGGCCTGACCATGCGCGCTCTCATCCGCCTCGTCTCCGGCCTTTACGCCATCGCCATCTATGGCTTCATCTTCTTGCCGGTCGTCGTTCTGGTGCTGTTTTCGCTGCAGGCGACGTCGTTTCCGATCCCGCCCTTCACCGGGCCGTCGCTGCGCTGGTACGAGGCCGTGCTCGCCGATACGCGGCTCACCTCGGCGCTGGTCAACTCGCTGCTGGTGGCCGTCCTCTCTTCGGCTGTCGCCGTCACGCTCGGCTTTCTCTCAGCCTGGGGTTTTGCACGCTTCGCCTTGCCGGGCTCGGGCCTGATGCGTGGGCTGATCACGCTGCCACTGACCGTCAGCTATCTCATCATCGGCATGGGGCTGCTGGTACTGTTCAATTGGGCCGGCATGCCGAAGTCGCTCACTGCCGCCGGCATCGGCCATGTCGTGATCAACCTGCCGCTCTGCTTCGCCATCGTCTACAGCCAGATGGGCGACCACCAGATCAATATCGAGCGCGCGGCGCGCGACCTCGGCGCGCCCGAATGGAAGGTGCTGCTGCTGATCACCGTGCCAGTGATGGCACCGGCGATCTTCGCCGGCTTCTTCCTGTCGATGACCTTCTCCTGGGACGAATTCGTCATCTCGTTCCTGTTGACGCGCTTCGACACGACGCTGCCGGTCGAGATCTGGAACCTGCTGCGCTCCGGTCTCAATCCCAAGACCAACGCCGTCGGCTCGCTGGTCTTCGCCGTCTCCATCGTGCTGGTGGTATTGTTCGAGCTGATGCTGTTGCGGAGGAAGCCGGCATGACCGCGCCACTGGTCGATATAAGCTCTGTCTCGCATCGCTTCGGCCAGCACACGGTGCTGAAGAACGTCTCGCTGACGATCGAGCCGGGCAGCTACACGATCCTGCTTGGGCCGTCCGGCTCCGGCAAGACGACGCTTTTGTCCATCCTCGGCGGCTTCGTCACGCCGAGCGAAGGCAAGGTGCTGATCCGCGGCGAGGACTGCACTGCCGTGCCACCGGCGAAGCGGCCGACCACGACCGTGTTCCAGGATTATGCGCTGTTCCCGCATATGAGCGTCGGCAGCAATGTCGGCTTCGGCCTGCGCATGCAGGGCGTCGATGGCGCAACCCGGGCAGCGAGAGCGCGCGAGGCGCTGGCGCTGGTTGGGCTGGCCACCGCCTTCGACAAGAAGCCGCACCAGCTTTCCGGCGGGCAGCGGCAGCGCGTGGCACTGGCGCGCGCCCTGGTGGTCGAGCCGGCGGTGCTCCTGCTCGACGAGCCGCTCGGTGCGCTCGACCTCAAATTGCGCCGGCAGATGCAGGACGAGTTGAAGGCGATCCAGAAGCGTGTCGGCACCGCCTTCATCCACGTCACCCACGACCAGGAAGAGGCGATGGCGCTGGCCGACCATTGCGTGGTGATGAATGACGGGCGCATCGAGGATGAAGGACCGCCGGAGCGCGTCTATGCACGGCCGGCGACGCGCTTTTCCGCGACCTTCATGGGCGAAAGCACGCTGTTATCGGGAACGGTGACGGAGGCGAAGAGCGGCAAAATCACCGTCACCACGAAGCTTGGGTCGCTCTCCCTGGCCGGCACATTGCCGGCCGGCTCGACGGTTGCGCTGGCTATCCGGCCGGAGCATCTTGTCCTCGGTGCGATCGGCGGCGCTGTAGCGCTTGGCATGATCAAGGTCAGCGACGTCGTCTTCCAGGGTAGCTTCAAGCGTGTGCTGGGGACCTCCACGACCGACCCGGCGCTGCACTTCATCGCCAAGGTTCCCGCCGCATCGGCCGTCCAGCCCGGCGACGTGGTCGCCGTATCGTGCGATGCTGGCGACATCATCCTGCTTGCGGACTGAACATGAACACGCTTCCAATTATCGACGCTCCTAACTGGTACGAGAGCATCCGCATGGGCGATGGCGTGACGCTGATCCACGAGCCGTGGATCAAGCCGTTCTTCCGCTGCAACATCTGGCATGTGCGGGGCCGCGACCGCGACCTGCTGTTCGACACCGGCCTCGGCCATTTCAGCCTGCGCCGCCACGTACCGCTGGTCACGGAACGCAAGCTCACCTGCGTGGCCAGCCACACGCATTTCGACCATATCGGCTGCCATCACGAATTTCCCGACCGCTGCGTGCACCCGGCCGAGGCCGAGATCCTCGCCGACCCGCGCAACGAATGGACGGTTGCCGACCGCTATGCCACCGAGGAGATGTTCGACGGCATGCCGCAAGGCTGGGACACGAATCGCTACCGGATCCTACCCGCACCAGCCGGCCGGTTGCTCGAACAAGGCGACATCGTCGATCTTGGCGACCGTACCTTCGAGGTCATCCATACGCCCGGCCATTCACCCGGCGGCATTGCGCTCTACGAAAACAGGACGGGCATCCTGTTTTCCGGCGACATCATCTATGACGGCCCGCTGATCGACGATGTCTATCACTCCGATATCGACGACTATGTCGAAACGCTGCTGCGCATGCGCGATCTCGATGTCTCGGTCGTGCATGGCGGCCATTTCCCGAGCTTCGGCAAAATCCGCTATCGCCAGCTTGTCGACGAGTATCTCGCGCAGAAGCGCCAGGCCGGCTGCCATCTGCTCGCCCGATAGGGACTAGCGTTGTAGCGTCAAAGCGCCCTTTGCGGGCAGGGTGTGCCCGCCGCGTCGCCGCAGCGTGAGGCCGTGGGCTCGGGTCTAAAACTCTTTTCCTCCGACTGACGCACCAGTTCCGCGAAAGCCAGGGCAAAACTTGCCAGCATCAGGAAGACGATAATCAAGCGTGCCAGCGGCAATAGATCGGCCTCGACTGGTTAGCCCCACGCCGCCCATCCACTGCCGGCTAACATGATCGATACGGCTTTACGAGAGTTTAAGGCAGGTCTTAACCATCACATCATTTTGTCCCACGACATGATGCGCGAGCGCGCCTGTTTGGCCGCCATCTCAAGACACCTCCCTCCCTTTGCAGAAATGCCCGCCCATGCTAACCCGGCGCTGGCGCGACCCCGCAACCGGTCGCCACCAATCGGTCGTTGCCAATCGGTTGTCGTTGAGAGCCATGAGCAAAACCGCCAGCCGTTTCGCCTTCGTCTCATCCGGTACAGCCGACGCCAATGCAGCGCTGGAAAGCCTTTCGGCACGCTACGGCCAGGCATCCGTCGAGGATGCCGGAATCGTCGTGGCGCTCGGTGGCGACGGCTTTCTGCTACAGACCCTGCGCGAGACGATGAGCACGGGAAAGAGGGTCTACGGCATGAACCGTGGCACCATCGGTTTCCTGATGAACGAATACCGCGCCAGCGGCTTGACCGGGCGCATCGCGGCTGCGGTCGCCGAAACGATCCGTCCGCTGGAGATGCAGGCGGTGACGGCGGAGGGTGAGACGATTTCGGCGCTGGCGATCAACGAGGTCGCGCTCTGGCGCCAATCCTACCAGACGGCCAAGATCCGCATCACCGTGGATGGGCAAGAGCGGCTGGAGGAATTGCACTGCGACGGCGTGATGATTGCGACGCCGGCCGGCTCGACCGCGTATAATCTGTCGGCGCACGGGCCGATCCTGCCGCTCGACGCTCCGCTGCTGGCACTGACCCCGGTCAGCCCGTTTCGTCCGCGCCGCTGGCGCGGCGCGCTGCTGTCCAACAAGGCGATCGTGCGTTTCGACATTCTGGAGCCGGAAAAGCGGCCGGTGAATGCCGCCGCCGACCACACCGAGGTCAAGGCGGTGACGACGGTCACGGTGAGGGAATCGCCGACGGCGACGGCGACGCTGCTGTTCGATCCCAACCATTCGTGGAACGAGCGCATTCTCGCCGAACAGTTCCGCTACTGAGCCGGCGCAGCAGCCACTGCGCAAATTAAGCATCGCGATTAAGGTTACGACTTCACAATCGCGCCAATGCCGCCCGTTTGTGTTGACAAATCGTAGGCTTGCGCCTACCTGCAATACCAATCTTGCAGGCGCGCGGCGCTTGCCGCGACTGCCTATGTTGCGCCCCCGAACCAGCCAAAGACAGCCAAACTTGTCCTCAGACACCCAGATCGCTCAAGAAGCGTTGACCTTCGCAGACCTCGGCCTGTCGCCGAAGGTCCTTTCCGCAGTTACCGATGCCGGCTACACCGAGCCGACGCCGATCCAGGCTGGTGCTATCCCGCACGCCTTGCTCGGCAAGGACGTGCTGGGCATTGCCCAGACCGGCACCGGCAAGACGGCGTCCTTCGTCCTGCCGATGCTCACCCGGCTGGAAAAGGGCCGCGCCCGCGCCCGCATGCCGCGTACGCTGATCCTCGAGCCGACGCGCGAGCTAGCCGCGCAGGTCGAGGAAAACTTCGTCAAATACGGCAAGAACCACAAGCTCAACATCGCGCTGCTGATCGGCGGCGTGTCCTTCGACGAGCAGGACAAGAAGCTCGAGCGCGGCGCCGACGTGCTGATCGCGACTCCCGGCCGCCTGCTCGACCATCGCGAGCGCGGCAAGCTCCTGCTCAATGGCGTCGAGATCCTCGTCATCGACGAGGCCGACCGCATGCTCGACATGGGCTTCATCCCCGACATCGAGCGCATCTGCGAGATGATCCCGTTCACCAGGCAGACGCTGTTCTTCTCAGCGACGATGCCGCCGGAGATCACCAAGCTCACCGAGAAGTTCCTGCACGCGCCGGTGCGCGTCGAAGTGTCGAAGGCTGCATCGGCCGCCACCAACATCATCCAGCGGCTGGTGAAATCCGGGCCAAAGCCTTGGGACAAGCGCGAGACGCTGCGCAATCTGATGAAGGCCGAGGATGCCGAGCTGAAGAACGCCATCATCTTCTGCAACCGCAAGGTCGAGGTGTCGGAGCTGTTCCGCTCGCTGCTGAAATATGATTTCGACGCCGGCGCCCTGCACGGCGACATGGACCAGCGCGCGCGCATGCAGATGCTGGCCAATTTCCGTGACGGCAAGCTGCGCTATCTCGTTGCTTCGGACGTCGCGGCGCGCGGCCTCGACATTCCCGACGTCAGCCATGTCTTCAACTACGACGTGCCGATCCACGCCGAGGATTATGTCCACCGCATCGGCCGTACCGGCCGCGCCGGACGCTCCGGCAAATCCTTCACCATCGCGACCAAATCGGACACCAAATACATCGACGCCATCGAACGGCTGATCGGCACCAAGATCGAGTGGCATGACGGCGACCTGTCGACGGTCGTCGTCAGCGAAGGCGGCGAGGATGAGGCCCCCCGCCGTGGCCGTGGTGCGCCACGCCGCGCCGGGCGCAAGGACGACGCCAAGGACAGGGGCGAGCGCAAGCCGCGTGAACGCCACGCCAAACGTGGCGAGGAAACGGCGCCGGAAGCGGTGAGCGAGGAACAGCCGGTCGTGGCCGAAGCCGCGGTCGCCGACATCGGCGAGCGGCGTACCCGCAAAGAGGCGATCCGCTCGGAAAACAGCGAGCGCCAAGCTTCACCTGAACGGAAGGCTTCGCCCGATCGCAGCGAGCGGCGCGCGCCGGAACGCGGCGATACCAGGCCACAGCGCGAGCGCCCTGCCCGTCAGCGCCAGGAAGACAATGACGCGACCGTGGGCTTCGGCGACGACATGCCGGCCTTCATGCGGATCGTCGCCAAGGTCTGATACCACAGCGCTCGCGCGTCCCGCCGACGCGCGAAGCACGAAGCCGGCATAAGACGGCCTCGCCTCACGCTGAGATGGCGTTAGTCCGGCAGGCCCGCCTTGCGAAGGCCTTCGATGTACCTGCTGCGATCGTCCGGTCGATAAAACGGCGGCAGCACCTCGGCAAGATTCGAAAGCCGCAGCGAGGGATCGAGCTCGCAGACCCGGGCCATCATCTGCTGCGCTTGCGACAGGCGCCCCGCAAGGGCATGACTCGCCGCCACTACACGCATCGCGCTCACGTAGTTCGGTTGGTACCGCAGCGACTTTCCCGCCCAAGTGGCGGCGTCATCGTAGTGGCCGGCACAAAAATGAGCGAGCCCGGTGTTGAATTGCCAAGCGAACAGGCGTGGATCCAATGGGCTTAGGCGCATGGCAAGCGCGGCGTGCTCGACGGCCTTGCCTGGCTCGCCAAAGCAAGCCCTGACCCAGCTGCTTAGGCCCCACGCGGCCGCTAGATTCGGGTTGAGAACGAGCGCGCGATCGATGCAAGCCGCACTGTCGTCAAGGTCGCCACCTACGTAGCCGAGCACGTATCCACCGAAGGAAAGCGCAATCGCATCGTCCCTTCCGAGTTCGACCGCTCTCCTGGCCAGTCGAGTAGCCTCGGCATTCTCTTTCGCGCGGTCGACCATCCAGCCGTTGCTTTTTCGGGTAGCATAGCACCGCGCCGCCCGCGCATAGGCTGCGGCAAACTCCGGGTCACCGTCGATCGCCTTCATGAAGAGGCGCAAGGCATCGTCAATGGCCGACCTACTAGTGATCGTCCGGTCAAAGGCCGCCAGCCCGCGGAGATAGTAGTCATAGGCGTCGAGGCTTTCAGTCGGTTTGCGTTTGGCACGCTCGATCTCAGCCTCCTCCATTTTCGGTGTGATTGCGCCGACAATGCTCGAGGCGACCTGGTCCTGCAGATCGAAGACTTCGGCGAGCGCTCCGTCAAAACGGTCGGCCCAGAGATAGGCCCCTGTCGAGGTGTCGATGAGCTGCCCGGCGATGCGCAGGCGGTCGCCAGCCCGGCGAACACTTCCCTCGACCACATAGCGCACGCCCAGCTCACGCCCGACCTGCTCTATGTCTACGGACCGTCCCCTGTAGGTGAAGCTCGAATTCCGTGCGACTACGAACAGATGACGAAAGTGAGCCAAGGCCGTGACAATGTCTTCCACCATACCGTCGGCAAAATATTCCTGCTCCATATCACCGCTTAGATTCTGAAACGGCAGCACCGCTATCGATGGGTGGTCGTCGCGCCTCGTCGGGGCCGCCAGAACCTGCGCCAGTGATGCGACGCCGGAGCTTGGCTCCGGCCGCGGACGTTCAGGTCGTTCACGGGACTGCAGAGAAGCCGCCAGCGAGCTTGTCTGCTCCTCAGGCTCTGCATCCAGATGTTTTTTCAAAGCTGCCCGACACAGCTCGAACTGGCGTAAGGCGGCGTTTTCGTGACCTCGATGAGCGTGGATGCGGATCAGCGCCCGATGGGCCGCCTCCGCCGTCGGATCCGGGGCGAGCAATCTCTCCGCGAGCCCTTCGCAGGCCGTCTCTTCCGCTGAGCCGGGTGCGGGCAGCGCCAGGCTCAGCCGATCGACCAACTGCAGCGCTTTGCGCTGATACTTGCTCAGATAAGGTCTAAACCACTCGTCCAGTTCGTCAGGAATGGCTTGCCCGGCAAGCAGCTCACCGCGGTACAGATCGGCGGCGAAGTCGAGATCAGTGGTCCGGCCCTCCTCCAGCTTCCGGTCGAAGATCGAGATGTCCGCCTCATCCGGACCGGCAATAAGCGCGACGGTTTCCTGATCCCCATCGATGTAGACGGTGGCATCCGAGTTGGCGGGGAACGTGCGCCTGATGTCGACCAGCGCCTGACGCAAACTATTGCGGGCCTGCCCATTGCTTCGCCCCGGCCAAAAGGCTTCGGAAAGCTGCTCGCGACGATGGCCGCGGCGGCCTGCGAGAACCAGAGCAGCAAAAAGAAGCGAAGTCTTGCGTGTGGCGAACCGGACGGGCCGGCGCTCCGGGGAAGTAACCTCCAGGCCACCAAGCAACCGGATGCGCACAAATCGTCTCCAGACTTTGACCGCGGCGACAGAATAGCATCTCGGTGGATCGATTTAACACCGATTTAACGGCGGATCGTCGGACTCCTCCCAATTGTTCACACACAGCCGAACAGCCCGAAAACACCTGCGTGGCACGCTCCCATCCGCAAACTCGAAATGGGAGACCAAAACAATGGCTCACACGGAAACTCGCGCCGCCCGCAGCATGTCCAAACGCTTGCTTGGGTCTAGCCTGAAAAGCGCAGCAATGATGATCGCTGCCTTCACGGGATGGCGGCGGACCGCCGCAAGACGCAGGGCACTGGCAGATTTGACGATCGATCAGCTGAACGACATCGGTCATTTGGAGGTCCATCAACCAGCACCCGACGCCGTCAAGGCAGTTCTGATCACGAACTTGATATCGATGAGGTAAGATCGGCGCTCAGTTTGGTTTGGCCCTAAAGGTTCCTGAGTTCCAGGCGAGATGCCAACAGGTCCAGAAAAGCGCGTACTTTGGCCGAGGACGACCTGCCTTCCGGCCACACGGCATGTATCGGCACCGGCACCGGCTCGAATTCGGTCAGAACCAGCTCCAGGCGGCCATCGTCCACCAGGTGTTTTACCTGCCAAAGCGGGGAGTAGCCCAAACCCAATCCGTGAACCGCGGCTGCATAGATCGATATCATCAAATTCGACCGGAAGGTGCCCGCGACCTTCACCGGCCGGGGCTTGCCTTCAATCTGAAACATCCATTCGCCCGGGCGGCCGTCAACGGTTCGTACGATGCATTCATGCTCACGCAATTCGAGCGGATGGGCCGGTCGGCCGTGTTGTCGAAAGTAGGCAGGTGCGCCGAACACGACGCGCCGCAGCGCCCCCAGCCGCTTCGCCCGGAGACTGGAATCCGGCAAATCGCCGATCCGGACCGCCAGATCGAGACCCACGGCATCCAGATCGACAAATTCATCGGAAAGCTGGAGGTCAACCTCAACCTGGGGATATGTCCGCATATAGTCGGCGATGACCGGCATCAGGAAATCCGGGCCGAACAGAACCGGGGCACTCACACGCAGGATGCCGGACGGCTCGGATCGTCGGTTGGCCGCCTGAAGCCTGGCTTCGTTTATTTCCTCGATGGCGGGCTTGATGCGTTGGAAAAAGGCCGCACCGGCTTCGCTCGGCGTCGAGCGGCGCGTCGTCCTGTGCAGAAGCTCGACCCCGATGGATTCCTCCAATGTCGTCAAAGACCGACTGACCGACTGCAGTGAGCGATTCAGCCGGCGTGCGGCAGCCGTTAGGCTGCCATGCTCGACAATGGCAATGAAGGCTTCGAAATCATCTATCCGGCTCATCGCGTATTTCTCCCGAAAATCGGGATAAACTATCGCCACATCGATCAATTGTAACGCAGTTCGCTAGATTTTATCTTCCCTGCACAGGCCGAAAGGCAGACTCGAGGGAAGGAGATCGTCATGCGAACACCCAGTCCAACCGTCCTGGTCGTAGGCGCCGCAGGCCGCGTTGCCGGTTTGGTGGTGCCTGAACTCGCCCGCCGCAATGCCAGGGTTAGAGCGCTTGTTCGTGACGCCGCGGCTGCCGAAAAAGCCCGGAAAGCCGGCGCAACCGAGATCGCGATCGGGGATCTGCGCAACCATCAAAGCGTTGAACAGGCCGTCGAAGGTGTCGACGGTGTCTTCCACATCGGACCGGCCTTTGCTCCCGACGAAGCTGCCATGGGGGTTGCCATGGTTGAGGCAGCGGCGCGAGCAGGCGTTCGGAAATTCGTCTTCTCATCTGTGATCCAGCCCACCAATACGAGGCTGGAAAACCATGCAAGCAAGGTACCGGTCGAAGCTGCCCTCTATTCGACGAACATGGAATACACCATTCTGCACCCGGCCAATTTCATGCAAAATATCGCGGCGGCCTGGCCGTCCGTCGTCGAGCATGGCGTTTTCGCCGAGCCGTTTCCAAAGACGGCGAAGCTGGCCCGCGTCGACTATCGCGACGTGGCTGAAGTGGCAGCGATCGCACTGACCGAAACGCGTTTGTCCTATGCGACCCTCGAGCTGTGCGCCGACGGTATGCACAGCCGCGAAGAGGTCGTTGCCATGATGAGCGAAGCGCTTGGCCGGCCGGTTTCAGCCGGCGAGCCGACATTTCAGGACTGGGCGGCGAAAGCCCGCCTTCCCTATACCGACCGGCAGTTGCAGATGCTGGCCAAAGTACACAGCCACTACGCCAAATACGGCCTCGGCGGGAACAGCCTGGCGTTGCGCGCCGCGCTTGGCCGCGAGCCGCGTTCGCTGCGAAGCTTCATTCGGGAATTGGCGCTGCCGGTGGCACGTGCCGCCTGATCGTCCTCACAATAACGCTTACGCACACTTTCTGATTAGGAGATTTCGATGCAAGCATCACCGGACCGAGCCTTCAAATTGAGAAAGCTGCCGCCCTCCTACGGCGCGGTGGTGATGCCGTTGGTTCTTTCGATTCTGATGTCCTCGATTGTCTCGGCGGTTTCGACGGCAATCGGCGCAGGCTGGACGGACGGGTTTATTGCGGCCTGGAGCTATGCATGGGGCGCTTCATGGCTTGTTGCGTTTCCCAGCCTGCTGATTGTGCTTCCGATCGTGCGCCGGATCGTTGCCGCGATTGTCGATCAGCCGGCCCGGTCCTGATATCACAAACGCAGCGCGCCGGCGGCCGGCGGTCCGGCATAACCATTAGAGCGGCCCCGGACGGGGCCGCTCTCGGTTCATGCGCTTGCCTCAGGTGAGCGGCGACAGCTGGATCTCGACGCGGCGGTTCTGAGCCCGGCCGGCAGCGGTCGCGTTGGAGGCGATCGGACGCGTCTTGCCGAAGCCGGTGACGGCGAAGCGGCGGGAATCGACGCCCTGCCCGGACAGATAGTTGGCGACCGCCAAAGCGCGGCGCTGCGACAGGTCGAAATTGTGCTCGTCGCCGCCGGTCGAGTCGGTGTGGCCGAACACGTCGACGGTGGTCTGCCGGAACTTTTTCAGCACAAGGGCAACCGAATTCAGCACCGGATAGAACCCAGCCTTCACCGCATCCTGGTCGACGTTGAAAGTGATGTCGGACGGCATGTTGAGGATGATCTGGTCGCCGGTGCGGGTGACGCTGACGCCGGTGCCCTCAAGCTGCCGGCGCAGTTCGGCCTCGTTCTGGTCCATGGTGGCGCCGATGGCGCCGCCGGCAAGCGCACCGATGCCCGCGCCGATCAGCGCGTTGCGGCGGTCGTTGCCGCCGGCAAGCATGCCGAGCCCGGCACCAGCCAACGCTCCCAGACCGGCGCCGGCAGCGGTGTTGGAAACCTTCTGCTCCCCGGTGTAGGGATCGGTGGTGCATGCGCTCACGAGCACAGCCGTCGCCACGACGGCGAGCACAATCTTTTTCATATGGTGGTCCCTCTCCATACCACGGCCGCGCAATGGCGCACCGCATCAGCCCTTCCAGCGACTTGTAACATGAAATGCGGCGAAAAGCGGACCAGCAAAAGCCGCTGCGGCGGCTTTCCCCGGCTCATTCCACCCGGCTGCCAGCGGCTCGCGCGACCACCGCAATTCGACCGTCTACCAGAGGTTCTTGCCGTCGATGACCACCACTTCGACCTTGTCGAGATCGAAATGGTCGAACAGCCGCGAATTCACGCTGATCTTCGGATTGTCGAAATTCGGCTCGCCCGTCGACCAGTCCGGCGTTTCGGTGAAGGTGCCGCAGCCGCAGGTGGCGCAAAAACCGTGTTTTATGGTTTTCGATCCCCATCGGTAGAACGAAACATTCTCCGGCGGGCTGGTAAGTCTGAATTGCGATGGCGTGTAATAGGCCCACAACGACCCGCGTTTCGAACAGAAGGAACAGGTGCATCGCGTCACCGTCTGCGGCGCTTGCGAAACCTCGAACGTGGTCGCCTTGCAGTGGCAGCTTGCCTTGATGGTCATGGATTAGTCCCTCACAATGCCCGCCGCCCCTACGGCAAGGCACCATAAAGAAACGCTCCTGACAACTCTCCGTCAGCAGATCTGTCGTCTGCAATGCGCAGTTTCAAAAGTGTTGTAACCCAATCGAGGGCGTGTCGATCCCAAAAACCCTGCACACCCTCGGGTCAAGCCCAAGGGCAAGCCTTTGGGGGCGACATGCATCAATAGGACGATGGCGGCACGAACAGACAGATGGTCTTTCCGTCATTGGCGCCGGCGACCGAGCACCAGTGATATGCGCCGTCGGGCGAATTCTTGATGCGCTTGTCGCTATAGGCCACGACTTCGCCTGTCCCCTTGATGACATAGCCTTCGGGGCGCTCGCCGATAGATATCGGCGCAACCTCGCGGCAGTCATAGCCCGAGCAGCAGGAGAACGGATAGCTCCAGCCTTGCGGCATCGCCGCGGTCGGCTTGGCATCATGCGCCAGAGCAGGCGCCGCGAATGGCATCGCGGCAGCTATCAAAACCACTGCCGCGACAAGGGAATTCAGAAATCGGCGCGCCGTGTGAACGGCATGGGCCGGTCTGGTTGTAAGAGCAGGCATGGGCGCAGTTCCTATCAACGGTTGTCAAGCATCTCGCTTGCCCGTTCCCGGAACGTGTCTTCCCAGTGGCCGGATCGTCAGGTCGCAGATACGCCGCGCCCGGCCATAAATGCTTTTTTCCTCCCCAGCGCTTGGATGCTGGGCTGATTCCTTGGTCGGCGCAAGGAATTGCTGTCGCAAACCGAACGCCGACCTCTGCGGCCGGAACCAGCCTGCCGGCCGGGTTGACGAGACTGGTACGATCACCCCCGGCAGCGAGGGTTGCCAATAACGGAATTCGGCTCGCAGTGGTTCCGGGCTCGGCACCGGCAGGCTCGAAGCATTCGCGTCAAAAGCGGAAATCGATTTTGGAAATTCTGATGAAAAACAAAGTTGTAGAACGACAGGTAAGTTCAAGCTGAGAACTCGTCACTCTCGCGCCGTGGCCGTAACTCTCGCGTGATGGATTGAAATTGCCGGGTTGGTGCCCGCCTTCAGTCGATGTCGGCCACCGTTTCTCCGGCGCCACCCTCGATGCGCTGCGACAGCGAGGCCTCCATGAAATCGTCGAGGTCGCCGTCGAGCACGCTCGACGGGCTGGTGCTCTCGACGCCGGTGCGCAGATCTTTCACCAGCTGATAGGGCTGCAGCACGTAGGACCGTATCTGGTGGCCCCAGCCAATATCGCTCTTCGACGCTTCGGTGGCGTTCGCCACCGCTTCGCGTTTCTTCAGCTCTTCCTCGTAAAGCCGCGAGCGCAGCATTTCCCAGGCCTTGGCCTTGTTCTTGTGCTGGGAGCGCTCCGCCTGGCAGGCAACCGCGATGCCGGTGGCGAGATGGGTGATGCGGACCGCCGAATCGGTGGTGTTGACATGCTGGCCGCCCGATCCCGAAGAACGATACGTGTCGATACGGACGTCAGATTCGGAAACGTCGATGTCGATCGTATCGTCGATGACGGGATAGACCCAGACGCTGGCGAAGGAGGTGTGGCGGCGCGCATTGCTGTCATAGGGCGAAATACGCACGAGACGATGCACGCCGGATTCCGTCTTCAGCCAGCCATAGGCGTTGTGGCCCTTGATCAGCAGCGTGGCTGACTTGATGCCGGCCTCTTCGCCGTCATGCACTTCCAGCACCTCGACCTTGAAGCGGCGGCGCTCGGCCCAGCGCGTATACATGCGCAGAAGCATCGAGGCCCAGTCCTGGCTTTCGGTGCCGCCGGCGCCGGCATGGACTTCCAGATAGCTATCGTTGGCGTCCGCCTCGCCCGACAGCAGCGTTTCGATCTGGCGCGCCTTGGCCTCGCCGCGCATCGAGCGGATCGCCGCCTCGGCCTCCGCGACGACGCCCTCGTCGCCCTCTTCCTCGCCAAGCTCGATCAGGCCGATATTGTCTTCCAGAGCCTGGGTGAGGCCTTTGACCGCGGCAATGCCTTCCTCGAGGCCCTGACGCTCGCGCATCAGCTTTTGCGCTTCCAACGGCTCGTTCCAGAGGCTCGGATCCTCGGCGCGGACATTCAGGTACTCAAGCCGCTTTATGGCCTGGTCCCAGTCAAAGATGCCTCCTCAGCAGGGTGATCGCCTGCCTGATCTCGTCGACAATATTTTGCGTTTCCGCGCGCATGGCTGGCTGTTCTGTCCTGTTGCTGAATGGCGGTTTGGTGGCGCGATACATAGGGACGGCAATGTCCCCTGTAAAGCACCGGCCCCTGTAAATCGGGATGGGCCGGCTCGACCATGATCGTCAAGCCGGCCCGACCGGATGTAACGATTGTCAGTAGAGCCCGCCGCCGCCCGACTGGATAGCCTGGTTGGCCTGCGGCGACAGCGCCCCGCCGGTGGCGTTGGAGCCGTCCGCACCCATGCCGATCACCCAATAGCTGTCGGCGGGACCGGTACCCGGCTTGAAGGCTTCGATGATGGTTCCGGCGTCACCCTCGTTGGCCCGCATGCCGGTCTTGCGATTGATCGCAATCAGCTTCATGCCTTCGGGAACCTTGAAGTCGACATTGGGCGTGCCGTCCAGCGCTACGCGCATGAAATCCTTGAAGATCGGCGCAGCAAGGCCGCCGCCGGTCGCGCCCTTGCCAAGACCTTTCGGCTGATCGTAGCCCATATAAAGGCCGACAACGAGGTTCGGCGTATAGCCGATGAACCAGGCGTCCTTTTCGTCATTGGTCGTTCCGGTCTTGCCGGCGATGTGACGGCCGAGTTCGTTGATGGTGGCGCCGGTACCGCGTTGAACGACGCCCTCCATCATCGATGTGATCTGGTAGGCGGTCATCGGATCGAGCACCTGCTCGGAATTGTCGACCAACTCCGGCTCTGGCTGGTTCTGCCATTCTGCGGCGTTGCAGTTTGAGCAGCCGCGTTCGTCCTGCCTAAAGACGGTCTTGCCGTAGCGGTCCTGGATGCGGTCGATCAGCGACGGCTTGATCGACTTGCCGCCATTGGCCATGATCGAATAGGCCGATACCATGCGCATCACCGTCGTCTCGCCGGAACCCAGCGCCATCGGCAGATACGGCGCGAGATGGTCGTAGACGCCGAAACGCTCGGCATACTCCACGACCAGTTTCATGCCCATGTCGTTGGCAAGCCGCACCGTCATCAGATTGCGCGATTTCTCGATGCCGGAGCGCAAGGTCGCCGGACCGGCCACCGTTCCGTCGTAATTCTTGGGCGTCCAGGTCGTGTTGCCGCTCTGGATGGTGATCGGCCCGTCCATGATCACAGAGGCGGGCGTATAGCCATTGTCGAGGGCGGCCGAATAGACGATCGGCTTGAACGACGACCCCGGCTGGCGCATGGCCTGCGTCGCCCGGTTGAACTCCGACTGCGCATAGGAGAAACCGCCGACCATGGCCAGGACGCGTCCGGTATGCGGATCCATGGCGATCAGGCCGCCTTCCACTTCGGGAACCTGGCGCAAGCTGTAGCTGTTGTCCGAGCCGTCGTTCCTCTGCACGAAAATCACGTCGCCCGGCTTCAGCACGTCGGCCGGCGACTTCGCCTTGACGGTTTTGCCGTCGACCACGTGGCGCATGGCGAAGCTCATGTCTTCCTTGCTGACGGTGCCTTCGAGGCGGTCCTTGACGATTTCGCCGGAGATCTGGCGCGTCGGCTGCAGGCCGATGGACAGGCCGGTGGCCGAGCTATCGAGCACGACGGCAAGCGACCATTCCGGCACGTCCTCCAGTCGCTTGACGTTGCCCAGCGGCACGCCCCAGTCGCCGGAAACATCGATGCTCGTGACCGGCCCGCGGTAGCCGCGCAGCGTATCGAACTTCATGAGACCGTTCTGCATGGCCTTGCGGGCAATCAACTGCATCTTCGGATCGAGCGTGGTACGGACGGAAAGGCCGCCCTCGTAGAGCGCATTCTCGCCGTAGCGCGCGATGATCTGGCGACGCACTTCCTCGGTGAAATATTCCCCGGCGAAGAGATAGTTGCCGGTGCGGCGCGGCGTGACGCCGAGCGGCTCGGCCTTGGCCTTCTCGCCTTCTTCATGGGTGACGTAACCGTTCTCGACCATCTGGTCGATGACCCAGTTGCGGCGCTCCAAGGCGCGATCGGCATGCTTGAAGGGATGATAGTTGTTCGGCCCCTTCGGCAGAGAGGCAAGATAGGCAGCCTCGGCCACGGTGAGCTCGTTCACTGATTTGTCGAAATAGGTGAGCGCAGCACCGGCGACGCCATAGGCACCGAAACCGAAGAAAATCTCGTTGAGATAGAGCTCGAGAATGCGATCCTTCGAATAGGCCTGCTCGATGCGGAAGGCGAGGATCATCTCCTTGATCTTGCGCTCGTAGGTCTGGTCTGAAGACAACAGGAAGTTCTTCGCCACCTGCTGGGTGATGGTCGAGGCGCCGACCTGGCGCTTTCCCGAGCCAAGATTCTGCAGGTTGACGACAATGGCGCGGCCAAGGCCGGTCACGTCGATGCCGGGATGATTGTAAAAGTTCTTGTCCTCGGCCGACAGGAAGGCCGCCTTGACTCGATCCGGGATCGCCTGAATCGGCAGATAAAGCCGCCGCTCACGCGCATATTCGGCCATCAGCGCGCCATCCGACGCGTGGATGCGGGTCGTCACCGGCGGCTCGTATTTGGCCAGCACCTCGTAATCGGGCAGGTCCTTCGACAAATGGCCGATATAGATCGCCACGCCCGCCGCGACCAAAAGGGCCAGCGTCGTGCCGATGCCGAAGAAATAGCCAATGAGACGAATCATACCCGCTCCAGTCCTTGGTTCGGGAATTTCCTAAACGAAGCCGCCCTTCGCGCAAGCTTTCGGGACGATCCCAACCCGTAATCGCAAAAGCCATGTCGCGACCATGTGGGCAAAATACGGCAGCGTGGAATTTCGGTTTCGAATGCCGGAAATAAAAGCACAGGGTGTTGTCGCCGTGCAACGCTGCCTCAGGTTGTGGGCGCCGGCGGGCATTTCAGCCTCCGGCCCCCGTTCCGCTCTTGGCCGAAGCAAACAGTGCAACGGCGTTGGTTATGCTTTGGGTCGCCTTGTTGCGCCAATCGGCGCTGAGCAACTGCGCTTCGTCCTTGGCGTTCGACAGATAGCCGAGTTCGACCAGCACGGACGGAACGTCCGGCGCCTTCAGCACCTTGAAGCCGGCAGAACGCTGCGGGTTGTTGATCAGGCCGACGCTGGTGGAAAGCTGGCCGACAAGAGTGTGCGCGAAGCTCATCGAAAAATTATGCGTCTCGCGGCGGATCAGGTCGATCAGGATATCGGTCACTTCCTTGCTGTCGTCCTTGATCTCCATGCCGGCGAACTGGTCGGAAAGATTTTCACGGTCGGCAAGCGCCTGTGCCTCGGGATCGGAAGCCTTGTCGGACACGGTGTAGACGGTTGCGCCGCGAATGCCCTTGAGGCTGATCGTGTCGGCATGGATCGAGATGAGCAGGTCGGCCTCATGCTGGCGAGCAATGCGCACGCGATCGTCGAGCCGCAGGAACTCGTCCGTTTCGCGCGTCAGGAACACGTCATATTTGCCGCTGGCGGTGAGCTTGTCGCGCAGTTCCATGGCAAAGGCGAGCGTCACGTTCTTCTCGACAGTGCCGTTCAGGCCCTCGGCACCACCGTCGATGCCGCCGTGGCCGGGATCGACGACGACGGTGAAACGATGGCCCGGATTGGAGACCGGCCCGGTACCGACCCTGCCAGCCTTGTCGGCAGAGACTGTCGAGCCGGTGGTCAGCGCCTGATTGGCGAGCGCTGCATCGAATTCCCGCTGCGACGCCGCCGACATGTCGATGGCGATGCGGTAGCCACTGCCGTCATCGTTCTTCAGCACGTCGAGATTGTCGACGGCGAACGGTCCCTTGCCGGTGAGAATCAGCCGCGATTTTCCCTCGCCGAGTCCGCCGTAACGCACGGCGCGGACAAGGCCGCGCGGCTTCACATCCTTGGCATTTAGGGCGAATCTCGTGGCCGGCAGATCGATGACCAGACGATTGGGGCCGCGCAGCAGGAACCATTTGATGTCGGGATCGCGGTCGAAATTGATGACGATGCGCATCTTGGTGGCATCGCCGGCCATCTTGTAGCTTGTGGCGCCGATCGGTACGTCGGCAGCACGCGAAAGTGGCGGAAAGACTAGGCAAGCCAGGATCAGCGGCAGCAGGCAGGCGGTGCGGAACAACCAGCCTCCATGATGACGGCCCTTGTCTGCGAAGCCTGCCAGTCCCATCTTTCTACCAGTCGCTCCTGTTTGGCGTCATGCCCGATCGTTCGTCAAAGTGCCCTATTGCTTGTCAAAGTGCCGGCAGGCCGCGAACTCGATTAACGATTGGTATCCAGAGAAGGTTAACCAAGCCTTTTCATGGAAGGCTTGGAACCTGGGCTTCCGTTGCGGAACGGCTTTTTGCCGGCGTCGGGAATCGGGGTTGCCTTCCAACCCGCCAAATCATAAAAGCGATGGTGGATCACTGCAATCCTGGAACCGTCCTCCTCCGCAGCTTCCTGCTACAGGTCAGACGCAAGACGGCTCCTTTCGCTTCAGGCGAAGAAGGCATCGGTGATCGCGACGATTTTCGCAGGCGTGCTCCCGTGGCGGGGGAATCGCCTGCGTGAGCAAAACGGCCGGGATTGTCCCGTGCCGGCTCTGTATGAGCAAACAAGCTGGTCCGGTTTTTCCCGGGCTTTGGTTCAAAAGGTTCTGCTGGTTACGATGGCTTCAAGCGCAATCATGGAAAGGTCCGCAACAAACCGCGCCACTACGGCTGCGGGCGGCACCGCCATGGCGCTCAGGCAGCGGCCGGCGGACGTTCAATTGTCCGGCACCCATGTTCCAGGTCCACGGCAGCGGGCATTGCCCCGCAAGCTGCGGCCGACGGCTGCCGGGGGGAAACGAAATAATGCCCAACAAAATGCTGATAGACGCCTCCCACCCGGAGGAAACACGCGTTGTCGTCGTTCGCGGTAACCGTATTGAAGAATTCGACTTTGAATCCCAGGACAAGAAGCAGCTCAAAGGAAACATCTATCTCGCCCGCGTAACGCGCGTCGAACCTTCCCTCCAGGCAGCCTTCGTCGAATATGGCGGCAACCGTCACGGTTTCCTCGCCTTCAGTGAAATACACCCCGACTATTACCAGATTCCGGTCGCCGACCGTCAGGCGCTGCTGCGTGCGGAAGCACAGGAAGCCCAGGACGAAGAGGACGAGGAAGCCGCCGAGGGCGACGACCGCCAGAGCCGCGACCGCGGCAAGCGCGGACGCCGGCGTGGCGGCAAGAGCCGCGACCGCGGCGAGCACAGGCGCGAGGCAGGCGCGTCCGACGGTGAGAATGGCGAGAGCGGCGAAGATGCCGTCGCAGAGAACCTGGATGCCGCTGCCGACGGCGGCGACACCATGTCCGATACTGTCGGACAGAGCGAGGATGCCGCCGGACAGAGTGATGAAGTCGCCGATAGCGGCGAGACCGAGCCGTCCGAAGGCGGATCCAGTTCCATCGCTGCCAGCGTCGACGCCGACGTAATCTCGGAAGCCGTCCCGCAAGTAGAGACAAGGGAGGTCGAGACAGGCGGGGCCGAGACGAGCGGCGAAGCGACGTCCGAAGACAATGATCGCGGCATGCTGGAGGAGGTGCAATCCTCGCATTCGGACGATCACGAGGTCGAATCGGTCGGCGCCGAAGACGCGCTAGAAGAAGTGCGCAACCGCCGCAAGCCGGTGCGCCGCCAGTACAAGATCCAGGAAGTGATCAAGCGCCGGCAGATCCTGCTGGTGCAGGTCGTCAAGGAAGAGCGCGGCAACAAGGGTGCAGCGCTGACCACCTACCTGTCGCTGGCCGGCCGCTATTCGGTGCTGATGCCGAACACGGCGCGCGGCGGCGGCATTTCGCGCAAGATCACCAATGCGCAGGACCGCAAGCGGCTGAAGGAAGTGGTCGCCGATCTCGAAGTGCCGCAAGGCATGGGCGTCATCCTGCGTACGGCCGGCGAAAGCCGCACCAAGGCAGAGATCAAGCGCGACTACGAATATTTGATGCGGCTTTGGGAAAATGTCCGCAATCTGACGCTTCAATCCACGGCCCCTGCCCTGGTTTATGAGGAAGGCAGCCTGATCAAGCGGTCGGTGCGCGACCTCTACAACAAGGATATCGACGAGATCCTGGTTTCCGGCGAAGAAGGCTACCGCGAGGCCAAGGATTTCATGCGCATGCTGATGCCGAGCCACGCCAAGGTGGTACAGCCGTTCCGCGACACGACGCCGATCTTTGTGCGCAACGGCATCGAAGCGCAGCTCGACCGCATGCTGCAGCCGCAGGTGACGCTGAAGAGCGGCGGCTACATCATCATCAACCAGACGGAAGCGCTGGTCGCCATCGACGTCAATTCGGGCCGTTCCACCAAGGAGCACTCGATCGAGGACACCGCGCTTCACACCAATCTGGAAGCCGCCGAGGAAGTCGCCCGGCAATTGAGGCTGCGCGATCTCGCCGGCCTCATCGTCATCGACTTCATCGACATGGAGGAGAACCGCAACAACCGCTCCGTCGAGAAGCGGCTGAAGGATCACCTCAAGAACGACCGCGCCCGCATTCAGGTCGGCCGCATCTCGCATTTCGGGCTGATGGAGATGTCGCGCCAGCGCATCCGTGCCAGCGTGCTGGAATCGACGATGAAGCCTTGCCCGCATTGCGGCGGCACCGGCCATGTGCGCTCCGATTCGTCGGTTGCGCTGATGGTGGTGCGGGCAATCGAGGAATTCCTGCTCAAGGATTCGCGCAGCCACATCACGGTGCGGACGCCGGCAGCGACCGCGCTCTATGTGCTCAATCACAAGCGCGGCACGCTGGTGGAATTCGAGCACCGCTTCGGCGTGACCATCACCATCGAAGCCGATGACACGGTCGGTGCACAACACTATGCCATCTTCCGCGGCGCGCTGGCCGAAAAGCCGGAAGGCTTTGTCGAGGCCCGCACGTTCCCGGCCTATGTCGAGCCGGAAGAACCCGAGGACGAGATCGTCATCGAGGAGGAAGAGGAGGCACCGGTGCAGGCTGAGCAGCCACGCCCTGCCCAGCAGCCGCAGCAGCCAAGGTCCGGCGAGGACGGCGAAGGCCGCGATCGCAAGCGCCGCAAGCGCCGCAGACGGCGCGGCGGCAAGGATCGCGAACACGGGGATCGCGAACACGGGGATCGTGAACACGGGGATCGTGAACAGGCCGCTGCCGGGGAAGGTGCTTCCGTTTCGGCGCCGACCGACGATGCCCTCGTAGCCGCCGCCGAGCAAGGCGCGGAAGCGGAACGTGAAGCGCCGGCCGGTGTTGCCGAAACTGCGGAAGCGGCGGACGACGGTCACGGCAAGAAGCGCCGGCGCGGCAAGCGCGGCGGCAAGCGCAATCGCCGTGAAGACGGTGAGGACGGCGTCGAAGCCAGCGCCGGCGAGCCGGCCGGCATGACAGAAGGTGCCGTATTGGAAGCAGAGCCCGTGACCGCCGAGCCGGAAGGCGCGCCGCCGGCCGAAGAGCTTGCGGTGCGTGCTCCGGCGAACGACGACACGCCGAGCGCCGAAAAGCCGAAGAAGCCGCGCCGCGCCGCCAAGCCGAAGAAGGCCGCGGCGGAAGCAGTTGCCGAGATTGCGGGCGCCGAGACATCGGCCGCCGAAGCCGCGGCGGTGGCTTCCGGCGAGACCGCTGCGCCGGTTCGGCAGGAGACCGAAGTGGCGGCTGGCAAGGAAACGCCGAAAGCCCGGCCGTCGCGGCGCAAACCCGCACCGGTGGATGCTCCGGTCGTGCCGGTCGTCTCCTCGATCGTCCCCGACGAGGCAAAGACCGAGGAAGCAAAGGCCGAGGACAAGCCGAAGCGTGCCGGCTGGTGGCAGCGGAAGGGCTTTTTCTAAGCTTTTCCGTGTATTAGCCAGACTTTCTGATTAAAAGAATCCCGCGCTGCTGACTGGCTGCGCGGGATTTCTTCGTGCCAATTCCAGGCGACAGGCACTATGGCGCGAAGATCGACCAGTTCATCATCTTCGCCAGTTTCTCCAGCGCGATCGAGCCCAGCCTGGAATTGCCATTGGCATTGAGGCCAGGCGACCACACCGCAAGCGAGGCGACGCCCGGCACGATCCCCAATATGCCGCCGCCAACGCCGCTCTTGCCGGGAATGCCGACACGGAAAGCGAAGTCGCCGGAGCCGTCATAATGGCCGCAGGTCAGCATCATCGCGCCGATGCGGCGGGCGCGCTCGGCCGAGACGACGGAATGCCCGGTCGCCGGATTGTTGCCGCCATTGGCGAGAAAGCGCCCGGCCAGGGCGAGTTGCCGGCAGCTCATGGCGATCGCGCAATGGTGGAAATAAACGCCCAGCGCCAGTTCCGGCGCGTGATTGAGATTACCGAACGATTTCATGTAATTGGCAAGCGCAAAATTGCGAAAGCCGGTGGCACGTTCGGACGCCGCGACCTCGCGATCGATGATGATCGTGTCGTCATCGGCCAGGAACTGGATGAAGCGCAGGATCTCGCCGATCGCCTCGCGCGGCTGATGGCCGGCAAGCAGGATGTCTGAAACGACGATGGCGCCGGCATTGATGAACGGATTGCGCGGAATGCCGTTCTCGTGCTCGAGCTGGACGATCGAGTTGAACGGATTGCCCGACGGTTCGCGTCCGACCCGTTGCCATAGCGCGTCGCCGACATTGCCGAGCGCCAGCGTCAGCGTGAATACCTTTGAGATGCTCTGGATCGAAAATGCCTCGTCGGCGTCGCCCGCGGTCAGCACGCGGCCGTCATTGGTCACCGCGGCAATGCCGAATTTTTTCGGGTCGATCTTGCTCAGCTGCGGAATATAGCTGGCAACGTCGCCGCGATCGGCACGCTCCGCCATTTCGGCGGCAACCTCGCGCAGTGCCTGTTCAAGCTGGGGCGCCTGTCCAAGTTGGGGCGCCTGTCCGCGTTGCGGCGCCTGTTCAAGCTCCGGCATCGTCGTCCCCGCTACTTCAGCCAGCGTTCGATACGCGCCATCGCCTCGACCATGTCGTCGTGGCTGCCGGCGTAGGAAAAGCGCATCGTGCGATGGCCCTGCAGCGGATCGAAATCGCGGCCGGGCGTCGCCGCCACATGCGCCTCGGCAAGCATCCTGCGCGCAAACGCCATGCTGTCGTTGGTGTGCCGGGTGACGTCGCAGAAGGCGTAGAAGGCGCCGTCCATGGGCGCAGCAAGCGCAAAGCCGAGGTCCGGCAGGCGTTGCATCAAGAGCTCGCGGTTCCAGGCGTAACGCGCCTTCACCGCCTCCAGCTCTTCTGTCGCCTTGAACGCTTCGATCGCGGCAATCTGGGACAGTTCGGGCGGCGAGATGTAGAGGCTCTGGGTGATGCGCTCGATCGGCCGCACCAAATCCTGCGGCAGCACCATCCAGCCGATGCGCCAGCCGGTCATGCAATAATATTTCGAGAAGGAATTGATCACCGTCACGTCCGCGCCGAAAGACAGCGCAGTCGTGTCGGGCGCCGCATAGGCCAGCCGGTGGTAGATCTCGTCTGAGATCACGGCGATGCCAAGCTCGCGCGCCGTCTCGACCAGCGCCTCGAGATCGCCGGCGGGAATGACCGCGCCGGTCGGATTGGCCGGGCTGGCGAACAGCACGCCTTTCAGC
Source organism: Mesorhizobium sp. M0189 (assembly GCF_040322135.1). Taxonomy (NCBI): domain Bacteria; kingdom Pseudomonadati; phylum Pseudomonadota; class Alphaproteobacteria; order Hyphomicrobiales; family Phyllobacteriaceae; genus Mesorhizobium; species Mesorhizobium sp. M0189. Next base: position 159,623 of record NZ_JAMYSW010000014.1, read on the forward strand.
GGTTTTTCGCGGTGCGCGGCTTTCAGGTGCTCGGCATGAAGATAGGCGGCGCCGCCGAGCTCGATCTCGGCGATGTCGATGCCGAGCGCAGCCATGATGTTGCGATAGGCCGGATAGCCCGGCGCGGCGATGGCGACGCGGTCGCCCGGATCGAACATCGCCAGGAAGGCAAGGTTGAAGGCAGCCGACGATCCGGTGGTAACGGCTACCCGCTCGGGCGGCACGTCAAGCCCGTAATGCTCGCCATAATGGGCCGCGATTGCCTTGCGCAGGCCGGCGAGGCCCAGCGCGTCGGTATAGCCGATGCGGCCTGCTTTCAAGGCGCTCGCCGCCGCTTCGCGAACCCCGGCCGGTGCCGGGTCGGACGGCTGGCCGACTGCCATGGAAACGACCGGCACGCCCTTGGCCTTCAGCCGATTCGCCTCGGCCAGGATGTCCATGGCGTGGAACGGCTCGACGGCGCCGCGGCGCGAAAGCGAAACAACCATTTTTCAATCCACCACACTTGTCCGCACGTGCCGGCCATGCAGGCCGCGCCGCACAAATGCCCGATTGATGTGGGGATCACAAGTTCGGTAAGTTTTAAGGTGCCGACTTTTCATCCTTCGCCCGCTCGTCTACCAGTGGACCTGCCATGTTAAGCCGACCCAGATCGACGATCGCCAGGACAGCGCGCGCCTTCGCGACGCTTTCGCTTGCCGCGGTGCTAGCCATGGCTGGCTCGGTCAACGCGTTTGCGCAGAATGTGCCGGTGGTGCGCGATGCCGAGATCGAGGCGCTGGTGCGGGATTACGCACGGCCGATCTTCAAAGCGGCCGGCTTATCGGGCGACGCCATCAACATCGTGCTGGTCAACGACCAGAGCTTCAACGCCTTTGTTGCTGGCCGCCGCATGTTCATCAACACCGGCGCGCTGATGACAGCCGAAACCCCCAACGAGATCATCGGGGTCATCGCCCACGAGGCCGGCCATATCGCCGGCGGACACCAGCAAAAGTTGCGCGAACAGCTCGAGCGCGCCAAGACGATGGCAATCCTGGCGACGCTGCTTGGCGCCGGCGCCATGGTGGCCGGCGCCACCAGCAATAGCCGCGGCCTCGCTGGGGCCGGCATGGGCGTGATGGCCGGCGGCGGCGAGATGGCGCAACGCAGTATCCTCGCCTATCAGCGCACCGAAGAGATGACCGCCGACCGCTCGGCAATCGCTTATCTCAATGCTACCGGCCAGTCCGGCATGGGCATGCTGAAGACGTTCAGCCGTTTCCAGAATGCATTGTCGCTCTCGGGCGCCCAAGTCGATCCCTACAAGATCAGCCATCCGATGCCGCAGGAGCGTATCGCCAATCTCGAAGTGCTGGTGAAGCAGAGCCCTTACCTCGACAAGGTCGACCCACCGACACTGCAGCAGCGCCACGACATGATGCGCATCAAGATCGCCGCCTATATGCAAGGACAGGCCGCGGCGTCGCGATTGATACGCAAGAACCCCGGCAGTCTCGCCTCGCGCTATGGCGACGCGCAGATGACCTATCTCTTCGGCAATCTGGCCTCGGCGCTCACCAAGACCAACGCACTGATCAAGGAACAGCCGAAAAATCCCTATTTCCAGGAATTGCGCGGCGACATCCTGATGAAGGCGAACAGGCCGAAGGATGCGGCGGACGCCTATGCCAGGTCGGTCAGCCTCGATCCGGCGCGATCCGGGCTGCTGCCGGTCTCGTACGGCCAGGCGCTGATGGCTATCGGCACGCCGGATTCGCTGAAGAAGGCGGTGGCGCAGATCAACACGGGCCTCGGGCGGGATCGCGAAAACGCCGCCGGATACCGCTATCTGGCACAGGCCTATGGCGAACTCGGCAACATCCCGGCGGCCGAGCTTGCGACCGCCGAAGGGCATTTCTATTCCGGCGACTACAAGAATGCGAAGATCTTCGCCATGCGGGCGCAGCAGAGCATGAAGCGGGGCGAGCCGGGCTGGCTTCGCGCGCAGGACATTATAAACTACGCACCATCAGGTAAGAAGAAGTGAACCTTTCGGACGCACGCTGCGACACAGCCGAACCGAGCGGACCCGAACACAGGCTAGAGGATCGAGGATCATGACCAAGGCAATTCTGCTGGGCACTACCGGAGTGGCAGCCGCCCTCGCCATGCTGGCGTTCGGCTTCGTCGCCGGAAGTCCGCAGACGGCGAAGGCCGGCACGGCGCAGCTTGTCCAGACGGCGTCCTCGGAAACCAAGCTCGACCGCACCGAAGTCGAAGGCATCGTCCGCGACTATCTGCTGAAGAACCCGGAAGTGCTTCTGGAAGCCCAGCAGGCGCTCGAGGCCAAGCAGAAGGAAGAACAGCGCGTCGCCAGTCTCGGCGTCATCAAAGACGCTAAGGACCAGATTTTCAACTCCGCCTTCGACGGCGTTGTCGGCAATCCGAACGGCAAGGTCACCATCGTCGAGTTCTACGATTACAATTGCGGTTACTGCAAACGCGCCATCGATGACATGCGCGCGCTGACCAAGGCCGATCCGGACCTGCGTTTCGTGCTCAAGGAATTCCCGATCCTCGGCCCTGATTCGCAGAAGGCGAGCGTCGTCTCGATGGCCTTCCACTTGATGAAGCCGGAGAAATACGGCGAATTCCACAACGCGCTGCTCGGCGGCCAGGGGCGCGCCACCGAGGCGGCGGCAATCAAGGTGGCGCTGTCGCTCGGCGCCGACGAGGCGGCGCTGCGCGAAAAGATGAAGGACCCGAGCATCACTGAGGCCTTCTCCAAGACCTATGATCTTGCCACCAAGCTCGCCATCACCGGAACGCCGTCCTATGTCGTCGGCAACGAGGTTGTGTTCGGCGCGCTCGGCCAGGAAGTGCTGGCCGAAAAGATCGAGGCGGCGAAGGCCGCACTCTGATTAGCGTTCGGGTTTCGATCAGGCTGCGGGTTTCCGGCGCGGGCCGTTTTCCGGCTGTTGTGGACGGCGAAAGAACGCACTTGCGCTCTTTTCGCCAGCGTCTATGCCCATTATAGAGGGTCCGGCGCGCCGGCTTAGCCGCGCCGGGAAAGGTCGGCATTTTTTGAAAACGGTTTTCGTCCTGAACGGCCCCAATCTCAACGCGCTCGGCAAGCGCGAGCCGGGCATCTATGGCGGCAAGACGCTTGCGGCGATCGCCGACGACTGCAAGCAGGCGGGTGCCGCACTTGGGCTGGAGATCGATTTCCGCCAGTCGAACCATGAGGGCGACCTCGTCGACTGGATCCACGAGGCCGCCGAGAAGGCCGCCGCAATCGTCATCAATCCAGGCGCCTACGGCCACACCTCGATCGCCATTCACGATGCCATCCGCGCCGTCGCGCCGCTGCCGGTCGCTGAGGTGCATCTCTCCAACATCCACGCGCGGGAACCATTCCGCCACGTCTCCATGGTCGCGCCGGTCGCTGTCGGCATGATCTGCGGGTTCGGGCCGCTCGGCTACACGCTGGCGCTGCAGGCGCTGGCTGCACGCCTATGACCGGCCAACAAACAGAAGGCTCGAAAATGTCGATAAAGAAGAACGGTGTTGACCAGCAGCTGATCCGCGACCTGGCGGGCATACTGAACGACACCAACCTCACTGAGATCGAGGTCGAGCTGGGCGATCTGAAGGTGCGCGTCTCGCGGCAGGCGCCGGCCGTCCATGCGATCGCCGCAGCGCCGCCAGCCTATGCCCCGGCAGCAGCGCAGCCTGCGGCAGCGGCCGCGCCGGCGACGCCCGACGTGTCGAAGAACGCCGTCGCCTCGCCAATGGTCGGCACCGCCTATCTGGCACCGTCGCCCGACGCCAAGCCGTTCATCGAAATCGGCCAGAAGGTCAAGGAAGGCCAGACGCTGCTGATCATCGAGGCGATGAAGACGATGAACCAGATCCCCTCGCCGCGCGCCGGCATGGTGACGGCGATCCTGTTCGAAGATGCGCAGCCGGTCGAATACGGCATGCCGCTCGTCGTGATCGAGTAGAGCCGGGAACAGGCGAAAGATGTTCCAGAAAATCCTCATCGCCAATCGCGGCGAAATTGCCCTCAGGGTGCTGCGCGCCTGCAAGGAGCTTGGCATCCAGACGGTGGTGGTGCATTCGACCGCCGACGCCGACGCCATGCATGTGCGTCTCGCCGACGAGAGCGTCTGCATCGGCCCGCCGCCGTCGCGCGACTCCTATCTCAACATCCACCAGATCGTCGCCGCCTGCGAGATCACCGGTGCCGACGCGGTGCATCCCGGCTACGGTTTTTTGTCGGAGAATGCCAAGTTCGCCGACATCCTCGCCGCGCACAACATCACCTTCATCGGCCCGACCGGCGACCATATCCGCATCATGGGCGACAAGATCGAGGCCAAGCGCACCGCAAAGCGCCTCGGCATTCCCGTGGTACCCGGCTCCGACGGCGCGGTCACCGAGGAAAAGGAGGCCAAGCGCATTGCCGCCGAGATCGGCTACCCCGTGATCATCAAGGCGTCGGCCGGCGGCGGCGGGCGCGGCATGAAAGTGGCGCATAGCGAGGCCGACCTCGAGGTGGCGCTGCAGACGGCACGCTCGGAGGCGGGCGCCGCCTTCGGCGACGACGCCGTCTATATCGAGAAGTATCTGCAGAAGCCGCGCCATATCGAAGTGCAGGTGTTCGGCGACGGCGCCGGGCGCGGCGTGCATTTCGGCGAGCGCGACTGCTCGCTGCAGCGCCGCCACCAGAAGGTCTGGGAAGAAGCGCCCTCGCCGGCGCTCAATGCCGAGGAGCGCGCACATATTGGCGGCGTCTGCGCCAAGGCGATCGCCGATCTCGGCTATTCCGGCGCCGGCACCATCGAATTCCTTTATGAGAACGGCGAGTTCTATTTCATCGAGATGAACACGCGCCTGCAGGTCGAACATCCGGTGACCGAGGCGATTACCGGCATCGACCTCGTGCACGAGCAGATCCGCGTCGCCTCGGGCGGCGGGCTTTCGGTGCGCCAGGAAGATATCCGCTTCCACGGCCATGCTATCGAATGCCGCATCAATGCCGAGGATCCGCGCACCTTCACCCCCTCGCCGGGCACCATCACCCACTTCCACACGCCAGGCGGCCTCGGCATCCGCGTCGATTCCGGCGTCTATTCCGGCTACAAGATCCCGCCCTACTACGACAGCCTGATCGGCAAGCTGATCGTGCACGGCCGCAACCGCGTCGAGTGCATGATGCGGCTGCGACGCGCGCTCGATGAATTCGTGGTCGACGGCATCAAGACCACGCTGCCGCTGTTTCGCGACCTCGTCGGCAACGCCGACATCGCCAATGGCGACTACGACATCCACTGGCTGGAAAAATATCTGGCCAAAGGCGAGTGACACAGGGGCGACGCGATGACCCGCCCCTACGCACCCGGCTATCGCATCCCGACCGACCTGTTGCTCAAAGCCTATGCCTCCGGCGTCTTCCCGATGGCCGAAAATGCCAATGACCCCGAGGTGTTCTGGGTGCGGCCGGAGACGCGCGGCATCATTCCGCTCGACGGTTTCCACATCCCGAAGAGCCTGAGGAAGACGATCCGCAAGGATCTGTTCGAATTCCGCATCGATTTCGATTTCGAGGCGACGATCGACGCCTGCGCCGAAAGACGCGAGGAACGGCGGTCGACCTGGATCAACGCACCAATCCGCGAAGCCTATGTCGAGCTGCATCGGATGGGCCATTGCCATTCGGTCGAGGCCTGGCACGACGACCGGCTGGTCGGCGGGCTCTACGGGGTGTCGCTCGGCCGGGTGTTCTTCGGCGAGAGCATGTTTGCCAGGGAGACCGACGCCTCGAAGGCCTGTCTGGTTCATCTGGTCGAGCGCCTGAAGGCGCGCGGCTTTGCGCTGCTCGATACGCAGTTCACGACCGAGCATCTCAAACGTTTCGGCGCAATCGACGTGCCACGTGGCAAGTACGAGAAGATGCTGGCCGAGGCGCTAAAGGGCGAGGCTGTGTTTTTTCCGTGATCTAGAACGGTTCATCGTTTCACGGAAACGCCGAACCGGTCTATTTTGTGTTTTGACGCAATTCCGCACGGAAAACCGTTCACACTTTTCCTGGAATTGCTCTACCGGCCGGTCAGCCCTTGGTCGCCGTCACCACCGGTGTCTGTGCATGGAACATCATCTTCCAGCCATTGACGCGGTGGACATAGCCGGTACTGACCAGTGCTGCATAGGCTTCGCCATTTTGCCGGGTCGCACGCGCCTCGTAGGTCAGCATGACGATGTCGCTGCCGGGCTCGATGATGCCCTTGAGGTCGATGTCGAGCTCGCGCCAGCGCTTCGGCTCCGTCGCGGTTTTGGCCAGATCGGCGTTGCTCATCACCCGCGCCATCTGCGGGAAGGCCACCAGGCATTCGGTGTCGGCGTTGGCCTTGAAATAGTCGGCGTCGCCGGTCCAGAATCCCTTTTCGATGTCGAGAAGCTCGCTTTTGTTGGCCATCATCATGGCAACCTCCTCCCTAGAGAGGCCCCAACGCTCAGGCAACAAGGCGGTTCCGCAAGACGCGGCGTATCTATCCGCCGCGCTGACAGGTTCTAGTTGGTTTTGGGGGCAGCGGGCGCCGGCACGTCGGACTTCTGCTTGCAGCCCTTCAGCCAGATATCATAGACGGCGTGCTCGACGGCGTTGATCCCGGGGCTTTCGGCAAACATCCAGCCGGTGAAGATACGGCGGATTTTCCGGTCGAGCGTGATCTCGTCGACCTCGACGAACGAATCCGTCTTCGGCTCTTCGTTTTCGGGCCGCGAATAGCAGATGCGCGGCGTCACCTGCAAAGCGCCGAATTGCACCGTCTCGTCGATATAGACGTCGAAAGTGATGATGCGACCGGTGATCTTGTCGATACCGGCGAATTCAGCGACGGGATTGGTGATGCGCTCGGATACTGCCGGTGCTGCAGGCGCCACCGACGCGTCCGGCGCAGGCGGCGCCAACTCCTGCGCAGCAGCAAGCGCCACCATAGAAGCGAGAACGACCGCGGTTAATCCGCCCGTCAAAATTCGGCTGAACATGCTCATGCAAGGTCCGGTGGTTTGCGCCCGGGTGATTCTCTTAACGCCAAGGCTAGTTGCTGCTGTCGGATCAGCAAACAGCTAAACAGCAATTGTGGCGACAAAGGACCGCGCCCGTGGGGACACGGTGCCTGTGGGAACCGCGCGCGTGTCGCGGCGATCGATCACGAACCGGGCGTCCAGGCGTCGTAGTCGCCCGTCACCTGCGGACGATGCTGGTTGGTCAGCACCGAGCCCTTCGGGCGATAGGCTGCGGGGCTGCCGGTGAGGTTCGGCACATGCGGCTTTTGCCAGTCGCGGGGCTTGTAGTCTTCCGTTGGCGGCGCAACGTCGACACGGTGATGGATCCAGCCATGCCAGCCGGGCGGAATCGCCGAGGCTTCCGAATAGTCGCGGTAGATGACCCAGCGGCGGGTGCGGCCTTCCGAATCGACGCCGCCCTCGTAGTAGACGTTGCCGACCTCGTCCTGCCCGACCATCTTGCCGTGCCGCCAGGTGTGGAAGCGCGTTCCCAGCGTCTGGCTGTTCCACCAGGTGAAAAACTGCAGAAGGAAAGTTTTCATCCAAATCCTCGTGGCAAGTCCTTGTAGCAAGTCCTCGCGGCGCCTGTTCCTGCTTATGGCGTCACGGCATTGCGAAGGCAAGGGTCTTGCCGCAACCGACGAGCAAATGGCTGGCGGGCAAACTATACGTTCATGCGATCCTCGCGTCCGCGCGAAGCAGATGAAATGGGTTGTTGGCAACCTTACGCAGCGTTATTCTAGGAATGATGCTTCGTCGCCTCAAGGGCGGCAAATGAGAGGGGCTCATGTCATCGCTGGCGGGCACGGCCGGTCGCGCATTGCCGCAGGTCGTTGAGGCGATCTACGATTCGATTGCCGACGTCGGCCGCTGGCAAGCGACACTCGAGGCCATCTGCAGCCTGGCGGAAGGCCAGCTTGCCATGCTCGCCGTCATCGACACGATCAGCAGTTCCGCGCGGTTTTCGGTGTCTTGCGGCGATCCCGCAGTTCTTGAGCCGTTGAAGCATGACTACGGCTCGCAAGTGCCGTTCTATGCGGCGGTTCCCAAGATGGAGATCGACGTGCCGTTCACTGTCGATTCGATCTACGCCCTGCAAGGTCCGGATACGCGACAGAGATGGCTCGAAAGCCGCATCGTGCGCGAATGGGTGCAACCCAACCGGCTGGACGATTTCTTCTGGGTGGCGTTGATGAAGCGGCCGATCCGGATCGGCACGCTGATGGTGGTTACCGACAAGGACAGGCGCCAGATTTCCAGCGAGGACCTCGAGCTTGTCTGCCTGCTGGCGCCGCATGTGCGGCGCGCGGTGACCATCGGCGACCTGTTCGAGGCGGAGCGGCGCAAGGCCGAAATCTTCCGTTCCATCATCGAAAGCCTTGACCATCCCGTGCTGATCGTCGCCGAAGACATGACCATCATCTTCGCCAACCCGACAGCCGAAGCGCTGCTCGCCGAAAACATCTCGGTCGCTTGCGTGCGCGGACAGCTTTCCTTCACCTATGCCAACGCCAATGCCGCGATCGGCCGTGCCGTCCAGCTCGGCACGCGCGACGAATTCGCGCTCGGACCTTGCGGCATCAACATTCCGCTGGCCAAGACGGCCGTTCCGGCGGTGGCCCATGTGATGCCGCTGGCGCGGCGTGAAATCTCGGCGCGTATCTCGCAGCGCGCCGCCGCGGCGATCTTCATCGCCGCGGCCGGTTCGGCACCAATCCCGGCGCTGGACGCCATTGCGGCGCTGTTCGGACTGACCGCGGCAGAAAGGCGCGTCGCCGGTCATGTTGCCGCCGGCCTGACGCGAAAGGAAATCGCCGCGGCCGGCGGCGTCTCGGACGGCACCGTCAAGTCGCAGCTGGCGACGATCTTCGACAAGACCGGTACCGGCGATCAGCGCGAGCTCGAACTCTTGATGCGCGAATTGTCGCCGCCGTTGCGCTCCAGTTGATTTGCGCAGATCCCCCGGACCGGCCGTGGTCCAAAAGGCTCGGCCGGTAAGTTTTCCAAGCCTTTAAGAACATCATCCGCAAAATCTGCAAAACGAAACCGGCATCGTTGCAATTCGGCCAAAATCATGGTGCGGTCGTTCGCGGTCCAGAAACGCGGCACTATGCTCGGCTGGAAAGAAAATGGTTTCTGGCGCGGATCTCGATCTTTGATACCGACATCTACCGAGCGGCTGCTCCCCTACCTTTTCCTGCTTGGGCTGATCGTCATCGCGGTCGCTTTCCGGCCACTGCTGCCCGTCGACGAAACGCGATATCTCAGCGTCACCTGGGAAATGTATCTGAGCGGACAGATCTTCGTCCCGACGATGAATTTCGCGCCCTATCTGCAGAAGCCGCCGCTGCTGTTTTGGCTTATCGACCTTGTCTGGACCGTTTTCGGCGCCAGCCGGCCGGCGGCGATGCTGGTCATCTTCGCCGCCTCCTCACTCGTCATCTGGCTGACGACGGCTTTGGCAAGGACCCTGTTTCCCGGCCGCGACGACATCGCACGGCGCGTCCCCTGGCTGGTCGTCGGAAGCAGCGTGTTCGTCATCTATTCGACGCTGATCCTGTTCGACCTGTTGCTGACGGTCTTCGTGCTCGCCGCGCTGTTGTCGTTGATTGCCTTTGCCCGGAGCGGCGACCGCTGGCAGGCCGTTCTGGCCGGGTTGTTCATCGGCATGGGCGTGCTGACGAAAGGCCCGGTGGTGCTCATCCATATCGGCGCGCCCATCCTGTTCTACCCGTTCTGGCGCGACCGGCGGGCGGGACTGGCGACACCGAACTTCCTCGTTGGAGTGGGCCTGGCAGTGCTCGCCGCGCTAATTCCGGTGGCGATCTGGCTGGTGCCGGCGACCATCCTGACAAAGGGCAGTTTCGTCTATGATCTGGTCTGGAACCAATCGGCGGGGCGCGTCACCGGCAATTTGCGCAATTCGCACGGCCGGCCGTTCTACTTCTATCTGCTGCTGCTGCCGGTCATGTTCATGCCGTGGATTTTTATACCCGAGGTATGGCGATTGAAGCTGCGCACGCGGATACGCAGCCTGATCGAGACGAAGTCGCCCGATCTGCGCGCCTTGCGCTTACTGTCGTTCTCGTTCGTTGCCGTGTTGCTGGCGTTCAGCGCGATATCCGGCAAGCAGCCCCACTATGTCGTGCCGATGTTGCCGTTCGTGACCATCCTGTTCGGGTATTTCATGGCGGAGATCCCGCTCGCCAGGCTGAAAAGCTCGGCCGTCGTCATGCTTGTCATTTTCGGCATCGGCCATGCGGTGGCATCGGCAACCGCGTTCAAACGCTATGACCTGACGCCGCTCGCCAACTTCGTCGACGAGCGAAAGGATGCGGACTGGGCCGTGGCTTTCGACTATCAAGGCGAAGTCGGCTTCCTGGCCCGGTTGCAAAAGCCATTCGAAACCACCGACAAACCGGAAGAATGGCTTGGCTCGCATCCCAGCGGCTATGTCATCGACAAGGTTTCCAAGGATCCCGGCACCGCAGGGCAAATCGCGTTCCGGCTTCGCGTCGAACGCGGCTATCTCGTCGTGCTGAAGGGACAGCATTGACGATCGTTACCGGTTTGCCAATTCATCTCCCGCACGGGAGATGAAGGCGTTGCTGCTCCGTGGTTCCATCGCTCGATTGAACCGGGAGGTATTCATGCGCAAGCTCATCTCGACGACGCTTTTTGTCTTATCGCTCGCTGTGGCCGGCGTTGCTGCCGATCCGGCATGGAGCTTCAAATGTCAGTCCGGTACGATCGGGCAAGGCAGTTGCTCCTGCTCCGGGACCGCCGACTGCACCGACATGCGGCATTCGAAAATGTGCAAGGGCGACCTGAATTGCGGTTCGGGCAAATGCTCGTGCACGGCCGCGTTGGTAGTCGACCCAGGTCCGAAAACCCCCAAGCCCAAGGTCGTCGCGCCGAAGGCGACGACCAAAGGCGTCGTGAAGCAGTAGCCATCCAAGCCGAAAGGACGGCGGCCCGACGCCGCTAGGCCCGCCCGATGTTTTCGCGGTTCATCCCCCGTGCGGGCGATGAACCGCCAGCGGACAAATGCTGCTGTCTAGCCGGAGGGTGGTTTCCAACGACAGAGCGAGGATACCATGTTGAAAACCTGCACGATGCTGTTCTTCGGTCTGATGGCGGCCACCGCGGCCGCCCAGCCGCCGCCTTCGGGGCCGCCGGTTGCCAGTGCGGCACTTGCCCCATGCAACCCCACACAATCGAACAGGCCCTGCAAAGCCGAACTCGGCGTGTTCCTGATCACCAACACCGTCCGCAACCTGGCGCAGGCCAAGGTCGACGCCACCAACGCACAGCTAGCCGCCCAGGGACGATCATCGCGCGCATCGATCGAATCGCTGAAGCAATGGCGGCCGTCGCGCTTTGCGACGCAGATGCTGAACCAGCCGAACAGCTGGTTTGTCAAAGTTCCCTATATCCTCACCATCAAGGTCTCGATCCCGCTGACGTCCGACCGTCACATCGGCATTCCCATAGACGTCAACGTCTTCTGCAGCCGCTGGCAGACCGATTCCAGCCAGGTCATCATCCGCTCGCAACCCGGCCCGGCGAGCTTCGAAGGCGGCAACATCCTCGAAGATGTTTTCAACATCGGCAACTACATCGATGCCCAGGTACGCAGCTCGTTTTCGGCACCCCTGCCGGTGACGACGCCGGTTCCGAATTCGAAATGCTCGGCAATCGACGGGTCCGATGCCGGCACGCAAGCCACCGGCGACGATCTCATCTTCTGGACGGTGCCGCGACGCAACCTGATTGTGACGGACGCCATAGCCAAGCCGACGGTTGAAGTGACCTTCGACAGCCTCACGCGTCTGGCGGCCCGCGACTTCCACAACAATGTGGTCTATGCGGAATCCGAGGCCATTAACCTCAATGTCTACGCCAATGAGGACGGCCTTCAGAAGGCGCTGACGATGCGCGAAGGCGACGTGGCTGCGCTGAACCTTCCCGCACTCAGGCTCGACGCGCGAAAATACGATTCGCTGGTCGTCATCGGCAATGTCGACCAGCCGCCGAACGATCCCAGAGACAGCGCCTTCGCGGTAGCGGCCAAGAGTGCGGGATTCGGTGCCGGTTCCAAGATCATGCAGATCCCGAAGTGGTATTCGAGGCCTCCGGACCAGTTCAATCACAAGCCTACATGGATCAGAGTTCCGGGCTACGAGCTGCACTATACGGTGCGCTATCTCAACAGCGGCGGGCTGGCCGTCGACGGTGGAGCCAGTGCGGTCCGGCCACCAAAAGTCGCCGTTCCGATAAAGACGCTCATCAAGCCGAAAATGCCCTGACGCGGTCGCTCGCGGATGACGGCTGCGGTTCGGACCGCTGCCCCCCATCCCCCGCGCGGCAGATGCGGCAGCGCCGGCTTCATGGCCTGATCCTGCGGGAACAAACGCGCCGCTTCGCCACGAGCGAGCGGCGCCATCGATGGAGACAAACGATGCTGCACCTTCCCCACACCATGCCCGCCGCCCGGATCATTGCGGCAATCTCACTGCTTGCTTTCCCGAACTTCCTGCCGCCGGTCACGAGCCCGGCGAACGCGCTGCCGGTCAGCCAATCCTGCCGGATCACCACCTACTACAAGACGGCGGCGAAGGCGACGGAGGTTGGCGTGCGCTCGACGTGCCAGGGCGTCAAAAAATGGGGCGTCACCTCGAAATATTACGAGGTCGAAAAAATCGAAGCCGCTACGCCGCCGCACACGTCGGGCGGCGGCGGCAGCCTGCCGTGCGAGTTTCTCGCCGCCGGCTGCTCCAACCTGCCTGTGAAACGCAACTGAGCGTCAGGCGAACGAGCTAGCCGATCGCCTTCTCCAAAACCAGCGCCGGCAACCCTGTGGCGCCGCCGCAATCGGCCGTGTCGCCGGCGGGCAAGAACCCTCTCGAGCGGTAGAAGGCGATGGCCGGGGCATTTGCTTCCTCGACCTCGACGCGTAGCGTTCGGGCCTCCGGAAAGCTGGCCTCAATCTCGTCCAGCAGCGCCTGGCCGATGCCTTGCCTCTGCCAGGCCGGATGCACGTAAAGCTGGTTCAGCATGACGATCCTGGCATCCGTGGTGGCGGCGGCGAAAGCCATGCCGCCGATGCTTTTGCCGTCGTCGGCGACTAGGAACTCCGAGTTCGGCCGCGTCAGCCGTGCTTTGAGCGCGGCGATCGAATGCCATTCATCGGTGATTTCGGTAACCCGCGCCGCGCCGTAGATGGCGTCATAGGTGGCATGCCATGTCTCGATCAGCAATGCGCGCACCGCCGCCAGATCGCGCTCGCCGGCGGTGCGGACGAACATCCTACTCGATCCCGAGCTTGGCCTTGACCAGCTCGTTGACCGCCTGCGGATTGGCCTTGCCGCCGGTCGCCTTCATCACCTGGCCGACGAACCAGCCGGCCATGGTCGGCTTGGCACGCGCCTGCTCGACCTTGTCCGGGTTGGCCGCGATCACCTCGTCCACCGCCCTTTCGATGGCGCCGGTGTCGGTGACCTGCTTCATGCCACGGCTTTCGACCAGCTGACGCGGATCGCCGCCCTCGTTCCAGACGATTTCGAACAGATCCTTGGCGATCTTGCCGGAGATGGTGCCTTCCTTGATCAGGTCGATGACGGCACCAAGCTGGTCGGGCGAAACAGGAGCGTTTTCAATATCCTTGCCGGCCTTGTTCAAGGCCCCCAGGAGGTCGTTGATGACCCAGTTGGCGGCGAGCTTGCCGTCGCGCCCGGCCGCCACCTTCTCGAAATAATCGGCGACCGCCTTTTCCGATACCAGGATCGAGGCATCGTAGGTCGACAGGCCAAGCGAAGCGATCAGCCGAGCCTTCTTGGCGTCGGGAAGTTCCGGCAGGTCCTTTGCCAACTCGTCGACATAGGCCTGGTCGAATTCCAGCGGCAGAAGATCGGGATCCGGGAAATAGCGGTAGTCATGCGCTTCTTCCTTGGAGCGCATCGAGCGCGTCTCACCCTTGTTGGGGTCGAACAGCCGCGTTTCCTGCTCGATCCTGCCGCCGTCCTCGAGGATGGCAATCTGGCGGCGCGCCTCATAGTCGATGGCCTGGCCGATGAAGCGGATCGAGTTGACGTTCTTGATCTCGCAGCGCGTGCCGAATTCGCCGCCGGGCCGGCGCACCGAGACGTTGACGTCGGCCCGCAACGAGCCTTCGTCCATATTGCCGTCGCACGTGCCGAGATAGCGCACGATGGTGCGCAGCTTGGTGACATACGCCTTGGCTTCATCGGCGGAGCGCATATCCGGCTTGGAGACGATCTCCATCAGCGCCACGCCGGAGCGGTTGAGATCGACATAGGACATTGTCGCATGCTGGTCGTGCATCGACTTGCCGGCATCCTGCTCCAGGTGCAGGCGCTCGATGCCGATCTCGATGTCCTCGAATTCGCCCTGCCGGTCCGGGCCGACCGAGACGATCACCTTGCCCTCGCCGACGATCGGCTGCTTGAACTGCGAGATCTGGTAGCCCTGCGGCAGATCGGGATAGAAATAGTTTTTCCTGTCGAAGACCGATTTGTGGTTGATCTCAGCCTTCAGGCCCAACCCGGTACGGATCGCCTGCTTGACGCATTCCTCGTTGATGACCGGCAGCATGCCGGGCATCGCCGCGTCGACCAGGCTGACATTGGCATTGGGCGCGGCGCCGAAAATGGTCGACGCGCCGGAAAACAGCTTTGCCTGCGAGGTCACCTGCGCATGGACCTCGAGGCCGATGATGATCTCCCAGTCGCCGGTGGCGCCGGGAACCAGGCGCTTGGCGTCGGGCGTGCGGGTATCGATGAGGGTCATAGTGGCCTGCATAGTGGAATTGCGGATATGCGAGAACGCATATTTTGATGTGCAACTTCGCTAGTGCAAACCGCCAAGAGAGACAAGCGCAAAGCCGCGGGCGCCGACGCGGCACAGGCCCGCACCTGCCGCGATGGACTGCTATAGCAGCTTGAAAAAATTCAATGGCCGGCAACCCGGCCGCCCTCACCTATGCCGTGGCGATATAGGCCCTGATTTCCTCGGCCTCGCGCTCGACATCCTCGATGCGCCGCTTGACCACGTCGCCGATCGACACGATGCCGTCGAGCAGCCCGTTCTTTTCCACCGGCAGATGGCGGAAGCGGCCCTTGGTCATGATCTCCATGACCTCGTTGACGGTGTGGTTCTCATTGCAGATCTTCACCTTGGGCGTCATCGCCGAGCGGATGGCAAGGTCGAGCGCCGCCGCCCCCTCCTTGGCGAGAACCCGCACCACATCGCGCTCGGAAAGAATGCCGACGATCTTGTGATCGCCGTTGGTGATGACCAGCGCGCCGATCCTGTGTTCGGAAAGCATGCGGATGGCTTCGCTGAGCTTTTCGTTCGGCCCGAGCGTCACCACGTCGTGGCCTTTTGCCTCGAGAATTGCCTTAACAGTCATGGCGTCCTCCTCTGCATTTCCTGCCGGCTCCTGCCTTGGCCGGCTTTCCCTAGTATGAACATGGTGCGCCGCGATCGGTTTCATTTCAAGTGCGGAGGTCTCAGGTGTCCGGCTCGTCCGCCTGTTGCAGCGCCTGCTCTCGCCGATCAAAGAACCGCAGGCCGAAGAAGCCGGCAAGAAAGCCGCCAATATGGGCTTCCCAGGCGATCTGGCCGTCAATGCCGGGCGCCAGGCCGAAGAGGCCGGTCGCCAGGTTGATCACCATCCACATGGCGAGAAAGGTGACGACGCCGCGCGAGCGCAGCACCGCCGCCATCGGCAAAGGCTGGCCGGCGAAGGCGGCCTTGCCCGACGAGCGGTCGATGCGGAAGCCATAGCGCGCCGCCGCACCCATCATGCCGGAAATCGCGCCGGAGGCGCCGACCAGCGGCGCTTCGCCAAGCGGATGCATGGCCCAGAACAGCGCCACCGCCGCCAGTCCGGTCGCGGCGAAGAACAGGCTGAAGCGCAACGCGCCGAAGCGGTTGGCCAGCGGTGAGCCGAAGGCCGCGAGCCACACCATGTTGATGGCAAGATGGGCAAAACCGCCATGCAGAAAGGCATAGGTAAAAGGGCTTGAAAACGCGAAGAAATCCAGGTCGAAGCGGCCGGAATAGCGGATCGGCACAAAGGCTGCCCGGACAAGCAGTTCGAAGTCCTGGTCGTCGGTCAGCCAATAGACCCGGATCAGATGGACGGCGACGCAGATGCCGATCACCGCCAGCACCACGGGCGGCAGGTTGAACACCGGTTCACGGCGTTGCTCCGGTTCGCGGGCGGCAGGCCCACTCTCGCCCTGCTCGATCTCCGGTGGGCTTTCTGGGTCGCTCATATGGCTTGCACTCAGTCGCTGGATTGGACTTCGCGAGCATGTAGATCACGGCCAACCGAATCACAAACGGCGAATCAGCAGCTCCGAATCAAAAAAGGAAGCCGTCCAAGGTTTCCCTTGAACGGCTGGTCGAGCCCCCTTGCTCCCCCTGAACTCTTGACTGAAGTGCTGCCGATCGTCGCAAAACGACCGCTTCTGGAGTGGTTTTGGTGTGCCACAGGCCTGGCCAGCGCGCAACGTAAACCAGTTGTTAACCTTAACCGCCCCGACCCGTGAACAAGTATTAACGATGCTGGCACGCATCCTGCTCCGCAACGCATGTAGGTCTTCGGAGGGCGCCCTTCTGTTCACCGATGGGACATCAGAAGACAGAATGCGCGGAGCAGCATTAGCATGAACCAGACCGGATCGATCACGCTGTTCCATTATTGGAACCGATTGCGTGACGGACGCCCTGCCCCGAAACGCTCGGAAGTCGAACCGGCCGACATCAAGTCGCTGCTGGCCGACACGTTCATCCTGGAAAAGGACACGCGCGGCGAAGCAGTGTTCCGGCTCGCCGGCACCAGGCTCTGCGCGGCCTATGGCCGCGAACTCAAGGGGTTTTCATTCCCTTCGCTGTGGCGCGAGAAGGACCAGCGGCTAATTTCGAAGCTGACCGATGGCGTCTTCGACCTGAAATCGGTGGTGCTCATCACCTATGAGGGTTTCAGCCGCAACGGCCGTTCCAACAGGTTCGAGCTGCTCGCACTGCCGCTCGACGGCGGTGTCGAGAGTCCGCGTTGCCTCGGTGTGATAAGCGCCGTTGAAAAGCCCTTCTGGCTGGGTGCCGACCCGGTTCTCGACGCGTTGATCGATTCGATCCGTGTCGTCGATCCCGACAAGGAGCCGATGTTCCTGAAGAACCGGCCGGCGATAGAGGTTCCCTCGCTCGCCCCATCGGAATTCGACCCGCCCGAGACGATTTCGGCGCTCGGCCAGGCCCGCCGCATCCGTCACCTGGTCGTCTTCGACGGCGGACGCGAGGAATGATGCCCAAAGCTTAAAGCAACAGCGCCGGGCTTTCCCCTTTGTTAACCTGCTTTGTTGTAGTTTTCCGCTGAAATTCCCCGCATCCATGCGCGGAATGCCGAAGGGGTATGGCAGTCATGAGGTCAGCGGCGGTCGACCATGCGCCGTCCCAAGCTGAAAGGCGTAACTTTCAGCGCGTCCGCGTGAAGATTTACGGACGCTTCATGCTGGAAGACCGCACCGAACATCCCTGCCAGGTGGTCGACATGTCGCCCGGCAACGTTTCACTGCGCACCGAGCGTGCCGGCCTGCCGGGTGAAAAGGTCATTGCCTATATCGATCACATCGGCCGAATCGAGGGCGTCATCACCCGCACTTTGCAGGATGGCTTTGCGATGACCGTCATCGCGTCGGACCGCAAGAGGGACAAGCTCGCCGCGCAACTGACCTGGCTTGCCAACAAGCACGAGCTCGACCTGCCGGAAGACCGCCGCCATGAACGCGTGGCACCGCGCAACCCGACGAGCGTGCTGCAACTTGCTGACGGACGGCAGTACCAGTGCCGCATCATCGATCTGTCGCTGTCGGGCGCCGCGATCGAGATCGACGTCAAGCCGGCCATCGGCGTCCAGGTAACGCTGGGCACCATGCGCGGCCAGGTGGTGCGCCATTTCGAAGATGGCGTCGCCATCGAGTTCGCCGTCATCCAGCGGCCGGAAACGCTCGACACCGAATTCAGCTCGCCGCGCGGCTGACGCGAAAGTTTTAGCACCATCGCGAAGGATCGCCATCCTAGCTGTTCGAACGGTGCGACGAAGCATGGGAATGCACCCGGCTAGAATCCTTAAATAATTCTATACTCAATTGCATCCAATTTTATGTTTATTCTACTGGCGTTTTACTTAATGTCTACTTCGCGCTTTTGCGTCAAATAAATCCAGCCGTGTCATTGTCTCCTCAAACGGGGAGACTGAATAATGAAAAAGACGAGGGGCAAGCTGTTGCTGGCGGCAATAGCGATGCAGCTTTTCGGCTGGGGGACTGCAAACGCGGCGGAGCCGGCGTTCATGCATACCGGCGGCCGCACCACGCAGCCGGTCGGTCACTACGAATTGTGCCGGCAGCTCCCGCAGGAATGCAATCAGAGGACGCCGAACCGGGCACCGGTCGAACTCACCCGCAAGCTGTGGGCAACGATCGTCAAGATCAACAATTCGGTCAACAGCAAGGTCGCGCCGCGCACCGACATGGAAATGTGGGGCAAGGAAGAAGTCTGGTCGTTTCCCAAAGGCTTCGGCGACTGCGAGGACTATGCGCTGGAAAAGCGCCGCGAACTGATGAGCATGGGCGTGCCGGCCGGCGATCTGCTGATGACGGTGGTGCGCCAGCGCAACGGCGACGGCCATGCGGTGCTGACCGTGCGCACCAGCCTTGGAGAGTTCATCCTCGACAATCTCCAGCCCAAGGTGCTGTCCTGGACCAAGACCAGTTACACCTACCTGAAGCGCCAGTCCGACCGCAATTCCGGCGCCTGGGTAACGATCAACGACGGCCGCTCCGACGCGGTCGCCAGCGTCCGCTGAGGACGCGACGGAAAACCCGGTCGAGTCCCCACCCTCCCCGTCCCCAACGACCGGGTTTAGGAGCCGGCCCCGTCCCCGGGCCGGCTCCACCATTTCTGGGCTTGCGATAGGCGGCCTTCACTGACCGGCGCTACACTTTCCTCAACCCAGCCCTGAACCGCCTGCCGTTGGCCACATAATGCGCGGCAGAGGCGCGCAGCCTGGCGATTGCGGCTTCGTCGAGCGTCCTGACGACGCGCGCGGGCGAGCCGACGATCAGTGAATTGTCGGGGAATTGCTTGCCTTCGGTGACCAGTGCACCAGCCCCGACCAGCGAGTTGTTACCGATCTTCGCGCCGTTCAGCACGATGGCGCCCATGCCGATCAGGCTGTTGTGGCCGATCGTGCAGCCATGCAGCAAGGCACGGTGGCCGATCGTGCAGCCTTGGCCGACGGTCAGCGGAAAGCCGGCGTCGGTGTGCATGATGGTGTGCTCCTGCACGTTGGTGTCGGCGCCGATGACGATCGGCTCGGGGGGGGGCCGGGGGGGGCCCCCGCCACCCCCGCCCGGCGGTGGGGGGGGGCGGGGGTTTTGGGGAGAGGGGGGGGGGGGGGGGGGGGCGGTTGGGGGGGGGGGGGGGGGCCGCCCCCCCCCCCCCCCCGGGCGGGGGGGGGGGGGGGGGGGGGGGGGGGGGGGGGGGGGGGCGGGGCGGCGGGCGGCGCG
>NZ_JAMYSW010000015.1:0-153049 GCF_040322135.1 Mesorhizobium sp. M0189
ATCACCTCATGAACGTGAACACAACGCCCGGCCCAGGGATGCCATGGATAAAGAAACTTGCGTTCCTCGGTCCCGTGGGCGTTCTCTCGTCGTGTTGTACAACGGCGCGCGTCCGCACTCGCACATCGGATGGCAGACACCCAACGAATGTGCATCGACCTTCAACCCGCGACGGTCGCTCGCGCTGCGCAACGTGAAACGCTCCGCGCCAGCACCCGTCGCGTCCACCGGCCATCAGGGCAAATCCACCCCCGGAAACGAACTCACGACTGGATAAAATTTGGGGGAAACGTCAGGGCGGCCATAACTTTGCAGTCTCAGACGCGAGGCGGCCTACGACAGCGCTGCCCACCATGCTTGTGGCCCGCGACCCACACGGCTTTTCCCTTCAGATCGTACATTATGCTTCCTTCATGATTACCGATGTCCGCATGACCTTGAGGTCTTCCCGCACCATTTCCGCGGCGAGCTCGCGCACGGATGTCTCATGCACCCAGCCGAGCTTCTCCTTCGCCTTGGTGGCATCGCCCAGGAGAAGATCGACTTCCGTGGGGCGGAAGTAGCGTGGGTCTACCTGGACTAGGCATCTGCCGGTCTCGACATCATAGCCCTTTTCGTCGACTCCTTCACCACGCCATTCGAGCTCGACGCCGACATCTTCGAAAACCCATTCGACGAATTGGCGGACAGGGGTCGTCTTGCCCGTCGCCAGCACGTAATCATCCGGTTGATCCTGCTGCATCATCATCCACATACCACGCACGTACTCACGCGCATGGCCCCAATCGCGTTGAGCATCGAGATTGCCGAGATAAAGCTTGTCCTGCTTGCCGAGGTAGATAGCAGCGGCGGCGCGGGTGATCTTGCGCGTCACAAAAGTTTCGCCGCGCAGTGGGCTTTCATGATTGAAGAGAATGCCGTTGGAAGCATGGATACCATAGGCCTCGCGATAGTTGACCACGATCCAGTAGGCGTAGAGCTTGGCGGCGGCGTAAGGGCTGCGCGGATAAAAGGGCGTTGTTTCGTTCTGCGGTACGGATTGCACGAGGCCGTAGAGCTCTGAAGTCGAGGCCTGATAGAAGCGGGTCTTGTCCTTCAGACCGAGGAGGCGGATCGCCTCAAGAAGTCGCAATGTTCCGATACCGTCGGCGTTTGCTGTGTATTCCGGCGTTTCGAACGACACCTGGACATGGCTCTGAGCGGCCAAGTTGTAAATCTCGTCTGGCTGGGATTCCTGAACTACTCGGATGAGATTGGTCGCATCAGTGAGGTCACCGTAATGCAAAATTAGGCGCGGATCGGGATCGTGCGGGTCTTGGTAGATGTCTTCGATGCGACCCGTGTTGAAGGAAGAGGAACGTCGCTTAATCCCATGAACGACGTAGCCTTTTTCCAGCAGAAGACGCGTGAGATAGGCACCATCCTGTCCCGTTATGCCCGTAACCAGAGCAACTTTCCTGTTCTCGCCCATTTTCTTCCTGCTCTATGGTAATTGAAGTTTCTGGCTCGCCACACCGCCAGCAAACTGCGGCCCGCCTCACGCCCTATGGTAGGATTTCGACAGATGCGGCGCGGAGCTCGTCATTGACAGTGTCAGCCAGCGAGCACACCTGCTCCTGCTTCGAGGCATAGCAAAACAGAGTCTCGCCGCTAACCTGCCTAAGTCGCACATGCGGCCTGAGTGCCGAACTCAGCTCACGGGGTGAGCGACATAGATTTCAATCACGTCGCACCCGATTTGCTCATCAATCAGCGAGTTAGGACGCCCTTCTGGGATTCTACATCCGTTCTCAAGCACGCACAGTCGGTTGCATAGCCGCTCCGCTTCTTCCACGAAGTGGGTGGCCAGTAGAATCGTATTGCCCTGCGCCAGCAGGGCACGTAACCGTTCCCAGATAAAATGGCGAGCATGTGGGTCCAACCCACACTAGCACTCCACCATCCCTCTTTTGCGCTGACCAAGTAATCTTTGCCTGCTTCAGCGAGTCTTCTAATGGAAATTGTTTTGATCAGTGAAATCGATTGTTTGGATGAGGTGCATCCATAAAATGGATTGTTTGACAGGGCAGCGCGGCACCATCGGCGGCACAAAGTCGTGGGCGCGAGGTTTCGCTCCGCGCGAAGACAAAGTTCGTGGCAGTCGGGGGCTTCGGGCGAACCGCACATCTGAGACGGCGGCGAAAAGCCGGGTAGGGCATTACGTATTGACCTCCAAGGAATTTCGGGCGCGCTAGCCCGAAAACGGTGGCTGGGCTTCAACGATGGGCGGGACGAGGCGACCATCCAACTGTGTTTCATACTGCAGGCGATCGCAGTGCGGCGAATTTGAACGGCCGCCTTTGCCAGCCCTCGCCATCGCATCCGGCTACAGGTGCCGAAGATCTTCTCGATCCGAGTACAAATTCTGTGGATCGGTTGGTTCCAGGCGTCGAGCTTTCGGCCTTGTCGCGCCCCCACATAGCGGTTGCGACGATGCGCGGCCTTCCACCCTTGGCGCGCACCGCGTCGCCGAGATGATTGCCTCGGTAGGCGCTGTCGGCAAACACTTCGCCGGGATTGTCGGGCAGAGCATCAGGAACGGCGTTGCCGTCCTCGGTGTGGGCGCCGTGACGGCGATCTCCTCGACAAGGGCCGTATCGGCGTAGGCACCGAAATGGGCTTTGAAGCAATGAAACGCTGGTCGGCGCTTGTACTTGACCCAATGGCCCTCTTCATCATCTTCGCTGGCCGAGGCGATGATCGCCGCATCGACAGGCGTGCCGATCTTCACCTGGATCGCTGAACTGGCGGGTGATCTCGGCGAACAACAGGGTCATGAACCTCAAGGGCCTGTCGAAAACGGACGAGAGCGGGTTCGCACAGGTGTCGGCTCTGACACCGAGAACCCGCGGAACCGTCGGAACGATCCTCCACATGGCTGCAGACGCCAAAATTCCTCTCTCGGCCATCGTCGCACAGCATCGCGTGCCAGTCGCTCAGTCCAGCCGGCTCGAAAGCTATCCGGCAGGACTTGCGCCATGTTGGCGCACTTGAAAGCGTCAGAGGGCGCCGTGTCGCATCTTTCGATGGGACCGGACGCCATGATGGCCATAAATGACGTGGGTGGCCTGCGCCTGACATTCGACGGCTGGCGGGTCCTGCACATCCGTCCTTCCGGAAACGCCCGCAAATGACATGTTACGTTGAGGCAGTTAAGAATTGGACTTGAAAAAGGGACTTTGTGGACTGCCTCGACCGGCTGTTTCGCTTAGCAAAGCGCGGCCCCACGTCAGCAGAGGCTCATGGTCAAGGAACGCCTTAGTATCCATTACATGGATGGGTCACATTCACGCAATCAATTTTACACATGTCGCCGGGCGCATTAGAGAACGCTGAATTTAAACCGGAAGCGAGTGTACCCGGCGTCAAGATTTGCGAGCGTCAAGAGATAAGGATAGGCAGTGCTGAGGGAGCTCTTCTGCCCCACGCGCAGCCTCTACCAAATCGCCCGGCGTAACGGTCGACTAGTAGCGATTAAGAGATCCCAAGCCAGATGCAACCTCGTCTCTGAAACGAGATTTCCGAAAATGCAGGTCAGTGGATTGGTAAAGCGCAGGTTCGTCGTCTCTCAGAGGCGTACGGGGTTCGGTGATTGTCTGTGGTCGCTGGCGGCCGCTTGGCGCTACGCTCAGCGGTCGGGACGAACGCTAGCCGTCGACTGGCGCGGGTCCTGCTATCTCGACCAACCCTTCGCAAATGCCTTTCCGGTGTTCTTCCAACCGATCAATGACATCGCTGGCGTACCGGCTATTTGCGACGACCGGATCAACGACTTTTCCTTCCCGGGTCCATTCTTCCCAGAGTGGTGGAATAGGCCAGCGATCGACTGCCTTTACCGCCCACATGAGCAGATTTTCCAAGAGCGCGACGAGTTGGGCGAGCTCTTTCAGGCCGAACACGATGTCGAAGCGAACACAGTAGTGTGTGACGCTTGCTTAATGTGGCGCTGCGATGAGGATGCCGAGCGGCAGGTCTTCCAGAGTGTCAAGCCTCGGTCTGAAATTCAAACACGCATAGATGCCATTTACCAAGAATGTTTTGAGGGGCACAGCATCATCGGGGTTCATGTTCGACATGGTAACGGTGAAGACATCATGGACCATGCGCCCTACTGGGCCGATCCGGAGTTCGCCGTTCGACAAGTGTGCACTGCGGTTGATAAGGCTAAAGCGTTACCGCACCCCAAGCCTGTGCGGCTGTTCTTGTGCACGGACAGCGCGCAAATCCTGGATCACCTGTCGGCCAGGTTTCCCGATCTTCTCACCGTCCCCAAGCATTTCCGATCCGATCAAGACGGCCCCTTGCACACTGCAGCACTTGGGATGGACGGCGCAATTTCCGCCCTCGTTGAGATGTATCTTCTCGGGCGCTGCGATACCGTTATTCGGTTTCCTCCGACGAGCGCCTTTACACGATATGCACGCCTTTTCGTACCGCGGGTAATTGAGTTCGATCTGAAGGACCCAAGTCGTTTGATTTTGATAGAAGGCAGCCAAAGAATCTCTCATCTTGATTAGGGCCCGCTACCGGGGCAATTCGGCAGATGCAACGAACAGGCATAGAGACATCGACCGCAATTCACGAGAGGCGGGCCATGGCATACGCTAAATGTCCCGCAGCTGCTCAGCTTGATCCGCAGGCTCGAGGATCCGGACACACTGCAGCAGTTCTTGGCTCCATTCGGGACTGTTGCCGACGTCGATGAAACCGACGGCCTTAGGGCACGAATACAGAATGGCGAGATCATTCATCTGCGGCCGTCCGGCAACGCGCCAGAACTTCGCTGTTACTCGGAGCGCCGCAAGACCATCACAGAGCGATGGCGGTCGTGACGCTGACGCTAAGGGCGCGGGCAATGACGTCCAGAGACGAAATCGAGGTTGTTTAATGAAAGTGGTTCCCGTCATCATCAGCGGTGGAGCCGGATCGCGGCTATGGCCCGCTTCGAGGCAATCGCACCCCAAACCTTTCCTCAAAGTAGCAGATGGACATTCTCTCATTCAGCACACTGTGCTGCGCGCCGCTTCGATAGAGGGCGTAGTGGAACTCGTCGGTGTGATATCCGGGGAACACCTCTTCGTTACGAAGGACTCGTTCGACGAACTGGATTCCGTGGTCCTGCCACGCACCTTTCTGCTCGAGCCTGAAGGCCGGGATACGGCCGCAGCCGTTGCGGCAGCCGCCATCCATGCCAAGGCAACGCAAGGCCCTGACGCGATTCTATGCGTCTTCCCAGCCGATCACATGGTTGGCAAGCTGCCTGCATTTTTAGACGTCATGTGCCGGGCCATCGAACATGCGAAGCTCGGGCGGATCGCCACATTGGGCATCACCCCAACCAGACCGGACACGGCATTCGGCTATATCGAAGCGGATGGTGAGAAAGTCGTTCGTTTCGTTGAAAAACCGGATCTGGACACAGCCAAAGCCTATGTCGTGTCCAAGCGCTTCTTCTGGAACGCCGGCATTTTCTGCTTTAGCGCACAAACCATGCTCGACGAGATGGCATCGCATTGCCCCGCGGTGATCCAGGCCGTCTCCGACAGCTACGAGAACGGCCGCTTCAGTCAAGGCGAAGGCTTTGCCAAAATCGAACTCGCGCCTGAGCATTTCGGCTCCGCCCCGCGAATCTCGCTCGACCACGCTGTCATGGAGAAGACGAACAAACTTGCCGTGGTTGCCTGCGACATGGATTGGAACGACATCGGATCCTGGAACGCAATGGCCGATTTGATCGCCCCCGACGAAAGCGGGAACAGGATACGCGGCGATGTGCATATGGTCGACACGACCGGCAGCTATGTGAGCTCCGACAAGCGCGTCATCGGCACGGTCGGTGTCAGCGATCTGGTGATCGTCGATTCCCCGGACGCTTTGCTTGTCGCATCCCGCGACCACGTTCAGGACGTCAAGAAGCTGTTCGAGGGCCTCAAGGCTTCAGGACATGAAGCTCACCTGGTCCATAGCACGGTACACCGACCGTGGGGTACCTACACGGTTCTTGAGGAAGGCGAGCGCTTCAAGATCAAACGCATCGAGGTGAAGCCCGGTCGGCGGCTGAGCCTGCAGATGCACTATCATCGTTCGGAGCACTGGGTCGTGGTCAGCGGCTCCGCGAAAATCGTCAATGGCGAGCAAGAGTTGTTCCTGGCGACAAACGAATCAGCCTACATCCCCTGCGGCCATAAGCATCGGCTGGAGAACCCAGGCAGAATTGACCTGGTGATCATTGAAGTGCAGAGCGGCGATTATCTCGGCGAGGATGATATCGTTCGCTTCGACGACGTATATGGTCGAACGTAGATTTCACCCGCGCATGACGAGAACGGTCAACGTGTCGCTGGCTAATTACCATTAGGAAGGCCGTCTGCCCACTCAGGACCGGATGCTTGTGGAATCGGGAATAAGCCTTTGATTTCTGACTTTCCAAGCACCTTCCGCGCCCAGGAAATGCAGCGTCTGTGACTCATCGGTCATTGCAGCGCGATGAACCGGAAATCATGACCCTAAGCCGCCCTTCACCAGCCCTTTTCGCTGCCCGATAGCCGACGTTCACCGCAACCAGCGTTCCTGACCCTAGGCAGACATTCGCAGCCTGATTTTGCTCCCGGAGAGCGGACGTTCGCCGGAACCGGTATTCATGACCCAGAGCAGCCGTTGGTCTTGGCTTAAACTGGGTCTGCAATCGGCGGTTTGCAGAGGTCCGGCTGTTCAACGAAGCGGGCAGTTAGATCCCCGAACGTCGGACGGCTGCTCTCTTCCGGCGCGAAGAGCTCCCCGAGCTTGGTCTCGTCGAGCATCTGCTCGGCGATTCCTATACCGAGCTGCCGGTAAGCCTCGAACTGTTCGGGCGAGAAGAACTGGTCCGCAGTGGACTGGTACGGAAAGTCCGGATTTGCCCCCTTGTAGCCACGCACCGAGATCGGCAGGGATTTGATCATCGCTGATTTCAGATAGATCAGCAGCCCTGTTTGCGGCCACCCCGCGTCGGTGCCGACCTGATCCGACGCGGCATAGCGAATCGAGGCGAGGAAGTAACCCCGGTTCGCGAACTCGGCCGCGCGAGGATATTCGTTGTCGACCGACCGGGCGACCACCTGGGCAGGTGTTGCCCTCGGGTCGAGCTCAATGGTGGCGCCGAAATCCTCGCGAATGAGCGTCATCGCCGATGTGAAGGCGGCGTAGGAGGCCCCAGGTTCCTCGCCGCCATCAACAATTACGACCAGGCCGCAGCGCCGACGAACGAGCTCGTAGAGTCCAAGATTCTCGAAGTGACCGCCATCAGACAGCTCGACGAAGTTGGGATGGTGCGAGCGCATCCCGAGCAACTCGGCGCCAATCTCGCTGGCAGCCGGGATGAAGTGATTGCCGAACGGGTTCAGGAAGCGTCGGGCGACGTGCGCAACACCTCCCTTGTCGTGCCACCTGAAGTGGTAGCCCAGGCGGAGACCGAGCAGGGACATCGCGACGGCGACGCCATAATTCGTGGTAACGCCCTGACCCGCCAGACCGCCGCCCGGATTAACCGCGGCGCCAGAGATTGCCATCGCTGTCGGGACGGTGAGCTGATCGTCGAGCACCTCACTTGTGTGTTTCCAGCCAGTTAAGTCTGAGCCGCAGTAGCGCGGGCTCAACACGAAGTTCGCCCCGCCACGTCGCCGCTGCCGGAAGTCGGGCGACCTGCGTGCGAGGACGTTGGTATTGATCAGCGGGTAGGGGCCAAGGAGCGGGTGATCATGCGCGATTGCCGACAGCCGATAGCGGTCGGCAGTGCTGGCGGGTTGGTCATGGCCCACCTGCACAGCGCCTCCAACTCCTTGCCTCAGGTTCGGCATAAAGGCCTCCATCAGGCGGTCACGGTAAAAACGTCCCAATGCCAGGTCGTTTGTATTGACAAAAAAACCAAGTGCCAGTGCGGCGATTGCCGCCGCCAGCGGGACCCCTTGGTGCCAGGGGAGCGTCCATAAGTTAATCCTGAGGCTGCGAGAGGCATCAACCAAGTCGAGCGCGACTCGGTGCGCGAAAACCAGGGTCGCGAAGCAAAGAAGGACCGAGCCTACAACCACTACAAAGGCGGTGCCGATCCCGAAATTCTTTCTCAGGTGCGCTTGATAATAACCATAAAGCGCCGAGGCCGCGGCCCCCATATAGTTGATTAGCGATATGAGACTCTCGTCATAGTTGGTTTCGTCTGTGCCTTCGCCGCCGAATAGCTTTTGCAGCAGCCATCCTGTCATCGGCACTAGGCCGACGACACCGCAGGCAAGTGCGACCACCACGAGTGCTCCCGACCAAGAATCGAGAAACCGCCGGCGCATGTATTTGTGCGAGGGGACCTGGTTGGTAAACTCGTCAGTGTCCGCAGGGACTGACTCGTGAGGAACCTCCTGATTGTTGTTGTTGGCGGGTATGATATTCCACAGGACGAATACCGTCGCCGCGCCGCTGGTAAGCGCCAGTGCCCATAATGCGTGAGACTTACTGCCGTGGTATGCCGCTATCCCGCTCACCGTTCCTAACAAAAGTAGCAGGAACCATCGTGGGAACTTGGGACCGAGGAACGGCACCACGATCGCCAAAAGGAGGCCGACGGGGATGACCAGCAAGACGACATGGTGTCCCTTGATGGCAGAGGAGGGCTTCAGAAAGGCATCTTGCGGTAGCACTGCATAGCAGATGATCAACAGCAGAACGCTTATGACGGCCGGAAGCAAAACGTGTTTTATCCACCAGGCGCGCTGTGGCTGCCTGTGGCCCTTCACCCACCAGCTCGAGAGCGACGCGCCCGCCATCAATGCGAGGAGCACAAGCCCCAGTCCCGCGGCGAGCACCAGAAGCCAGTCAAAGAAGGCGTTCGGTTTGGCGGTGCACAAAGTATCGGGAAGAATCCAGCATTGACGACCTTCGTCCAACGGCAGCATGAGCAGCGCGAGCACGATGCCGCCGATCACTATCCAGATGAAGGTGTTCAGGATGAGCGAGCGGGCGACGACGACGAAGCCAGTCGCGAAACTGCGCACGCCGCGAGGGGCGAGGTAAGTGGCGTGATGACGAAGGTGCTCGATCTCGCCCGTTCTCTCGTCGGCATAGGGAAAGGCAGCGTCGGGATCGCTCTCCTTGTGAGCCTTCTGTGCATATCGCAGGGCCAGGGCGGCACCGATGTAGCCGCCGCCCGAGACGGTGGACAGATAATCAAAATGCTTCAGCATCTTGTGCGCGGCGAGAACCTGTAGAACCCCGAGCGACACGCAGGCAGATCGGATACCACCGCCGGAAAGGCCCAGTCCAATGAGGTAGTCGCGACGCTTTTCGGAGGCGGTTGACCCCTCGCACTTGCTATCTGTGCGCAGTTCGCGCCCGCGGAGGACGATCAGTTCTTCTTTCAGGACGTCATCTTCCCCGAAGACAGTTTGATCACCGTTGTCGACCGGCATCATCATCAGAGCAGAAGGAGGATCGCCATGTTGCCAACGATAGCAGGATTCTTGCGTCGCGTCCCGAAAACGCGGAGCGAGACTTGGGACGCCCAGACGAGCACCCGCCTAGCTATCATCGCAGGAGGCGGGCCCGGGTCTCGCTCGTCGCCGGTCGGTGTTACATCACCAGGGCGGATGCGGACGCAGAACACGAGCGGCCGCAGTTCCGCGGTCGACGGGCGCACGACGCGACATGGCGGCTATGCCGTCAGCCAGCGCATCAGGAAGCGCATCGAAGAGGCGTTCGGTTGGATCAAGGTCGTGGCCGGCCAGCACAAGACCAGGTTCCGCGGCCGCGACCGTGTCGGATGGGCCTTCACCTTCGCAGCCGCTGCCTACAATCTGGTGCGACTGCCAAAGCTCATGGCGGAGACCGGCTGATGGCCAAGGTTCCCGGCTTCGCCAAGGCCTTCGCCGGCCGCTGGCGCATCATCGAGATGGATGTTTGGGATAACGACTTCCTCGATCTCGTCGAGGAAGCCCATCTGACATTCAAAGGCTCGGCGGATGGCGAGATCGCCTTCGGCGCACTCAAGGGCTTCCTCGATGTCCGCTATGGCACCCGCGATCGTTCAGCCTGCGCGGAATTCTCGTGGGAGGGGCATGATGAGAACGACCCAGCCTGTGGCCGCGGCTGGGTTGTCCTTGGCACTGCAGGTCGCCTCGTCGGCCACTTCTACATCCACAACGCCGACGATTCCGGCTTCGTTTGCGAAAGAGCCTGACTTCTTCAACGGCCTGCTAGGCCCACCAAAATCTTTTAATATCAGCCACTTGACCAACTTCGCTCTGAAGTGGACCAATCGCTACCCGCAGCACTCAGTTGATTGTTCTCGCATGAACACGATCCAAGGACAGGGGAGGGCGATCTTGTGCCTGTTTCTATCGTCTATTCTTGCTCCTGTTCCTCGTCAAGGTTGCGTGCAGCCACACATAGCGGCTACCGCGAGGCTGGGCCTCCGATCGATAGGTGCGGCGAACGGCGGCAACGACGTGCGAACAGGATAGTTGAGCGTATGATCGAGAATGCCGCAGCTGCAGTCTAGCGCGAAGTGCCAGCTCTGTGACCCATCGGTTATTGCAGCGGCGATGAACCGGAAATCATAACCCTGTGTTGCCCTTGGTAGCATTCTGCCGTACGGCATCTATCAGTCGTTCGCCGACATAAACGTTGAAGTGGCTTCCTAACGAATTCTACCCGATCTACATTCTATCCCCGTGCGTATCAAACGCTGCCGCTTCTGTGGCACTTCTGAACCGATGCTGGGGTCGGACCTACATTAGGTACAGAACGGCGAGGATGGATGCTCAATTGTGATACGGCATAGTTCAAGACAGAAATTTATTTAATGCTTTCCAAAATCCGCATATTGCAGGTTGGTGATGTCCATCTTCCAACCGCTGCGCTTGCGCAGCGAAATGTCGACCAGAAGGATTCTGCGTTTTCCGTCGAGTTACGAAACGTCATCTCGGCAATACCAACGAAGGTGGTTTTCAAACAGATCTACAAGCTGCTTGATGAGAGCGGCATAGACGCACTGATCTTCATGGGCGATTTCACGGACCGTGGCGCGCTCGACCACTACGAACGTTCGTCTGCCTTTCTTGCCAATTCGCTGCAGATCGGCGGCAACCGAAATCATGCCGCAGTTAAGATTGGTATCGTGCCGGGAAATCACGACATCAACCGGGATCTCGCGAAACAGCCAGGCCTGGCGACGAAATTTGCGCCGCTGAACGATCATCTTCGTAAGAACGGCTTGCCCATGCTCCCCGTTGAGCGGACCATCTCGATGGCGGTGCGCAAAGGCAATTCTGTTGCGGATATCAATCTGATGAACAGTTGCTGGGGTTGTGGCGCGGCGGAATACATACCGTCTGAGTTCAGGGAAGGGATCGGAAAGGCTATTGAGACGGCGATTGCAGCGGGAGGCGCTTCGGCGCTGCAAGCCTATTATGATCGGCAGTTTGACACGCCTGCCTTCTCCAACGAGAGCATTGGAGAAATCGTCCAACACGCCGCAACCGCCGAACCTCAAGCGCTACTTATAATCGCTGCGCACCACAATTTGCTTCCACAGAGGCTCACTCGCCTAGCTCCGTATACTGAACTGGTGAATTCGGGTGCATTTCGTGCCTCTCTACTGGAGACACGTCGTCCAATCCTGTATCTACACGGTCACATCCACGAGGATCCGATCGAGATCCTGTCGACGCCGTCATCGCAATGTCTAATCACCATCTCTGCCCCCGCGGCAACAGATGGGTTTAACATGATCGAGATTAACTACACCAGGAAGGGGCTGCCACTCTCGTGCCGGATTTACCCTTGGCGGTTCAATGCGTCGGGCGTCCTGCATCGAGGCAGCCCCTGTACGATCCCTCTTCTTGGGCACCGCAGACGTTCACATGATCCTAGCTTGGGGAGGATATACAGCCATCTTCTGTCGGTTGGCGAAAGCTATTGGAGTGACTTGGTCAATCACAATCCGGCGTTCTTCTCCATTGATCTCGAAGAGAGTCTGCGAGAAGCGATAGAACTTCTTCTAGCAGACGAATCTATAGCTGTCGAAAATTATGAATTCGATGCCTCGCACTGGATAGTACGGGCCAAGATATGAACGACTATGGCTTGAACCCTTTTCGCCCCACGCGTTGGGAACACCACCGTGATGGTCGTCCCTTGATATGGTTCACCTCTACTGCTGAGGAGCTGGCTGGAGACAAATCGGTGTTCGTCTATGGTGGGCGAGGAGTCGGCAAGACAACGCTGCTGAAGGCGATCTGCTGGGAAGACCTGTCGCAGAATGAGTCGCTCCGTCTGCAGCGTAAGCTGGCGGATTTCCAGCACCTGGGTATCTACGTCCGCTTTCCGGATCACGTTTCGGCGTCAATGTCTCATCACGGATGGGAAGCACAGTTTCCGAGGTCGCCAAATCCGGTACTCGAATATCATCGCTTCTTTTCACTGGCTGTGGAACTAACATGCGCCGAACGAGCACTTGATGCCTGCCATTCGCTGCGCGTCTTGGGGTCAGTAATCTATCAGCCCAGCCAAGAGCTTCGCATCGTAGAGGATTGCGCGACCGAATATCCTGAGATTGCCACCTTCTCCAACCAAGCGCCGAGGACGTTTCTTGAACTCGCTCGCGTGTTCCGCATAATTGTACGACGCATGAATGAGGCTTGCGGGCGTGGATCAGTGGCTGCGTTCGTCGAGACCTTGCCCGCACGTGAACCTTATCAGTTGCTCTCTTTCCTGATGGAGCGCCTCGCGGAATCGGTCCATCTGGTAACTCAGTTCGAACCTCGGTCAATCAGCTTCAAATTCTGTCTTGATGATTGTGAAGCATTGAGTTTTATCCAGCGGAAGAGTCTCAACACGCTGGTGAGGCTCAGCCGCGCGCCGATTTCCTGGGTAGTTAGCTCTGTGGGCTCGGTTCAGGACGACAGCGACACGTTCATTGAAGCGCAGCCACTTACCGATGCAGACCGTCGAGTTTTGTCACTCGACAGTCGCGATACCATCGACTTCAAAGCACTCTGTCAGTCTGTAGTGAGCCTGCGATTGCTTTTCTCCCTTCCCAAGGATCAGCGAACGCTCACCAGCCAGGAAGAGATTTCGCGCTTCTTCGATCTTGACCAACGACTGGGATCGCGAGACGTCAACGAGATGATGGGACAGTTGGTCAGTCGGTCACATCGCCCGTTGGCTGCGCAAGTGAAATCCGCAGCAGAGCATCTTCTACGAGCCGTCCGAAAGATAGATCCGCGGACTGCGCGCAAATTCGACATCAAAGGTGGACGCCTGCCTTACTACGAGGCTTATCTTCTGCTTCATTGGCGGGGACGCGAGGAAGCCTTCAGCGCCAGCTTCGGGCCAGAGGACATCGCTCGACTCGACCAATACGGAACGATCTATTCAGACCAGGCGTTCAATGCCTGGATTCGTCGCAAACAACAAAACGCTTTGCTCCATTTTGCGGCAAGCCTGCGTGCGCGTCGTATCCCGCTAGCCGGCGCGAACGTTGTGATCGCGCTTGCCGATAGTTCGATTAGAGATTTCCTCGAGGTTATGGGCGAGATCTTTGAGAAGTACGGTGATTTCCACAAGCTCGACAGCAATGATCCAGCAAACCTCGCACGCTTCGTAACTTCACGCTCGCAGATATCCGCGCAGATTCAAAATGATGGCATTTATTCCGCGAGTGAGAAGTACTTGGACGGAATTGCAGCAAGATCAGAAATTGACTCGGACGTCGTTGGGCGCCTTGTTAACGGCCTAGGTTACTTAACCGCCTTTCTCCAAAGTAATCCCGGTGACCCTCGCGTGTTTGGAGCAGCAGAACGTGGCGTCTTCTTGATTGATTATCCCCCTGCCTCCAGTCAAACCCGAGAAGACGAATATGCGTTTGTACAAGCCGCTTTCAAACAGGCCGTTCTGGCCGGCTATTTCCGGATAGTTGAGACGCCTAGGGCCGTACGCGCAGTCCAAGCGGACAATGTTTCGAAAGCGCTCGCCTTCCGGCTCCATAGGCGATTCGCGCCTCATTTCCGTTTCTCGTATCGTGGTGCCTATGAGGCGGTCCGGCTAACTCCGAACGAGATCAGTCAGTTATGTCTGAAGCCGGAGGAACTGAGCCCCTTCGCCTGGGCGAAGATTATGGCAGGAATGGCGGGGAAGTTCGGTGACGCGCAGATTGCCCTCCCATTTAGAGAATTGCACGATGATTTCTAAAGAGGCAGCGATCGGATCGCTGACCGTTCGGCAGCAAGACCTGACTGTCGACTGGAGGCCGCCGCGCAAATATGACCTGCTGATCGCCGCGCTCAGTTGGGAGACGCGCGCAACAGCGGCATTGGCCACACTTTCGGGCGACCTGCCCCGCTTAAGCTTAATCAAGTTCAAGTCATGGAACGACGCGATCGAAGACAGGAAGTTGGCGATGCTCGCAGAAATCAGGAAGTTTGCGACGATTGCCGAGACAGTGAGCTTAGCGCCTTCAACGGACTCTCAGGAGAATTTCTCGACCTTGGAGGCTTGGATTCGCGAGAAATATGTAGCTGTCAAGCGCCCACTGCGGATTCTGATAGACATAACGTGCATTCCGAAGAGCTATTTGCTTTTCCTAATTGGGTTAGGTTTTACGAGAGACTACTTTGCGTGCTTTGACTGCATCTATGCGGGAGGAAAATACGATCTCAACCAAGAGGCGTCCTCACTGGAAGGCTCAAAGCCAGCCATTGGTGGTCCGCGCTCACTTATATCACTCGGGGATTGGCGCTCAACTCTGATTCCGTACCTGACTGCGGGGCAGTATCTGCCGGGAACCATTGACCTGATCGTGGCGATGGGCGGCGAATTGGGATTGTCCCTGCCTTTCATTGAACGCGTTGAACCGGGAAGGCTAAAGCTCATCTTCATTGAAGAAACCGCGCCGAACGATAATCTTCCCATGCTTGCGAGCGAACGTTCGGCGCTGAATGATCTCATGTCTGCACCCAACGTAACACGAACTGACCATGGCCTTTGCGACGTTATCGGCGTCGCGCAAGAAGCCGTCGCGTTCTGTAGGTCAGGTCCCAGTGCCGGGACGACCGGCATGGCACTCGGCTCCAAACCGCACGCGATTGCACTGGCAGTCGCCGCGCTCGCTGAAACGAAGATGGGAGTGCTCACGCGCGTGCCGGTCTCGTACAAGACTGTCGATGTCGAGCCGAGCGGCCGTATGCTTTTTGTGCAGGTAGAAGATCGCTTCGATCCATGCAGCTATATCGACGTGCCTTGAACAGCTTGCAAATCAGTGGCAGCTCTACCGAGCAGCGTCACCCTCGAACGTCCGCTCTGGCCCTGTTCCTGTCGCGAAGCTGCCGGACGCAAACGGCCCCATAACAGGACGTTGATTGTCTTCGCGCTGAGCGTCAGCAGTTGGCGCTACCGCGACCTTTCTCAGGAAGGCTGCACACCGACGCGATCTTCCTTTCGCCTTGCGCAAACCTCCCTTCCGAGTGAGGCGCTCAGTGCGTCGGCTTGGTCGATTGAGGCACTTCTGAGTGGGACAACAACATCGAAAAACATTGGAAAAGATTTGAATACTCTTAAGTCCCACTGATCTCTAACCAATTGATTTGGATGGCTTTCTGAATACCCTCCGGGCCCACCATAACCATTGATTTTATTGAGGAAAATACGCCTCGGCCCAAAACGTTTTGGGCCTATTATGGGCCCAAAAAAGGGCGGCCGATGTGCCACCCTCCGCTTGGTCGGGTTGATTCACTCATTTGATGACGCGCAGAGGTATCCGTTGCTTCATGGCGTCGCGTTTGGCTTCCCGCTCGTTGATGGCGCGGGCGATATCGACAGCCATCCGTTTCTTATTGGCCTCTCGCACATAGTGGTCTGTTACCGTCATTGAAGAATGCCCCATCGCCTCCATGATAGCGCGGGCTTGGATGTTGCATTCGGCGAGATACGTGCCGAAGGTACGGCGCAGCCCGTGCAGGGTGTAGCCCTCCGGGATGCCGGCCTGCTTGTTCCAATGTGCCATCATGCCAGTGAGGCTCTTTTTGGAGAACGGACGCCCATAGGCGTTCTTCAATACCGTCCCACCCTTAGAGCGATCTAATGGCACTAAAGCTTGCGCCAGCTTGTCCACAACAGGGATGAACATCTCGCGCCCGCCATGACGGTTGCGATTTTTCTGCTGTCGGAAGTCGAAGGCTTCGATTGTTTCCAAGGAGCCATCGAACAATTCGATCTCCTCGAGGACCAAATCGTCCCACTCCAGTGAGGCGATATCGCCGCGTCGGTTCCCGAGCCAGAAACCGAGCGCATAGCAGGTGCGCGGCGCTGATCCGATTGGATGGTGCGCCTCGAACTTTTCACGAATGGCGATCGGGCAGGCGGGATTGGCAGTCGATTTTGGAATGCGGACACGGATCGACAGCGAGGGATCGTCCTGCGGCTTGATCCATTTCTCAACTTCGATCGCCACCCATAGGAGCTTCTTGATTGCCACCAGCAGGTGCTTGGCAACCGTCCGGTTGGTGGCAAAGACACTTTCGATAATCGCACGCAAATGGTCGGCATCGAGATGTTCCACCGGCGTGTTGCGCCAAGTCAGCGGATAGGCAGGATCGACCTGCATCCGAAGGAAACGTTCAATAAGCCGGGCATTCTTCTGCTGCGTCGCTTCGTCGAAGTCCAGCCATTCCATCGTCGCTTCAAGTCGGCGCGCAGCATGACCAAATGTCTTTGGCAACGCCAGACCGGGCAAGTCAATGATGACGGCCTTTTGACCTTGGCCTTGCGTTGCCTGTTCATAGGCGGCTTCGAACTCAGGATCGCCTGGTCTGCCAGGAAGCCGAATTTCGGGCATTCCTTTGCCGCGATAGCGATAGACGAGCTTTCCGTTCTTGATGCGCGACGAAACGCCGGGGTAGCGGACATCTTTGAATGATCTGGCCATTAGATCTCACTTTGAGTTTTCCGCTGCCGTTGCTTCACAGGCGAGGAATCCTCCAGCATTGCCTGAAGCGAAAGGGTCTTGCTTTCTATAGCAACGCGCAGAAGTACCGGGTAAGGGAAGCCACGACCTTGCTCTATACCTTCAAGAGTGCGTTTCGGTATTCCCAAGACGTTGGCTGCACTCTCGGCGGTGAATCCTCCCTTCGCCCGCCAGGCTTTCACTTCTCGCGCGAGCTTTTCATTGTCGTTCACATCATCTCATCCGCTCAGGCGGTGACTGTACTACGCCTGCAGCGTATACGCAATGTGCGTAGTTGCTTATCTCCTTGTCGGCTCTCGTTTGCTCCGCTCCAATAGTTGTTGCAGACCATTGTCTTTGTCTGGCAGGGCGGAGAAAGCGATATCGAGCGCCACACGATCCCAGATCGCGCGACTGTTGACGTGCTTAGGCCTCGGCATGCGGCCGTCAGCAACCATGTCGTCGAATAGTGTCGATCCGACACCGACATAGCGCGCTGCTTCCTCACGAGAGAGGCCGCGGGGTGGGTACGAAAGCGTGTCACTCTTCATAGACGCGGCCTCGACAACGTCGGCATCGAAACAGCACAACGATATCAAATCCAGACGGTTGACTGTTTCGACAAGCCTCAGTCCCGATAAACGGGGCCATATTGCAGTTGGCACAACAAATCCACATCCCGCACCATCCGGTAATGAAGAGATCGTGTTGCCCTAGATAAGAGATGTTGCGTGGTGCGGAAGCTGCCTCGCCGGCTCGTTCGGAAAAGGCGAGTAGCGACCTGCAAATCGGACAGGGTAAGATGCGGCAGAATGTTCCGGTGCAGATGTCGGGGGTTCAAGTCGCTAGACCGCTACATCGCGACACCCACTATCGAGGATGCCTTCTTCTACTATTGGCGTCACGCCACTTAGCCGCAAGTCCCGATTCTTGAGGACCAGGAGTTTTGGCCTAAGCCTGGTGCCTTTGAAGCGCTCACCCACGCAGAAAGCATATTGGAAAGTAGAGGTAAGTAATAAAGCTGATAATTTCACAAAAGTGATGCCAGGATTATATATTGTTTGCACTGATTGATAATGCAATGCTGGCATTCTGTCGAACCACAAAATGGCAGATACCTCGATCGAGGAATGGCGAAGGGTCAACATAGTCAACGTAGAAGCCGCATTCCTTCTCGCCCAGATATTTCTTCCAGGGATGCGCTCGAAACGGTGGGGTCGGGTGATCAATATCTCCTCCTATGCCGCCAAAAGCGGAGGCTTGACCGCAGGGACGGCGTATTCAGTTTCGAAGAGCGCGATGATCGGGCTGACCTTTTCAATTGCCCGCGAGACCGCTGGCCAGGGCGTGACCTCGAATGCAATTGCGCCCGCCTACGTAATGTCGCCGATGGTTTCCGAACAGCTCAACGACGAACAGCGCGCGGCCCAGCTTGCTCAAATCCCGGTCGGGAGATTTTGCGAACCTCAAGAAGTCGCCCACACCGTTTCATTCCTCGCGTCTCCTCTAGTCGGTTTCATCACGGGCGAGGTTATCGATATGAACGGTGGTCTCCATTTCGATTGAGCTGCATACAATGGAAAATCGTCTTTCTCACGCCAATTTGGCGCTCGCATCAGCCGGTGTCCAAATTCCTCGGTACGATCGACGGAGTGTGACGCCCGGAATCGTGCATCTCGGTATCGGCAACTGGCACAGGGCCCATCAGGCAATCTATACGGATGATTGCCTGGCCGCGGGACAACTCGATTGGGGCATGATTGCAGCCTGCTCCGGAGTTCGGACACGCGGGACGCGCTTGCTCCCCAAGATGGTTTGTACACAGTTGTCAGTCGTCAAGATGAACAGACGAGCCTTCGGATAGTCGGTTCTATCGGCCATATTCTTGTCGCACCGGCGGGCCCCGCTCAGCTGCTGGAGGCGCTTTTGGACCCGCGGATCAGGATCGTGACTTTGACAGTCACCGAGAAGGGCTACACGGTCATCTCGGGCGGCGGCTCCGGCCACGAGCCGGCCCATGCCGGTTTTGACGGTACGACGGCTTCACTGTTGCCGGCAGCCGCCCGGTAGTTTGTTCGCGTCTGCTTGGCGGGCCTGCGTCACGCCCCGCCGTCCAGTGGGCTATCGAGTTCGTGCCTTCAAGACGCGTTAACTAGAAGCTGAACGTCTGCACGACGCGGGTCGCGTCCCCACAGGTGGTGTAGCTCGGCGGTAGCGAAGCCGCTCGCGGGCGCGCCCTCGATAGCGCTGTAGCGAGCGAGCGGCTTTGCGGTGGTCATCGACAGTTCGCCGGTAAGGTCGGGTTGCTGACACCAACCTGATTCGAAGGAACCATCGATGACCGACGACATGATGAACCTGCGCGCGCTCGTGGAGAAGACTCCGGATTCCGATCTCTTGCGCGAGATGATCGGCTTTGCCGCCGAGCGGCTGATGGAGCTGGAGGTTGGCGCCGCCACCGGCGCCGCCTATGGCGAGAAGAGCCCGTTGCGCACGGCCCAGCGCAACGGCTATCGCGAGCGCGACTGGGACACGCGCGCCGGCACCGTCGAGCTGCGCATCCCCAAGCTCAGGAAGGGCTCCTACTTCCCCGGTTTCCTCGAACCGCGCCGCATGGCCGAGAAGGCGCTGACCGCC
The DNA here is from genome assembly GCF_040322135.1 of Mesorhizobium sp. M0189. Taxonomy (NCBI): domain Bacteria; kingdom Pseudomonadati; phylum Pseudomonadota; class Alphaproteobacteria; order Hyphomicrobiales; family Phyllobacteriaceae; genus Mesorhizobium; species Mesorhizobium sp. M0189. The sequence goes on from NZ_JAMYSW010000015.1 coordinate 19,640, forward strand.
GTCATCCAGGAGGCCTACGTCCAGGGGATCTCGACCCGCTCGGTCGACGACCTGGTCAAGGCCATGGGCATGAGCGGCATCTCCAAAAAGCCAGGTCAGCCGGCTGTGCGAAGAGATCGACGGCAAGGTCAAAGCGTTCCTTGAAAGTCCCATCGAGGGCGACTGGCCATATCTGTGGATCGACGCCACCTACCTGAAGGTGCGCCGCGGCGGCCGCATCGTCTCGGTCGTCGTCATCATCGCTGTCGGCGTCAACGCGGACGGCCAGCGCGAGGTGCTGGGCATGGAGGTCGGCACGTCTGAGGCCGAGCCGATCTGGACGGAGTTCCTGCGCAAGCTGACCCGCCGTGGCCTGCGCGGCGTCAAGCTCGTCGTCTCCGATGCCCATGAAGGTATCAAGGCGGCCGTCACCAAGGTGCTGTGCGCGACATGGCAGAGGTGCCGCGTCCACTTCATGAGGAACGTGCTGGCCCATGCCGGCAAGAGCGGGCGCCGCGTCGTCTCCGCTTTCATCGCCACCGCCTTCGCCCAGGAAACGCCCGGGGCCGCAAGCACGCAATGGCGCGCCGTCGCCGACCAGATCCGGCCGAAGGTGCCGAAGCTGGCGACAATCATGGACGACGCCGAGCCCGACGTGCTTGCCTACATGACTTTCCCCAAGGAGCACCGCGCCAAGCTGCACTCGACCAACCCGATCGAGCGCCTCAACGGCGAGATCAAGCGGCGCACCGAGGTCGTCGGCATCTTCCCAAATGATGACGCCATCGTCCGCCTGGTTGGCGCGATCCTGCTCGAACAGAACGACGAATGGGCCGTGCAGCGCGCCAGATACATGACGCTGGAAACCATCAGCCAAATGAGCGATGATCCTTCTGATCAGCCTGCCAGCCGTGGCAGGCTGATCAGCCCGGCCCCATGCCGGAGAGCGCGGCGACCAAGCCGTCAGCTACACCACTCCCTGGGACACGATCACGACGCGTGCCTGACATTTAGTCAAGGAACGAACACTGTCCGGTTCTGTGTAGGTTTTCGGATGCCGTTCGGCGATAGAGATAGCTCTCGGAAAGGCCGAGGCGGCGGCACGACTGGACGGCTGGTGATGAATGAAGCACGGTGCTGTCGCAGATTGCACCCGTCGTCTTCACAACAGCACGCTCCCACGGCTTCAAGGTCCAGCGGTCGCCGAGTTCCAACCGCTTGCGGACCCATTGGGGTAGGATCTCGACGGCCGCCTTCAGAAGCGGCCGCTGAAGGGGTCGAGCAACTCCCGGCAAGGCGGGAACTTCTTCCATGATCTCCAGGAACTCCGACACGATCGGCGACGCGACGAGTCTTTGCCTCATCACGTCGAACAGCGCGTAAAGCTCGGCCTGAGACGTGGGCGCGCCGACCGCACCATAGAGAAGCGCCACGGGGCGAGCCTCAGCAAACATCGCGTCCCGTTCGAAAAAATGCAGACGATGCACATAGACGTGATAGGCCTCCATGAAACCAAACTCGGCCGTCGCTTGCACCCAGTCCAGCAGCTCCGGGTCGGTGGCGTGGTATGGCTCGCCTTCGCTGGTTCGACCCGAAACGCGCCCATGCATCCTGACCACATCTTCAATCATGGCCTTAGCCTTGGATCGGGGGCCGTAGACCGTGACCAAAGCAGCGAGGCCCGTACGCTGCAATCGTCGGAGCGCGAGGGAGCGGAAGCTGCTGTGCTGCCAAATGGCGTCGCGAACCCGCGGCTCTGCCAATTCGAGCAGCACCGCCGTTACCCCGCCGATGAACAGCGCAACAGGGTTCTTAAAAATGCGCCAGGACACCGAGTTGGGTGGTAACAGCGCCGGCTCGCCTTCCGGAGTCGAGAAGTCCATCTGAGATCCGAGCCGCTGGCGCATGAACGACTGGGCAAGAGTGTCCACACGACGCTCAAGCGGGCGAGGCAGAGAAATGATGCCCGAGTTGCGAAACATGGTACGCCTCGAACTACTGAGAATAGCAAGCGTTAGACCTGTGGCTAGCGGATGCAATATGCACGAACGTCTTTGGTCTTCCCGTCGTTCCAAATCATCCTCGCGCGAAGCCGATGAACCCTGCTTGATCTGCCCTGTTGCCAATGATGATGGAGCAAGGCTCGGGCGTGGTCATCCATGTCACCTCGATCCAGCGCGAGCTTCCGCCGCAGTCGGGCCTCGTCTGCCGATAGGAGAAGGCAAGATCTTGTGGCTTGACGACACCGGCATCGAGCATGAATCCGGCGATCGCGCCGCCCAGCCAGCCCGCTCCGATGCCGATCCTGGTCGAAGTGCTCATTTCCTTGCCTCCGTTCGACTGTCTCACGGTCAGAGCAATCCAGTTAGTTCGAGTGTCTGGTAGCCGGCCAAAAGCGTGATCAGAAATCCCACAAGCCGCAGGAGCGTCCTCTCCCGCAATGTCTTGACCATCCTTCCCGCCAGCGGCGCCGCTAAAACGCCTCCAACGATCAGTCCGGCAACAGATGTTAGGTCGCGGAATTCGCCGGCTTGCTCCCAATGGCCGGTTACAATCGTGGCGAGGAAGCTCAGCGACACTGAAAGTGCAATCAGGAACTCGCTCGCATTGACCGTGCCGATAACGAATCGCGGTTGTCCACCCGCGCCGAGTAGACCGGTGGTGGCAACAGGACCCCAGCCCCCACCGCCTGCGGCGTCCAGGAATCCGGCGGTTGCGCCCAACGGCGCCACGATTTTCAGCTTCACGGGGTTGGTGGGGATACGATGAAACGACCGATATAGTAACCAGCTCCCAATAACCGCGAGATATGCTGTAACGAATGGCTTGACCTGATCTCCGTCAAACGAAGTGAGTACGAAAGCGCCGAGCATACCGCCGCCGACACCAAAGGGGATCAGTCGCCAAAACAGTTTCCAATCGATGTTGCGATGATAAAGATGAGCCGATCCGGAAGCGGCGGTGGTGAACAATTCCGCAGCATGAACTGAAGCTGATGCTTGTGCCGGTGGCACCCCGAAGGTGAGGAGCACCGTCGAAGAGATCACGCCATAGGCCATCCCTAGAGCACCATCGACCGCCTGGGCCAGAAACCCGACGGCTGCGAACAGTAGGAACTCTTCCATGAGTGGCTCCGCGCATGAGTAGCGTCGCGCATAACGAAGCCTCACATGTGCAGTGGCACACCGAGGCTTTATAGCTCGACCAAGCTGCAGTCGTGATGCTCTTGGCACGCAGGAAACGGACCCATGCGTCGGCTTGTTCCGCGAAACTCAGCCCTTAGCGCGGGCCTAATAGCATAATGGCCGCAAGGCCCATGAATGACGCCAATCCCGCCCGGTTTGGTGGCAATGGCGATGACCTGGCTTCAGGGGCATTCCCGTTCTTGCGACAGGGGATAATAAGCAACCGAGAGTTCGGCATTTCTTGAATTGAAGGTCACTAGCAAGACGCTGACCTGACCTTCAACGTGCAATGTCGGCTTCTGGTGCACGTTGTCCTCCGAAATGTTGTGCGCCTGATCTCTAGTCGGACTAGCCGAGACTGAGACGAGCCAGCGCGTGGGTCCAAATCGCTCGGCGACGCCGCGACATCGTGCGGTGCGACCCATTAGTCCGGAACCGGAATTTATGACCTTAACCGGTCCTTCTTCAGCCTTATCATGAATGTCGCACATGCTTGTAAATCCGACATTGCGCTGGCGCTGTTCAGAGCGCTCCAGTTAGTTTGAGCGTCTGATAGCCGGGCAAGAGCGTGCTTAGAAATCCGACAAACGCAGGAGCGTCCTTTTCCTGCAATGTCTTGACCGTTTTGAGGGCGGCTAAGAGATCTTGGGCACTTCTAAGAGATTTGCTCGCAGCGGTTGGCGGTGCTAAACTTCAAAGCTGCCGCACTGATGTGTCCGATTGCGCCGCCTCCTGCCGCTGTTGATGTGTGTCTTCGGAGTGACGCAAAAAAGGCGGAGACCGGGATGATGAGCTTGACGCGCCGGGATGTGTTGATCGCCGGGAGTGCAGGGTTTGCCGGAGTCGCGCTCTTATCGCCGCAGAGCGCGCGTGCGAACGATGAAGCGCTGGATCTCGTCGAACAGTTCACCGGACGGACAGCCACGGTGTCGGATCGCCTTCACCTGATAATGCCGACATACTTCCCGACCGGCTATACCGTGCCCATGAGTCTTTACATCGACAGCCCCATGACTGAGGCCGACCATGTGAGGCAAATGCGCGTGTTCGCGCCGCGGAACCCGCTTATCGAAGTCGCCAGTTTCCATTTCGTCCCCCAACGCAGCCTGCCCCGCGTGTCGACCCGCATCCGCCTTGCCAAACCGCAGCATGTCATCGCTGTCGCCGAAATGAATGACGGCAATTTGCTGATGACCACGACGTGGGTCCGTGTCGCCACAGATGGCTGTGCCTGAGAACGGAGAGAGACAGTGACTACCGCAACACCACGCGTGATCGTGCCGAGCGCTGCGGCGAAGGGAGAGTTTTTTCAGGTCAAGACCATCATCAGCCATGAGATGGAAACAGGGCTGCGCCATGATGATCAAGGCAATGTAATCCCGCGCAAGATCATCAACAGGTTTGTCTGCCGCTACAACCAATCCGTGGTGTTCAGCGTCGATCTCCACGAGGCGATTTCGGCTAACCCGTTCTTCGAATTTTCCCTGCGCGCGACGGAGAGCGGCCGGCTCGATTTCGTATGGGAGGAGGACGGCGGTGCCGTCTACACGTTGTCGCACCGGCTCACGGTCGGTTGAGGTGGCGACGCAATCGAGCTGCGCGAGTTATGGCGTGACAAGTTGAGTGGGAGCGTGACCGGAAAACTCCGAAACAGACGGGTATTCAGCATGCGTCCCGTCGCGAGATCTGCGATTGCCACGGGCCTCGTGCTTCTCGTCAGCCAATCCGGCGCGGCGGCGGGGGCCGATCAAGGCGCTCAACTCGCCGCGACCTGTGCGTCCTGCCATCGCCTCGATGGCGGCGGCACAGGCATTCCCAGCATCATCCGGCTTGGTGAGGAGAGGCTCACCAACGCCCTGCTTGCCTACCGGGCGAGCGAGAGTCCAAATCACATCATGCACGCTATCGCGCTGTCGCTCAGCGACGAGGAGATCGCGAGCGTCGCGCGCTATGTCGCAGCGCAGGGAAAGTAGCGCGCCATGAAATTCTGGACGCGTCGCGAGTTCGGCCGCCTGACTGGAGCAGCGTTGCTAACGGCGCTCAACCAGCCGAAGGCGCGGGGCCAGGCCAAGGCGCGTGTCGTCGTGATCGGCGGCGGCATCGGCGGCGCAACGGTCGCCAGATATCTCGCCGTCAGCGCCACGGCTATCGAGGTGACCCTGGTCGAACCGCGACAGAGCTACACGACCTGCTTTTTCAGCAATCTCTATCTCGCCGGGCTCCGCCCGTTCAAATCGCTCAGTCATGGTTATGAAGCGCTGGCAAAACAATATGGCATCACCGTCATTCATGAGTCCGCTGAAGCGATTCACCCGGCGGCGAAAACCGTTGCGCTGAACAACGGTTCGAAGCTCAGCTACGACCGTCTCGTTGTTGCGCCAGGCATCGCATTCAGGGATCGGGCGCTTAGGGGCTATGACGAAGCTGCGATGGAGATCATGCCGCACGCCTGGAATGCAGGGCCGCAAACCAGCCTGTTGCGCCAGCAATTGGAAAGCATGGAGGACGGCGGCCTATTCGTCATCGTCGTCCCGCCGAATCCATTTCGCTGTCCGCCCGCCCCCTATGAGCGCGCTTCGCTCATCGCCTCCTATTTCCAGCGCAGCAAACCCAAGGCCAAAATTCTGATCCTCGATTCGAAAGACAGCTTCAACGCGCAGGACCTGTTCCAGGACGCTTGGAACCGCCACTATCCGGGAATGATCGAATGGCTACCGGCCCAGTTCACTGGCGGGGTCACGGCGATCGACGCGAAGACCCGGTCGGTGATCACCGAGGGAGCAACATTCAAGGCCGCGGTGGCCAATGTCATCCCGGCGCAAATGGCCGGGCGCTTGGTGCAGCAGGCAGGGCTCGCCAATCAGTCGGGCTGGTGTCCGGTCGATCCGGTCACCTTCGAATCGGCGCTGCAGCCCGGCGTCCATCTGGTCGGCGACGCGATCATCGGCGGGGATATGCCGAAATCCGCCTTCTGCGCCAACAGCCAGGCCAAAGCCTGCGCCTTTGCCATCGCGGCCGATCTCACCGGATCAGCGCGTTTCCCGGCGCATTTGTTCAACACCTGCTACACCTATCTCGCCCCCGACGATGCGTTCAGCAACGCCATCAGCTTCAAGCCCGTCGACGGAAAGCTCAAGAGCGTCATCAGCTTCGTCAGCAAGGTCGAGGAAAGCTCCGAGGTCCGCCGGCAGGCAGCGCGCGCGGCGGAAGGCTGGTACGACGCCTTCACGCACGACGTGTTTGGCTGAAACGAAACTCAACTCCGCTCGACGGCCGGGCCGGCCATTGCGGAAATGCCGGCACCATTCTGGGCGCGCTCCGCCTCGGCGCCGGATCGTTGCTCCGGGATCAGCGTTGCAACAGGATCGGGCAGCCGCTCCAGCCGCAGCGAATTCACCACCACGAGGATGCTCGAGCCGGCCATGACCGCCGCCGCAAGGATTGGCTGCAGAAGTCCGAATGCTGCGAACGTCAGGGCGACGAGATTGTAACCGAACGCCCACATAAGGTTGGTCAAGATGGTCCTGCGCACCGCGCGGGCCACGTCGACGATCCAGGGCAGCATCCACAATCCGTCCGCAGGCAGCACGAGCGCCGCAGTCTCGCGGGCGAGATCGGTGGCGGAGCCGACGGCAATACCGACATCTGCGGCGGCCAGAACTGGCCCGTCATTCAGTCCATCGCCGACCATTGCCACCGCATCGTGGTCATGGCGGAGCCGATCCAGGGCCAGCCGTTTGGCCTCCGGCGAAAGGCCCGCTTGGACGTCCTTGATCCCGACCAGGGCCGCGATCCGCTCCGCCGCTTGCGCCAAGTCGCCGGTCAACAGCGTGGCGTCGAGCCCGCGCTCACGCAGGGCCGCGATCGCGGCCTGCGCCTCGGGAAGCGGCGAATCATCGAGCGACAGCACGGCGTGAACCCGCTCGCCCCAACCGACATAGACCACCGAATGACCGCTCGCCTCCAGCGACCGCGCACGCTCGGCCAGCGACGGGGGAAGCGGCCAGCCCAGATCATTCATCAATCTGCCGTTCCCTGCCGCCACGGGCCGGCCTTCGGCGCTGCCGCGGATGCCACGGCCGGGAACCATCCGGACCTCGCGGGTGACGAGCGGCGTGATGCCCCGCTGAGCGGCGGCTGCCGCGATGGCCCGCGCCAGACCATGCTCGGAATGGCGCTCCAGACCGGCGGCGCGCGCCAGTACTTCGTCGATGCCGACCTCCTCGCGGTCGACGCCGACGAGACGCGCTTTGCCCGCCGTCAGAGTGCCGGTCTTGTCGAAGGCGAGCAACCGTACACGCGCCAGGGTCTCGAGCACGCCGGGGTCGCGGACGAGGCAGCCGTGCCGCGCCAGCCGGCCGATGCCGAGCGATATCGCCATCGGAGCAGCGAGGCCGACTGCACAAGGACAGGCAACCACCAGCACCGAGAGGCCAATCAGCAACGCCCGATCGAACGGCAATGACTGGGCCCAGTAAACGATCGTCAGCCCGCCGAGGGCGAGGACGAGCGGCACGGACACGCCAACGACGCGATCGGCAAGGCGCTGGGTTGGACTGCGACGGCCCAGCGCTTCGCGCACCGACCGGCAAATCCGTGCCCAGCGGGTTGCGGTTCCGTCACCGCTGCTTTGGATCAGGAGCGGGCCGTCGATATTGATACTGCCGGCAATCACCTTGGAGCCGGCGCGCTTTGTCACTTGCCGGCTTTCTCCGGTAATCACGGCTTCATCGGTGTTCGATTCCCCCTCGACAACCACGCCGTCGACCGGAATGCGCTCGCCTGGCCGGACCCGCACCAGCATGCCGGCCGTCACCTCCCGCACCGGACGGCGGATCTCTGCCGCGCCATCGACCGCGGTCGCGCTCTCGCTTTCTGCGGCCAGAAGAGGTTCGAGGTCGCGCGCCGCCCTGGCGCGGCCAACAGCCTCGAGATAGCGGCCAACTGTGAATAGCATCAGCACCATCACGGCGGTGTCGAAATAGACATGCGTGCTGCCCTCGAACACGGCAAATGCCGAATAGAGGTAAGCGGCAGCGACGCCAAGCACGATGAGTGCCGACGACGTCACTCGTCCCTGAATGCCATTGAGCCACATGTCGCGCAGATAGGGTCCGCCGAGAATCACCACCGCCGGCGTGGCGAAGATCCAGAGCAAAAAGTGAATCCACGGCAGCACGCCCGCATCGACGCCGGTGAACGCGTCCGAATAGAGGAGGAGGCTGAACATCATGATATTCATGGAGAGAAAGCCTCCGACGCCGAGCTGGATCAGAAGCCAGGCGGCTTCCCACTCTTCGTGTCTGCCGCTCTTCACCTGAAAGGCGATACAACAGCCGTAGCAGCAGAACGCGCAAGCCTCACCGTTGAGCCTGCGCTCCATCGGGCGCAGACCGACGGGGAGCGAACAATGGCTACAGAGGATATCGCCATGCGCAGTCATGCGGGATGCCCGCCCGGCCAGGCAAGGCCGATATGCGCGTCGGAAGGCAGGAGACCACGGCCGAGCGTGATGAGACCGAGCAAAAGAATAAAGCCACCAGCCAGCCGCACGCCGCGCCGCCGCCAGGCTGGCCCGAGTATCCGGCCAACGCCGCCCATCATCAACATCGCGGGGAAGGTTCCCAGTCCGAACGATGCCATGACGAGAAACCCGGGAAGCGCTCCGGCGGTGCTCGCCGCCTGAGCGGCGAAGGCATAGACCAAGGGACATGGCAGGAAGCCGTTGAAAACGCCAAAGGCGAGCGGTGCGGCGCTGCTCCGGGCCGTCAACAGACCGCGCAGGGACAATGCAAATGTGCTGCCGCCAAATCCGATCGCAAGGCGATGAAAGACCTGCAGCAAGCCGAAGAACTGCAACGCCATGGCAATCATGAGCAGGCCAGCGACGATCGCGAGAATTCGTTGGGCGATGTCGAGGGAGCCGTTCAAGAGCGGCGCCGCCGTTAGCCCTTGCGTGGTGCAGATGACCTGACCGATCGCGCCCGCGAGCCCGCCCAGAAAGCAATAGGTTGTCAATCGGCCGGTATTATAGAGCAGGTGGCGAAGGACGGTTGCGCCTCCCCCTCGCTGATCGCGGCCCAGCGCGCAGGCAAAGCCGCCGCACATGCCGATGCAATGAAAGCTGCCTGCAAATCCAGCGGCGAAGATCACGAGGTAGTACATCATTGGCGTTTGCGCAGTGGCGCGGACGCGGCGCTATTGCCGCACAAGATACAAAAGAAAGAGGATAAAGCCGACGGTGCAGCCGCCATAGATGAGGAAGCCAAGCATCTGCGGCAAGCCGGCGTCAGCAAGCTTGAAGACGGTATCATGTAGCATCCGCTGCTCCTATGTCAGCCGAAATAAAGACGAAGCACGTTTATCGCCACCTCGAAGCACAGGAAAAGGAGGTTCAATGCGGCGACCCCAAGGAGAATTTTGGCTATCATCGTCTCCATCACTCCTGTCTTGCTAGCCCTTGCGACCGTCTACTTAGAACAGACGGCCGGGCCCGAGCCCGCCCCAATAAACATACATGTAGTACAGCCCCCAGGCGAACAGCAGCACGTAGACGACGAGAAGCCATAGCGGAATGAATCCCACACGCGCCTGTATCAGGCCGCCGGCATAGTCCTCCAGTTCAGGGTGCGAGCTTTGACGCACATCCAGTTCCGGATGCGTCGGGCTCTCCGGATCGCTGCTCTGCAGATCGCTCATTCTCCATTTCCCTTTCAAAAAACCCGTTGGCGGCTTTATCGGTGCCGCTCAACGCGCCGGATAGGACGCCCCAGATGAACAAGAACAGGGCCGCCAGGCTCATCAGCATGGCGCCCGCATAGGGTCCGGTGACTTCAAAACCGAGCATGCGCTAACCTCCGGTGGGCGCCTGTTCCTCGCCAGGCGGAGCTGGCGGGCCGGACGCCGGCACCGACGGATCGGGCACATAGGCTCGCTCCGGCTTGTCAGCGACCAGTTTCAGATCGTTCAGCGCCGCGCGGGTCTCCTTCTTGATCGACAGCGGCTGCAGCGAGAGCGGGTCTTTATAGGCGGAAAGCGCCACCACGAAATAGGAAAGCGCCCACCGGTCCTCGTCCGGAAAGGCATCCCGATAGGACGGCATCGGCGTGCCGCTGAGGCCGGTAGTTATCGTCCGGAAGATGTCTTCGACGGCCGGGCCAGACTTGAACTGGCCGCTGGTGAGGTCGGCCGGCACGGTGGCGAACCCGATATCATCCTTAAGGCCCGCCGCCTTCTCGCCGTCGCCCTTGCCAGCTTGGCCGTGGCACTCCCAGCACTTCGCCACCTGCCAAACCTCCTTGCCACGGTCCAGCATCGTCTGGGACGGGGTCGGCGGGCGCCCGATATACAACGGTGGGCCAGGCGGTTCCTCGACGAAGAAAGCGTAAGGACTGGCGGGATTGGAACGGTCAACCGCTAGCTCATATTTAATGTACTGGATCACCGCCAGGCGATCGTTGAGCGGCAGTTCGTACCAAGGGGGCATTGCCGTGCCGCGGATGCCGCGAGTAATGGTGCGCAGCATGTCGCCGTCCGTGGGCAGGGGCTCCTTTGTCAATCTGAACTTGAAGACTGCGGACGTGAAATTCCTGGGCCGCTGGTTAAACATAAAGGTGGCGGCCGGCCCGTTGCCGTCGCCTTTGGCACCGTGGCAACCGATGCAGCGGCGCTCATAGACTTCCTTGCCATAAGCAATCCATTCCTCGGAGCGCGGCATCGTCGCATCCATGACCTCCAGGCTTTGCGGCTCGAAAAGATCGCGCCATTTACCCCGGTTCGTGCCGAGCTTCTGGACGTAGGAAACAAGCGCCGCCAGCGATTCCGTCTCCGCCGCGATGCTGACGGTTTCGCCTGTGTATTCGTCGTTCGGCGTCAGGATGATCGGCTTTCTTTCGCGCGCCTTCAGCGGCACGAACAGCAACCCGTACGCATTGGGCGTCAGCTGGATCGCTTGCTTGCTGTCGAAGTCGAACAGGCCTTTGGTGACCTCTGTCCTTTCCAGGGTCCGATTGCCAGCGCCGTCGTCAACGATACGGACGGCTGCATCGGGCTCGTGGAAGAGGCCGCGATACGGCGCCATTATCGAGTCCGGCACCAGCATCCGCGGATTGTAGAAGTGCGCCAGGTGCCATTCGTCGCTGTATTTCAGGCCGACGCGCGTCAGGTCCGGTCCGATCCGGCGTGTGCCTAACAGGTGCGGCACGTCATAGGCGTATTCGCCCGCCTCGCTGACCGGTCCCCAGCGGCGGATCTCGCCGGTCACCGGCCGCACGAATTGCGAATGGCAGTACCAGCAGCCTTCGCGCAGGTAAATGTTGCGGCCGCGACGCTGCTGCTCGGTGTAGTCCGTCGCTTCTGAAACCGTCCATTTCAGCTGGCCGAAATCCGTGCGCACCACCGAGGTCACGCGCGTAGTTCGCGAGGACGGCTCCACGAAGGGCAGCACGCCCTGCGTGATCACCGCAAGGGTGATGCAGAAGACGCCGGCGAACAGCGCGAAGAAGCGAACGTTCACTGCGCGGGCCCTCCCGCCGGGGCCGGGATAGGCGCCTCCACCGGCCCGCGGGCGCGTCGCGCCTCAGCCGCCGGGCTGGTCAGTGCGGTCAGCATCAGATTCACCACCAGCAGCGACATACCGATATCCATGCTGATGCCTGCCAGGGTCCGCGCCAGCCAGTAGGGCTTCACCCAGACGAGCGAGTCGAGCCATTCGACCCCATTCATCCATTGATAACCCTGCTGCAGCCCGCCGGCTGTGAGGACCAGGCCCATGGTCGTGATGCCGACGGTGATCAGCCAGAACGACCAGTTGCCGAGCTTGAAGGACCAGAGTTCGCGCCCGAACAGCCGCGGCCAAGTATAGAGGAGGCCCCCCATCGCCCAGACGACGAAGGTGCCGAACACGGTGAGATGCGAATGCGAGATGACGAAATCGGTGAAATGGGTCGGCTGCTGCAGCTGCCGCAGCGCCTCGGTCGAGCCCTGGAAGCAGCCGACGAGATACATGAGCGAGCCCATGATCAGGAACTTCGCCGGCAAGTTCCTGCCGAACTCATGCCACCTGCCCATCATGGTGCCGAAGAAGTTCACCAGCACCGTCCACACCGGAATGATCAGCAGCATCGACGTGACGACGGCCAAGGTCTCGGCCCAGTCCGCGATCGGGCTGTAGAGGTAATGGTGGATGCCGACGAACGGGTAGAACAGTGCCAGGGACCAGAAGCCTACCAGCGAGAGCTTATGGGCATAGAGCGGATTTCGCGCGCTGACCGGCAGGAAATAGTAGATGATCACGTAGCCCGCGGGCGTTATCCACAGCCCGACGATGTAGTGGAGATAGAGGCCATGGAAGGCGGCGCTGTTGATGCCCGAGATCGTGTATGGCAGGATGAAGCTTCCAAGCACGAAGTTCATCGTCGTCCACACGAAAGTGGCGATCAGGTACCATAGCGCGACATAGATCGCCGGCTCCAGCCTTCGACTGATCGTGATCAGGAACTGCGCGGTAGCAACAGCCACCACGATGAAGAATGCGACCTTCGCGTAGAGCGGAAGCTCTCCGGCTTCCAAACCGTCACTGTCGCCGAGCAGCAAGCCGACCAAACCGGCAAGCGTTGCGACGTTCCAGACCCATGCGAGAAGAACCGACCACTCCGACCATATCACCCGCACCCCCGACAGACGCGGCACGAGATAGTAGCAAAGGCCGATGAAAAGCGTCGAGAAGGCGCCGAAGATGACACCGTTGACGTGGACCGGGCGCAGCCGGCCGAAGGTGAGCTCGAGGTTCCCCGATCCGAGATAGTCGGGGTAGTTGAAGGTGCCCGAGATCATGACGCCGACGGATGGCGTCACCATCAGCCAGAACATGCCGAAATAAAGCCAGGTCCGCACGACCCGTTTGTCGACCAGCGCATCCAGGTCCACATTCGCGAACTTGCCGCGCAACTCCATCGCAGTCTCTGCCAACGCATGGCCCTCCCCGCGCGGTTCAAGGGCCGCACGACTGCTTTAAGCCCACCGTTCCCCATCGAGGTGTCACTCCGATGGCGGACTCGCTTCGCGCTCCCTGAAGCCGGTGCCCCGGCTATCGACGAGACTAGTATTTGCCTGGCACCAACACCGAGCCGCTGTTCGACCAGGTGATGTACGCCTCGAGCGCCTTCATCGCCTCCGATTCGGGATCGATCTTCTCGCCCTGGCTCGGTTTCTCGATGCACCAGTTGATCATGTCGCGCAGTGTCGCGAACTTGGCCATCGACGCCTGGAACTTCGGGAACGCCTGCGGGTGGGTATCGGAGGCCATCGGATGGCACATGGCGCAGGCCCACCCGGTGGTCGACAGCTTGACGCCCAACTGCTCCTTCATCGCCGCATCACCATGGAACAGGAGGTCTCCTTTCCTGACCTCCTCCATGAACGCTTCTTGATAGAGTTTCAGCTGCTTTGGCGTTACCGGATCCTTGTTGGCACTGGCCGGCCCGACGACGGCAGCTGCGACGACTGCTCCGGCGACGATGGAACGCCTCAGAATGCAGAGGAATGTCGATGTGTTTATCATAGCCACCACCGTTATGGATTTGCCCATGGGTACTGTTTGTCGGCGATGCGTGACCGTATGACCTCCGCAATGCTCTTGTCGTGGTCCTCCGGCGACTGGACGAACACCTCCTTGCGGCCCCACATGATGTACTCGACATCGACCTTATCGTCGGCGTTGACGTTCACGGTTTCCCAACCGACCCCGTCGAAGGGATCGCCCGGATCGACACGGATCATCGGCTTGGTAAGCTTGGGCAAGCCTTCCGGCGCATACGGCCACGGCCAGGAGGTCGCCAGCATGCCGATCGAGCGCATGCTGCCGATCTCGTTGTAGAGCACCTGGTGCACGTGACCGTGGATGTTGGTGACCTTGGTATAAGGCTTCAGCACGTCATTCACTTCGCGCCAGTCGCGCACCCAGAAGTTCCAGGGCGGGTAGTACTCGTACAGCGGATTATGGCTGAAGATGACGATCGGTTTGGACTTATCCCAGTCGGCGAGTGTCTTCTGCATCCAGTCGAGCTGGTCGCGGCCGACGCCGGCCCACGCGCCGGCAACCGTGCCGTCGAGGGTAGCCATATGGCCCATGCGCTCCTCTGGCGTCATCTTCTTCGCTGTCCAGTAGTCCGGTCCCCGGCTGACCGTATCGAGCCCAATGAAGCGCACGCCCTTGTGATCGAAGGTCCAGTTGGGTTGGCCGAACAACTCGCCCCACTTCTGGCCCATATCCAGATACCAGTCATGCTCGCCCGGGATGTAGTATTTCTTGATCGTCAGATCCTTGAGGAGCTCAACGCCAAGCTCAAGTTCCTCGATCTTTCCGAGCTGGGCCAGGTCGCCGCCGAAGATCAGGAAGTCGGCCGGCGGATCCATGGCCTGGACCTCTTGCACGGCGCGCACCACCTTGTCGACGAAGCGCGTGTTGAGGGATCTCTCGTAGAGATGGGTGTCCGAAATCCAGGCAAACTTGAAGGGCGCTTCGGCGGCGTGAGCGACGTCGATGGTGTTGAGCAGCGGCCACCACGCGAAGGTCTGGCCGACGGAAGCAGCGCCGAACAGCAGCGATCTGTGAATGAAGGTGCGGCGGGTGATTTGGAGCGAGTCGTCGGGGCGTACGCCAGGCTGCTGCAGCACCGCATGCATTTCGCGCCGAATGCGGTCAAGCTCGTCAGACATCAGGGTTCCTCCTCAGTGCAGACCGTTTCTTAAAGCGTCGGTCTTCTCGCAGGAACGCGACCCTGTTGAATCAGTGGGTCGCCCATTTTGTTATTTTTTCAGTTCAATCGTCAGACTGGTGGCCTTATTCTCCTCTACCGTGACGGGCTGCTCGATGGGCCCGGTGAAGGGATGGATCGCCACGAGCTTGTAGTCCCCCGGCGGAACATCGGTTATGCTGAATTTGCCATCGGCGCCGGTGACCGCGTAGTAGGGATTGTCCACCACATAGACCCAGCCCTCCATCCAGCCATGCGCGTCGCAATCGATGCGGACAGTGCCGGCACGCTTCAGTTCGACCGGTATGCGCTGGCCCTTATTGGGCAGCGCCAGGTTGAAGGCGGTGCGCTTGCCATAATAGCCGTGGGTGTTGTGGAGCACTGGGTCGCTGTTGACCACCTCCAACGAACCGGCCGGTATCATCTGCACCGCGGGCTCAAAGCGACATTTGAGGTTGTTAAGTTCAGGCAGCTTTCCGGGCTGCGGCCAGGCCTTTCCCTGTGCCACGTCGACCAGCTGCACCGCCGCGTTCAGCACGGCCTGATCGCTGCCGACTTCGATCAGCGGCTCCTCGCGGGGGTCGCCGCACACCTCGATATTCTTGGTGGGGATGATCTTTGTTGTCGGCACGTCGCCGCGGTAGACGATCGTACCCTCGATCGTTCCGCCTCCCGTGACCGGACCCACTTCGTAGGCTTGCGCAGACGCGGACATTATCGCAACGAAAGAGATCGCCGCTAGTCCGCTCATCAATTCGCGAATCATCATAAAAGCCACCTCCTTCAAGAGAGATGAGGGGCAACTCTCAAAAATAGAGCCAAACCAGTGCCATGTCTAGCCATCCAGCAACAAAATATGATAAAGTGGGTTGGTTTAGGCGAGTTTGTTAATCACAAACACACGCGGGGGTTTTGGCGCGTCATTCTCGAAGTGCCGGAGGTCCTTGATGAAGCGACGGCATCGACTCCTCCGCCCCTGGGCCTACGGTCCGCATCCCCTCTTCTGCATCATATTCGCAGCGGCCCTGTCGATCTGCCAACCGCTCGTGCGAGCTGACACGGCGCCTGTGACGGTCGGTGGCCCATTCACGCTCACGGCGCCGGACGGAACGACGGTCACCGATGAGACTTATCGCGGCAAATGGCTGCTGGTTTTCTTCGGCTATACGTCTTGTCCCGACATCTGTCCGACGACTCTGTCCGAAATCGCCGCGGCGATTGAGGAACTCGGCCCCGACGCCGCAAAACTGCAACCGCTCTTCATCACCGTCGATCCCGAACGCGACACGCCTGAGGTGATGGGAAGCTTTACCGCGGCGTTCGATCCGCGCATCGTAGGGCTGACCGGCAGCGCACAACAAATCGCTGCGGTTTCGGAGGCATATGGCGCCTACGGCGTGGCGCGCCAGGGCGAAGCGGGCGGTGACGACTACCTAATGGATCACGGCACCTACATCTACATCATGAACCCACAGGGGCAATTCGTGGAGGGGCTAGACTCTGACACACCAAGCAGCGGCATTGCCGCTAGGTTGGGTGAACTGGTGCGATGACACGATCCCTGGGATGACGCAGATCACGATTATGCAGTTGATCGATCCATAGAAAGTTGTCTTCCGGAAGGAGAGCGGCCATGCAAAGACATACAAAGGAAGCTTCGGAGCTTAAGGCATTGATCCTCGCGGATCTTCATAAGGAGCCGGGATGCGGGGACGTCACCGATTTTGTGATTCAGCGGCTCGAAACCAAGGAGAACGGGGCAAACTGGACTGTCAAATATCTGGATCCTAATCAAGATAAGGTCTGCGAGACGATTCTGATAAACATAGCGCGAATGTTGCAGCTCAACTTCGACCTTCCTGAACGCGGGTCGTGAGGAACGATGCGAGCGGGATCGGCGTGGATCGCGCTTCGACATAATTCGTATGCAAGCAGGGGAATCGGCGATGGCGGAACCCACAGCGTTGCACACCGGCAAATCTGGCGGCGTAAAGAACGTCATTGCGCCGCGACGATTTGGACCTCCGATGACCGGAGATGCGGGCGATACGGCCGATGGGCAAGGCGGTATCTTGGAGCCAGGCATTACGAGTTATGACGGTTTCTTTGCGGATGCGATCGCGCGTCTGCAGGGGGAATGGCGCTACCGTGTGTTCGCGGACCTGGAGCGCATCGCCGGACGCTTTCCCAATGCCGTGTGGCATTCCCCGCGTGGACCGAAGGACGTCGTGATCTGGTGCTCCAACGACTATCTCGGGATGGGGCAACACCCAAAGGTGGTCGCCGCCATGGTGGAGACTGCTACCCGCCTGGGAACGGGGGCCGGCGGGACGCGCAATATCTCCGGCACCAGCCATCCGCGCGTAGAGCTCGAGGGCGAGCTTGCCGATCTCCACGGCAAGGAGGCGGCACTGGTCCTCACGTCCGGCTATGTTTCGAACCAGACTGGCATCTCGACCATCGCCAAGCTGATCCCCGGTTGTCTGATCCTGTCCGATGCGCTCAACCACAATTCGATGATCGAGGGCATCCGCCAGTCCGGTAAGGAGAAGAGCATCTTCCGCCATAACGACGTCGATCATCTCGAGGAATTGTTGAAGGCGGCGGGTCCGGATCGGCCAAAACTCATCGTCTTCGAAAGTCTCTATTCGATGGGCGGCGACGTCGCGCCAATCAATCGCATTTGCGACATCGCCGATCGTTACGGCGCAATGACCTATCTCGACGAGGTCCATGCTGTGGGCATTTACGGCCCCCGCGGCGCCGGCATCGCTGCGCGCGACGGCGCCATGAACCGGATCGATGTGATCGAAGGCACGCTCGCCAAGGCTTTCGGCTGCCTCGGCGGCTATATCACGGGAAGTGCTGTGCTGATCGATGCGATTCGTTCCTATGCTCCGGGTTTCATCTTCACCGCCGCGTTGCCGCCGGCGATCTGCGCCGCGGCCACAGCGGCGATCAGGCATCTGAAAGCCTCGCAGTGGGAGCGCAAGCGCCAGCAGGACCGCGTCCGGCGGGTCAAGGCGGCGCTAGGGGCCGCTGCGCTGCCGGTCATCCTGGGCGACACCCATATCGTTCCGGTGGCTGTCGGCGATCCGGCGCATTGCAAAGCGGCGAGCGACCTGCTCCTGAGCGAGCACGGCATCTATATCCAGCCGATCAATTATCCGACCGTGGCGAAGGGAACTGAGCGGCTGCGCATCACGCCGACACCCTGTCATGAGGACATCATGATTGATCGGCTCGCGGCAGCTCTGTTCGATGTCTGGAACCGGCTCGGGCTGCCACGGGACAATCTCGCCTGAGCGGCCGAATGAGGCGTCGCCGTTCCCGAAAATTGGGTCTTAAGGATCAAGGAAATGGCTGCCAAGGAAATCATGTTCTCGTTCGAGGCTCGCGACAGAATGCTGCGCGGCATTGACACCCTGGCGAATGCGGTGAGCGTCACGCTTGGCCCGCTAGGGCGCAACGTCGCGATCGGTAGGGAGCACGGCGCGCCGCGGGTCACGAAGGACGGCGTGACCGTCGCCAGAGAAATCGAACTCGACAACAAGTTCGAGAACATGGGCGCCCAGATGGTGCGCGAGATCGCAACAAGAACTTCCTATCAGGCCGGCGACGGCACGACCACCGCCGTCGTGATCGCGCATGCGATCGTCCGGGAGGGCGCCAAGGCGGTGGCCGCCGGCATGAATCCCATGGACCTGAAGCGCGGCATCGATCTCGCGGTCGAAGCCGTCGTCGCGGAACTCAAGAACAACGCCACGAAGGTCACCTCGAACATCGAAATTGCGCAAGTCGGCACCATCTCGGCCAACGGCGATAGGGAGATTGGCCGCTGCCTAGCCGACGCCATGAAGAGGGTCGGCAATGACGGCCTGATCACTGTCGAGGACGGGACGTCGCTCGAAACCGAACTCGAATTCGTCGAGGGCATGCAGTTCGACCGCGGCTACATCTCGCCCCATTTCATCACCAATCGCGCAAAGATGCGGGTCGAGATGCAGGATGCCTATGTCCTCATCAGTGAGAAGAAACTGTCCAGCCTGAACGAAATACTGCCGCTGCTGGAGAAGGTGGTGCAGGCCGGCAAGCCGCTGCTCATCATCGCCGAGGATGTCGAGCGTGAGGTGATTGCGGCGCTGGTGGTCAACAAGTTGCGCGGCGCTCTCAAGGTTGCAGCAGTCAAGGCGCCGGCCTACGGAAACCGCCGCAAGGCGATGCTGCAGGATCTCGCGCTGATGGCCGGCGGAACGGTGATCTCGGAGGATTTGGGCATCAAGCTCGAGCATGCTTCCCTCGATATGCTCGGGCGCACCAAGAAGGTGATGATCGACAAGGCAAACACCACGATCGTCGGCGGCGCCGGCAAGCGGGCAAGCATCGAGGCCCGCATCGCTGAGATCAAGCTCGAGCTTGCGGAAACCACCTCCGATTACGACCGCGAGGAGCTCCAGGAGCGGCTGGCCAGGCTCGCCGGTGGCGTCGCCGTGATCCGGGTCGGCGGTGCCACCGAAGTCGAGGTCAGGGAAAAGAAGGATCGCATCGATGACGCGATGAACGCGACAAGAGCCGCGGTCGCAGAGGGCATTCTCCCGGGCGGCGGGGTCGCCTTGCTGCGCGCCGGCAGGGCGCTTAAGAAGCTCAAGGGCGGCAACGAGGACCAGCAGGTCGGCATCGCGATCGTCAGGAAGGCGATCACCTGGCCGGCTCGGCAGATCGCGATCAATGCCGGCCTGGAAGGCTCGGTCGTCATCGCCGGGATCCTCGAAAACGACGACAACGCCTATGGCTACGATGCCCAATCGGGCGTGTACGGGGATCTGGTGTCAAAGGGCATCATCGACCCGGCCAAGGTGGTGCGAACGGCGCTCCAGGGCGCGGCCTCGGTTGCGGGTCTTCTCCTTACAACGGAAGTCATGGTGGCCGAAGTGCCTGGCCCGCCGCCGCCGGAGCTTCCCGGTCACGAGCATCATCATCACGACATGGATATGGATTTCTGAGCGCATTGCGGGCGGCGGAAGCACCGAAGTGTCCGGACTGGATCGCCGCTGGCGACTGCTAGAGAAAGCCCACTCGTCCGAACCGCGGCCAACACAGCAGTATTCGGGATCAACTCCTGGAGGCACTCCCGGCTGAGCCATGATCATCGGTCGGCGATTCCGACGTGACGGTGACAGGCGGGGTGGTTCAATTTTGGGGTGCCTATCGTCCAAAGAGGACCGGGCTGCATCGCGCGTTCTGGCCGAGACTATCGCGGGCCTGCGCGAAGTTCAGGATCATCGGGTCTCGATCGAAAAAATCCCCCCAACCGCGTCTGACGCCACCCGGCAAGCGCGTCGCTTGGTATCCTATCCGTCCGTGTGCGGTAGAGATCTAGCTGCACACAGCCGCATCTTCCGCTTACTGTCGTGGCGGACGGTTGTCCGCGCGCGCAGTGGCTACCCGCTGCGCTGCGGCAAACAAATCCGGTCCATGGCCGCAGCGGCGCACTGCATTCGGCTCCAAGTCGTGAAGAGTGAGGCCTCACAATTCCAAGGGGATATGCTCATGAAAGCGTCGCCGCCGAGCTTTTCGGCACCTTCTTGTCTTCGGCTGCGCGTCAGTGGTGACAGGCGGTTTTGGCGGGCTGCTGCCGGCTCGGTCGCTTGGCATCGGCCTCAGCTTCGGCATCGCTGTAACCGCCCTGGCTTACGCGATTGGGCCACTCTCGGGCGCGCACCTCAATCCGGCCGTCACGCCGTGGACGCCTCCCACAAGGGCCACTTTGTATCCTGTTTCCCACATCGCCGCAGTCCTCAACGAAGGTCTACAGATGGCGCATTTGGTCCTTATCGGCTGCCGCAGAGCCAATCGCTCTCGAGTGCAGGCACTCCAGTGGAGTCCAGACGTTGGATTGGACCTCGACCTCTACAAAAGCACACTGAGCTTCCGGTCGGGCTACGACGGCATTCCGAAGCGATCGCTTCGGCGAGAAGTCGTCGTTCTCAATCGGGCGACCGGGGATACATCGGCGAAGACGGCATAAGGGAGGATGGGCCAGACCGAGCCGACGGAAAGGTCGTAGCCAAGGCCTTGGGGCGCATAGCGCCTGGCCGGGAGGCCGCCGCCAGTCAGACTGACGCGACGCGTCGTTGAGCGAGGTGGAGACCCGAGCGGGCTCGACGAGGGTCCACGGCGGTCACAATGTTGTGGTGATGATCGCAGTAGACGCGATCCGGCGAAGTTGGCCCAGCACAAAAACGATAACCGCCGGGTACTGACGGGTCTTCGCTCACCGGGAAGCGGCACTGATAGAGGCCTAGCTGAATGAGGGGGACGTCTCTCGAAGTTAGTCTGATATTTTCAGGCATGATGGTTTCCTAGTTCATAGCAATTGCCGGCTGACGGCCGCAGTGCGACCCGTCGGGGCGAGCTAGGACAACGGTCGAAGCCAGTCCGTGATTTGAACCTATGGCTTCGGATCGACAATCAGCGGGTTGGCCGCATCCAGGTGGCAAGTGTCCAACAAACTCAGCAGATGATCTTGCTGGCGGCTGTCCTTTTCACACGTCGTCGCATCCGATCTGTACGACCATGCGCCTGGCCCTCTTCCTTAGCACCGCACGGCCTCACATCCTTCACTCCGATGAAACAGTCGGAGAACAAACGGAATGCTGCGGGGCCAAGTGCTTGCATGCGTCAGGCGTTGGAGCATGCGCTCGATCCCACGTTAGTTCAGTTCGTGGAAGCTCTTGCGATTGCCGACGCTAGGCGCGATCATCTCGCTGTGAGGCTATCTGCTTCGACACCTAACTTGGATGTCGTCGAAGCAATTGGCTGCAACGGCGAGGTTCGTGAATGATACGCGCAGCCATTTACGCCCGGTTCTCGACCGAGCTGCAGAACGAGAAATCCACCGATGACCAGATCGTCCTTTGTCGCGCGTATGCAGCACGGCATCAGCTTGATGTGGTTGCGGCTTACGAGGACAAAGCTCGCTCGGGAGCTTCGATGTTTGGCCGTGCCGGCCTCATGAGATTGATGGATGCGGCGCGCGAACGAAAGTTTGATGTCGTCATTGTTGAGGCACTCGATCGCCTTTCGCGCGACATGGAGGATCTCGCTGGACTGCACAAACGACTGTCATTCCTAGGGATCGAGATCCAAGCTGTTCACGACGGCACAGCTGACGCAATCTTGATCGGAATACGAGGTTTGGTGGGCGAGGATGGCGCAAAAAAGGTACGTCGAGGAATGGCCGGAGTGGTTCGCGACGGGCGCCACGCCGGCGGTCGCGCATTCGGGTATCGGGCAGTTCTTGGGCGTCCCGGTGACTGGAGATCGTTGAAGAGGAGGCTGAGGTAGTTCGCCGGATCTTTGCGGCCTACACCTCTGGCCGGCCACCACGCGAAATCGCACAAGATCTCAATCGCGAGGGGGTTTGTCCGCCTCGCGGCACTCGTTGGAACGCCTCTACCATCAACGGAAACGCACAACGCGGCGCGGGGCTGATTTTGAACGAGCTCTATTTTGGGCGCATCGTCTGGAACAAGGTTCGGATGGTTAAGGACCCAGATACCGGCAGGCGTCTGTCCCGTCCGAATAGCCGCGACCAGTGGCAGACGATTGATGTCCCACACCTGCGTATCGTTGACGAAGAGATATGGCGACGCGCGCAGGACTTGAAGACAGAAAGATCTCGTCTGAAATTGAACGTGAAACGTCGGCCACCGCATCTCCTCTCGGGCCTGTTGCGATGTGGCTGCTGCGGTTCGGGCATGTCGGTGCACGATCGCGACAAGACTGGCAAAACACGAATCCGCTGCTCGACAGTTCGTGAGAGCGGCAGCTGTCCCAATCGTCGCATAGTTTACCTGCGGAGCGTGGAGAATGCTGTATTGGATGGAATGCGTGACGAGCTGAAGGACCCGCGTCTCATTGAGATCTACGTCCGGAATTATAATGAAGAGCGTCAACGGCTAGCAGCCCGTGCGTCCAACGTTCGGGTCACCCTTGAGACAAAGATCGCACGGATTGAAGCCGAGCGACAACGCAGCATTGACCTGGTGGTCAAGGGAATTATTGGTGATGACGACGCCCGAGAGCGTATCGCCGAGTTGAAAGATCGACGCATCGAGGCGGAGGCAGAACTTGCCAGTCTTGAAGAGGCGCCATCGACCCTTACTCTGCATCCGGCAGCGATAGAGAAGTATGTCAAAACGGTCGATGAGCTCGCTTCGGTCTTAGCTCATCACGCCGAGGCGGATGACGATCGGGGCGTGCTGGTCAAGAGCTTCCGCGCGCTCGTTCATTGTGTGACGGTTCATCCCAAAGGGCCGCGACAGGATATTGAGATCGAGGTCAAAGGCAAGCTTGCCGCCCTCATCGGCGGCAACACATTCCCCCAAGCGCGGTATGCTGGAGAACGCGCGGTGGCCGAGGAGCGCCACAGGCAAGATCCCACTATTACGTACGATAGTGGGTTTAGGGTGGTAGCGGGAGAGCGCTACCGCCTTTCCCCCCACTCATCGAACCACCAGTTCCGGCTTCGTTGCTGCGGCTGAGCGAGATAAGTCGAGCGGCGACAATGCCTTTGGTCGCCGAAGGCAGACCGTCGTCGCCGATCAGCCGCCGGACTTGTCGAGAACTGGAACTGTGCGCGATTTCGCCCGGTCGGCTTCCATCGTGACGCAAAAAATGCGGACCGCCGCGGACGGGTACAGTCGGTCCCGCGTCTCGGTCTGCGGCCGGCGCTATGCTGACGCTCCTACGGCTGTCCCGTTCACCGCCCGCGGCGGGGGCGAATTTCCTCCGTCCCGCGCGCGACAACTGTCCACTGTTGCGGACGCGCGCAGGACTGCGGGTTATACGCCATCTTTCTTAGAGCGCCGACGACCGCCGGCGCGAAGATCAACGCGGTGCGTCGTTTGGAAAGACGAATGAGGACGGCGTCATCGCTACTATTCGCTCCCGTCGATTCTCTCCTCGATGGGACGCACCGGGAGATAGGCGTTCGTCTCCAGCCATTCGCGCAATAGAGAGCCCATCCAACTACAAATTTGGGAGGCAGGGCTTGCTCTCCGAATTCTTGCATCCAAGGTCAGCGATGGGAGTGTCGTGCGCACCCGATGGTGAGGTTCACTATCGGCCGTTCCCGCTCGCATCGGGTCAACTCCCCAGGCCACCATCCACCACGTGCACCTGGCCGGTAACGTAGCTGCTCATTGAGGATGCCAGATAGAGGGCGACGCTGGCCACCTCGTCAGGGTCGGAGTGGCGCTGCAACGGAACGGCCTTGTTCACCGCCTCCGTGACATTGACGCCGCTGATCGCGCTGATGCGGTTCTCGATTTCGTGCTGGAACGTGTTGTGGATCGGACCTGGATTGAGGCATTGACGCGGATGCCGCGCGGCGCGAGCGCCCGGGCCGCCGCGCAGACCACGCCGACCTGCGCATGCTTGGCGACGGTGTAGCTGATGTTCTGCCCCGCACCTTCGCCACCACGCAGGCCGGCGAGGCTTGAGATGACAATGATGCTACCGGGCACTGTAGCCGCCGTCGGCCATCAAGATATGCCCTGTCACGAATGACGCGTTCGGACCAGCAAGATAGACAAGGGCATCGGCGATTTCACTAGGTTCGGCCCAGCGGCCAATGGGATGGGCGCTCTTGATGGCCGCCTCGCCTGCGGCTGGGTCGTCCAGGCCTTCGAGGTAGCGAGTCAGGAACGGCGTATTGATTGATCCTGCTCCAACAGCGTTCACACGGATGCCTCGGGAAGCATAATCTACGGCCATCTGTCGTACCAGTTGAAGCAGGGCGCCTTTGGCCGCGCAATAGGCTGCCTGTTCCGGCAAGCCGACGACGCTTGAAATGGATCCCGTCGCGACGATCGAACCGTGGCCACGCGCGAGCATCGAAGGCAGCGCGCGCCTCGACATCAGGAAGAAGGATTTGGCGTTCGCATTCATGACAGCGTCCCACTCATCCTCGCTGGTTTCGTGAGCGGACTTCGAAATGATGAAGCCGGCGTTGCTGACGAGCACGTCGACCGGACCGAACCGCTGTTCTGCCGTCGTGAATATTTTCTCGACGTCAGCGACCTTGGTGACATCAGCGGCAACCGCGACGACATGATCGGGCGAGTCTCGTTCCAGTTCGTCGACGGCCGGGTTAAGATCTGTTGCGCATACCTTGGCACCGTTTTCGATGAAAAGTGAAACTGCAGCCCGGCCGACACCTCCCGCCGCTCCTGACACGACGACGGTTTTGCCCTCAAAGCTACTGGTCATGATGGTTCTCCGATCGTTGATGTTGGTACTAAATTGTAAGCGGCTGGCTCGGGGGTCGCTCACAGAGAGAAAGCAACCCTGTCTATCAGGCGGCCAGAGCCGAAACCGACGGATCAGCCCGACCCACGTTCCTTTCGGCCGTCGTATCCTCTCTTCGTTTTCAATCGAGCCTCGCAAGCGCTTCCGCAAAGAAGTTTACGTCGCCGAAATTGCCGGATTTGAGTGCCATCATCAGTTCGCCTCCCGGGTATCCGATGGTGCGCAGCATCGGGACGCCGGGGGCAAGTTCATCGCCGACCTCGAACGAGCCGATCGCCAGCTTGTCCACCACGGCGCCCGAGGTCTCGCCTCCCGCCACCACGAGCCGCCGAACGCCGGCGTCGACGAGCCCGATGGCGATTTCCGCCAAGGCGTTCTCGATCGTCTGCCCGGCCTCGTGCTTGCCGTGCTGCCGCTGGAGGGCTGCAACCGCATCGGGGCTGCCGGAGGACGCGATGAGCACTGGCCCAGCCGCGAGCTGCCGTCGAGCGAATTCAAGGGCCTCTTCGACGGCGCCGCCGCCGCCGGAGACAATGCGCTGCGGATCAAGGCGTAGCACCGGCATATGTCTTTCGGCGGCATCGATCTGCTCCAGTGTCCGGGCGGAACAGCTGCCGGCAATGACCGCCGATCGGCCACCGACAGCAGCAAGGTTCCATTGATCCCCGGGCTGGGCGTGCGGCCAGAGCGGCCCTTGCGAGTCCGTAGCCAAGTCCGGACGCACCCGTCGAAACGGCGCCGCCGGACGCCAATTGGCCGAGGACATCGAGATCGCTGTCCCAGATGGCGTCGGCGATGATCGATTTGCGCCGGCCAGGCATTGCGGCGATCTTCGCTCTGCAGCTTTCCAGGCCAAGTGCGACCGTCTGGCAGTCGAGACTGTGAACAGCGTGCTTGGATTGCCTCGCAAGAACACGCGTAAGATTGGCGTCATGCATCGGGTTCAAAGGATGGTGCCGCAAGGCGCTTTCGTTGAGTGGGACATCGTTGACGAACAGGTGCCCCTTGTAGACGGTGCGTCCGGTTTCCGGAAACGCCGGCGTAACCACGGTCCAGTCCTGTCCAGCCCGCTCCATGAACGCATCGGTAACCGGACCGATATTGCCCGCATCGGTCGAATCGAAGGTCGAGCAAATCTTGTACATGACGTGGCGGGCGCCGATCCGCCGGAGCAATTCCTCGGCGGCGAGCGCACTTGCGACCGCATCGACAGCCGGCACGGAACGGATCTTCAGCGAGACCACAAGCGCATCAATCGTTTCGAACAGACGGCTATCGACCGGGACTCCTATGGTCTGGACGGTTCGAAGGCCGCATTTGCGCCAGGTGTTCGCAAGATCTGAGGCCCCGGTGTAGTCGTCGGCTATGGCTGCGAGAATGACCGTCACTGCCTGCGCCCCCTATACGGCGCAAACCAGCCAAGGCCAGCTTTCGTCTCGCCAGCGGGCTGATACTCGCAGCCGACAAAACCGGAATAATTGCTCGTCTCAAGCTGTTCGAAGAAGTGCCGATAGTTGACCTCGCCGGTATCCGGCTCGTGCCGTGCAGGCACCCCAGCTATCTGGACGTGCCCGATGAGCGGCTGCAGATGCCGGAAGCTCTCGGTGATGTCACCATGCATGATCTGTCGATGGAACACGTCGAACTGAAGCCTGACGTTCGGGTGATCGAGTTCCTCAATAAATGCTGCGGCACGCGCAAAGTCGTTCAGGAAATAACCGGGCATGCTGCGGCCGTTGATCGGTTCCAACAGAAGGTTCAGGCCTTGGGCGGCCAGCTTCGATCCGGCGAAGTCCACGGCACGCCTGTAGCTTCTCAACGCTTCTGCGTCTGACGGGTCCGCAAGGCCGGCCATCATGTGGAGGGAGCGCACGCCAGTCGCCGGGGCGTAGTCCAGCGCCTTGTCGACGCCTGACTGGAACTCTTCGAAGCGATGCGGCAGGGCAGCGATGCCGCGTTCGCCCGCAGCCCAGTCTCCGGGAGGAAGATTAAACAACGCCAGTTCGAGTTCGCATGCCCTCAGTCGGCTGCCTACGGTTTCGGGTGCGAATTCATAGGGGAACAGGAATTCCACGGCTCCGAAGCCGGCTTCCGCGGCAGCCTCGAAGCGGTCAAGGAACGACCATTCCGTGAACATCATGGTGAGGTTGGCGGCGAAGCGTATCATGCGGCGAGATCGATCATGATGCCGCCTTGGCTGTTGGCAGCGATGCGCCGGACAACTTGGCATAGGTGCGTGCAACCGACGCGTCGTCGTCATGTCCCATGCCTGCGCCCGAGGTCGCGAGATACATCTGGAGGGCCGCCGCTGCGAGCGGCACGGGATATTGTTCGGCCCGAGCCATGTCCTGGAGAATGCCCAGATCCTTGACGAATATTTCAACCGAACTCAGCGGCCTGTAGTCGCCATCGAGGATATGCGGGACACGGTTCTCGAACATCCAGGAGTTTCCCGCGGACGCGGTTATGACCTCGTAGACAGTGGAGAGGTCCAAGCCGAGCTTGGATGCGAGCACCATGGCCTCGCATGCGGCCGCGATATGGATTCCTGCCAGATGCTGGTTGATCATTTTCACCGAAGCGCCGATGCCGGGTTCGTCGCCCAGGCGATAGACCTTCGCCGCGACCGCATCCAGGACATGCCGCGCCCGTGCGAAGGCATTCGGGCTGCCCGACGCCATGATCGTCAGGGCGCCGTTCGCGGCTTTCGCTGCGCCGCCCGAGATCGGGGCGTCGAGATAGAGGATTTCGCGCTCCGCGAGGCGCGAGGACAGGCGTTTTGCCTCCGACGGCGCCATGGTCGCTGACGAAATGAATACCGAGCCCGGTGGCATCACCGGGAACACGCCGCCGTCGCCGAAAAGCACCGCGTCGGTCTGCGCGCTGTTCACGACGACGCAGAGGACGACGCTCGCATTGGCAACAGCTTCGCTCGGTGATTCCGCTATCCGCGCGCCGCTTGCAACCAGCCTTTCCGCAGCGGTCGCGGAGGGATCGTAGCCGACGACCGCGTGTCCGCGTCGCACAAGCGAACTCGCCATGCCAAACCCCATCGAGCCCAACCCGATGACGGCGACGTTTGATTTTTCCGCGCTTTTGCCAGCAGACATGCGTATCCAACCTCTTGCTTTCAATCCAATCATAATGCAGATTATCTACAATCTGCAACGGGCTGTCGCCGCACTTTTGAGATTTTCAGGTTGGCGTCCGTGGGTAAGCTCAGTGCGTTTGGCTTCGTGCCATGCGCCTAGAATCTCGGGTGATATGGATCAGACGAAACTCTGTGAACAGATTGTCCGCTTCGGCAGGTCGCTGTTCGATCGCGGACTCACCCCCGGTTCCTCGGGAAACATCTCTGTTCAGCTCGACGAAGGCGGCTGGCTTGTGACCCCGACAAACGCGTCGCTCGGATTTCTGGATCCAGCGTCCATTTCCCGCCTTGACGCAAAGGGCAATCTTGTCTCGGGCGACAAGCCGACGAAGGAGATCCCCCTGCATTCCGCGCTCTACGACACAGTCAAAGGATCTCGGGCTGTGGTGCATCTGCATTCGACGCATTCGGTCGCCGTCACGATGCTTCCCGAGATCGATCCGAAGTCGGTGCTGCCGCCGATGACGCCGTACTATCTCATGCGCGCTGGCCGAACGGCGCTGGTGCCGTATTTCAGGCCGGGCGATCCGGCGGTCGCCGGGGCCATCAAGGGATTGGCCGGCAAATATACGTCGGTCCTGCTGGCCAACCATGGGCCGGTCGTGACCGGCAAGGACCTTGAGGGCGCCGTCTTTGCGATCGAGGAACTCGAGGAAACAGCAAAGCTGTACCTTCTGCTGCGCGGTCTCAACCCGCGATATCTATCTGCGGAGCAAGTCGAGGATCTGGCCAGGCAATTCCCGCTCCCGGGCCCTGACGGAGCGCACGACCACCATTAAACAAGGCAGTTTCGTCTGGAGCGGGGTGGTCCAAAAACACATTGACAGATTGTAGACAATCTGCAATTTTGAAGATGGGAACAAGGAAGCAAATAATGCTCTCGCAGGACCTGAGTACCGAGCATTTCCGGCAATCGATGCGGCGCGTGGCGTCGACGGTCTGCGTGATCTCGTGCAGGCACGACGGGCGCCGATATGGCATTACCGTCACGTCGGTCACGCCGCTCAGCTTCGCTCCCATTTCGATCCTTGCGTGCGTCAACCGCAACTCGTCGATCAATGTGCCGCTCAAGGAAGAGGGGCAATACTGCATCAACGTGCTTCGGGCCTCGCAGGCTGACATATCCAACTCTTTCAGTGGCGGAC
Organism: Mesorhizobium sp. M0189; assembly: GCF_040322135.1. Taxonomy (NCBI): domain Bacteria; kingdom Pseudomonadati; phylum Pseudomonadota; class Alphaproteobacteria; order Hyphomicrobiales; family Phyllobacteriaceae; genus Mesorhizobium; species Mesorhizobium sp. M0189. Next base: position 49,170 of record NZ_JAMYSW010000015.1, read on the forward strand.
GGCCGTCCGAGAGGCGTTTCGACATTGGCGAGTGGACCGAAAAGGACGGCATCCCCTACCTGGCAAGCGCGCAGGCGAACCTGTTTTGCGAGATGGATCAGGCGATCTCCTATGCCACGCACGACATCATCATCGGGCGGGTCGCAGGGGTGGCATTTGCCTCCGATGTCGACCCGCTGATCTACCATAACGGCGCCTACGCGCTGACTTCACCCATGGTCCTGCAGAAGGCTGGATAGGACTGTTTACCAACGTCGACAGCCGTCGCCGAGGGATCTTAGGAGCAAATGAATGCAGCTTGGCCTTTTTAACCTGATGACGCTTCGCGATCATCCCGACGGTGCCCAGGGCGTGATGCGCGATACCCGCAAAATGGTGGAGACCGCCGATGAGCTCGGCTTCGATGTCGCGTGGTTCGCCGAACACCATTTCGCCAACTATTCGAGTTCGCCGTCGCCGCTGATGATGTGTTCCTACGCGGCCGGATGGACCAAGCGGATCAAGCTAGGCCCGGGCGTTATCGTGCTGCCGCTCTACAATCCGCTTCGTGTCGCCCAGGAGATCGCGGTCGCCGACACACAGACCGAGGGCCGCCTCGTCATCGGCCTGGGTACCGGCTATCAGCGCTATGAGTTTGATCGCTACAACATCGTGCTGGACGACAGGGTCGACGTTTTCCTTGAGTATTGGGACGTCATCGAAAGAGCGCTCGTCGATGGCGAGGTCGAGTACAAGGGAAAGTACATTTCCCTCCCCAAGACCAGCTTCGCGATCAGCACCCAGCAGAAGCCTCTTCCCCCGATTTTTGTGACCTCCTCCCACCCGAAGCTTCTCGATCGCTTCAAGAAGTGGAAGGCGGTCCCGTTCCTTGCAGCCAGCACGCTCGGATCGCCCGTGCTCTACAAGATGGTCGACGGGCTCAACGACGCCTGGACATCCATCGGCGAGCAGCCTTCGACCAAGCCCTTGGCGATCATGCAGTACCTGGCCATAACCGACAGCCGCAGCGAGGCATTGGTCGTGGCGGAGCGGGCCCGGTACGTGGGGCGTATGGCGCATTATCTGCGCCAAGCCTCGCCGCCGCTGGACGACAACAGCTACATCAGCAACCAGACGTTCGAAGGCGAGTACACGCTCGACCAATATGCGGACAACATGGTGGTAGGCGATCCGCACGCCGTTGCCGAGAAGATGGTCGCGGACATCAAACGTCTCAATCCAAGCAACTACACCTGCAACTTCTCCTTCGGCTGCATGCCAATCGAGTTGGCGCATCGCTCGCTCGTTCGATTCAAGAACGAAGTCGTGCCCCTGATCGAGAAGGAAGTGGGACCTATCGAAGCTCGGCGTGACACCCAGGCTGGCGAGAAAGGCGAGTTGAGCGGTCTCAATTGCTCAGCCAACAAACTACTTGGTCTGCAACAAAGAAAAGGGGAATGAAATGAAAATGGTTATGAGGGCTCTGCTGGCTACGGCGGTCGCCACATTCACGCTGGCTGGTCAGGCGCATGCCGACTCCGCGCTCGACACGATCATCAAGAACAAAAAGCTGCGTTGTGGCATCATGCTGGACAGTCCGCCTGCCGGCTTCCGCGACTCGAACAACGAGCCCGACGGGTATGACGTGACGTACTGCAAGGACATGGCAAAGGCGCTTGGCGCAGAGCCGGAAATCATCGAGACGCCTTCGCCGGATCGTATCCCGGCGCTGGTTTCGAACCGCATCGACGTCCTTATCGCCTCGACTACGCCGACCCCGGCACGTGCGCTGACCGTGGCGTTCACCCAGCCATACACCAACAACGTCATGGCGGTCGTGACCCGCAAGGACACCGGCATCGCCAAATACTCTGACCTGGCATCCAAGAAGCTTGGTGGTGTCGTTGGCACCACGCCTGAGCAACTCTTCAAGGATGAGCTGGGCAAGGGCTGGGAGGGTACGGGTGCGACCTACACCGGCTTTGCGAGCGATGCGGAAACCTTCCTGGCTCTGCAGCAGGGCAAGATCGACGCCATCGTGATCAATGTCGCCGTCTTCAACTCGCTATCGCAAAGTGGTCAGTTCCCAGAGTTCGTGATGGCCGGACTTGCCCCTCTCGCCGACTTCGGATCGATTGCCGTCAAACGTGACGACCAACAATTCCTGAACTGGGCGCGGGTTTTCGTGTTCACTCAGGTTTCGAACGGGCGTTGGGCCGAGGTGTACCACAAGTACTACGGCAATGGTCCGCTGCCGCCGCTGACAGCTGAAGGCATTAACTTCTAAGCATAGAGCTTATGCCGGCAGGAAAACCCTGCCGGCATGAGCATGGGATGATTGGCATGAACGGCTATCAGTTCTACTGGTCCATAGTCTGGGATTCACTGCCCCTGCTGCTGGCCGGAGCCTGGGTGACGATCCAGATCACCATTCTCGCCTTCATTATCGGCACGCTCATTGCGATGCCCATGGCTGTCGCGCGCCAGCAGGGCGAGGGATGGGCCTACCGGTTTTCGACCTGGTGGGTGGAGCTGTCGCGCAACACGCCTGCTGTCTTTCAGCTCTATCTATTTTATTTCGGGCTGGGCGCCTTCCACATCAACATCCCCAGCTACGCCGCCGTCCTCATCTCCGTTTCCTTCAACAACGCCGGATACATGACAGAAATCTTCAGGGGTGGTCTCAACGCCATCCCGCGACAGCAGCTGTCGGCTTCGCGCTCACTCGGCATGACCAGCCCGCAGAGCTTCATCCATGTGATCTTTCCACAGATGTTCAAGGTGATCTTCCTCGCCTATGTCACTCAAGGCATCTGGGGAATGCTGAACACCTCGCTTGGCATGCTGGTCGGACTGCAGGAGCTCTCGGGCGCCACGCAGTACGCGCAGTCCGCATCCTTCCGGACATTCGAGTTCTTTCTGGTCACGGCGCTGATCTATTACCTCATCGCCAAAGGGCTGCAGTTCTCGTCCCACCTGGCCTTCCGCCTCATATACAGGAGCTAGGCGTGCAGTTTCAGTTCGCAAACCAAGGCCTCGCCTGGTCGGATGCTTATTTCCTGGCTCAGGGGCTGCTCAACACCGTCAGGCTGGCCGCCGCAGCAACCCTTGTCGGCACCCTTGCCGGGATCGTCCTTGGCTGGTTGCGCACCGTGTCAATGACCGTGAGGATCGCCACGGCCCCCTTCATCGACATCCTGCGCAGCGTGCCGATGATCATCCAGCTGATACTCGCGAACAGCCTTCTATCGATCCTGGGCTTCGGCACTTCACCCTTTTGGTTCGGTACCGTCGCACTTGGTGCCTGGATGTCGGCAGTAACTGCCGAGGTGGTCCGGGCGAGCCTGCTCTCAGTCCCGGTTCAATACCGCAAGAGCGCTCGCTCGCTCGGCATGAACGGCTACCAGGAGCTCTTGTACATATCCATGCCCCTGGCATTCAGGACGGGTCTGGCTCCGTGGATCGGGCTCGTCCTCAGCCTGATCAAGGACAGCGCTCTCGCAGGCGTGGTCGGATACATCGAATATATGCGTTCCACCCAGATACTCATCACCAGGACACATGAGACCTGGCTGCTGCTGATGGGTGCGGGGCTTTTCTATTTCCTTATCTGCTATCCTGTTTCCCGGTACAGCCGGCACCTCGAAAGAAAGGTCCGCGTATGATCCGCATCAGCAACGTCCAGAAGGCCTTCGGATCGGTGATCGTGCTCAAGGGCATCGATCTCACGGTCGAAAAGGGCGAACTCGTCTGCCTCATTGGCGCGAGCGGGTCGGGAAAATCTACGCTCCTGCAATGCATCAACGGGCTCGAACCGATCCAGGGTGGCGAGATCCTCGTAGACGGCATCAGCGTCCACGATCCGAAGACGGATATCAACAAGCTGCGCAGCAAGCTGGGCATCGTCTTCCAGCAGTACAACGCCTTCCCGCACCTCACGGCGCTGGAAAATGTCGCGCTGGCACCCCGGGTGGTCTCAAAGCGAAGCCGCGCTGTGGCGCGCGCACTTGCGCAGAAGCACCTCGAGCATGTGGGGCTGGGCGACAAGGGCGACAGCTTGCCGTCTCAGCTCTCAGGCGGCCAGCAGCAGCGTCTCGCCATCGCCCGAGCGCTTGCAATGGAGCCGAGCTACATGCTCTTCGACGAGGTCACCTCCGCCCTGGATCCCGAACTTGTCGGCGAAGTGCTTGAGACCATGCGCCTCCTGAAGAGCGAAGGAATGACGATGGTGGTTGTCACGCACGACATCAATTTCGCTCGGGAATCGGCGGACCGCGTGGCCTTTCTCTGCCAGGGCGAAGTCTGCGAAATCGGCACGGCCGAAGAGGTGATCGACAATCCCCGCAAAGAACAGACACAGAAGTTCCTGCGGCGCGAGAATCGCAAGCCCCTTGAAATCGTCAGAAGCTCAGTCGCCTAGCGAATTCCATCCAAACGCAGCATCGAAGGGTAACTCATGATCTCGTTCAATCTCACGGGAAAGGCGGCGCTTGTCACCGGGGGCGCGTCGGGCATCGGCCTCGAAACCGCGCGCATGATGGCCAAGGCAGGCGCCAAGGTCGCAATCAACTATCTACCGGCCGACCAGAGGGGCGAGGCTGCTCTCGCTGGGCTCCAAAGAGAGGGGCTCGACGTTATCGGTGCTCCAGGCGATGTCGGCGACGCCGGGCAGGCCAAGGCAATGGTGCTCGAGGCGGTGGCGAAGCTCGGCCGTCTCGATCTGCTTGTCAACAACGCGGGAATACCGGGCGTGAAGGTCCCGGTGCCGATCAACGACCTGGACAGCATAACGGAGGAGCTTTGGGCAAATCTGCTGAACGTCAACCTGATGAGCGTTTTCAGGTGCTCGAAGGCCGCGGCGCCTGCTCTCAAGGTGGCCAAAGGTTCGATCGTGAACACCGCTTCCATCGCCGGCTTCGGCGCCGTGGCCAGCACCATCGCCTATAGCGGCTCCAAGGCCGCGGTCATCAACCTGACGAAGAACCTGGCGCGTGCGCTCGCGCCCGATGTGCGGGTCAACGCGGTGGCGCCCGGCGTCGTCGAAAGTTCGTGGGCGATTGAATGGTCGGTGGAGCGTCGCCAGAGCACCCTCGCCAGCACACCTCTGAAGAAAGTCTGCACCACGGCGGATGTCGCGGAGCTTATCGTCTTCCTCGGTTTCGCCGGCGCGCTGATCACCGGTCAGACGGTGGCGATCGATGGCGGCATCTCGATCTGATCAGCACTGGAGAACGGCATGGAACTCGTGAAGCTAAAGTCCGGCAGCATCCTGGAAGAGAAGGAAGGCTATTCGCGGATCGTCGCCCTCGACACTGGATCTTCATGTCCCTGACCGCAGGACGCGACTACAAGACCCGTGTGATGCCTGAGACGGCCGTCGAGCAGGCAAGGCAAGCGATGAAGAACGTCGAAGGCGCGCTTGAGGCGGTCGGCAGCAGCCTTGCGGATGTTGTGCGGCGACGCATCTTCATTCCGCGCCAGGAAGACGTCCCGGAAGTCATGGCCTATATGGGCGAGAAGTTCCGGGACATCTCTCCGGCAAGCTGCGTCAGCTGTGGTCCGTTGGGCGGACCTGAGTATCTCTTCGAAATAGAGCTCACTGCGTATCGTGGTGCTGGCTCCCTTCCGGCGAAGAACCTGGTGGTCTCGCTCAAACAGCAAGTCAGGCGGGACAGAACGTTTTCCACTTATTCCGTAAGGATAGCTTAGTGGCAGGCTTCTCATTAGATTATCGCATTCGTATATAGTCTACATTCCGAATGCCTGTGCAGCCGATCTCCTGCGGTCGCCTTATGAGGATCCTGATGCGACACGCAAATGAAACAGGCGCCATTCTGGCTCCCATGACGCAGATGGAAAGCACGCAGTTCGCTGCGGAGCAAATCCGGAACGCGATCATTGCCGGGCACTTCAAGCCCGGCGACCGGCTCGTCGAGCAACAGCTTACCGACATGTTGAACGTCTCCCGGCATCCGGTCCGGGAAGCATTGCGCCTGCTTGCTCGCGAGGGGTTCGTCGAGATCAAGCGGAACAAGGGAGCATCTGTCAGGGCGGTGGACGCAGACAGCGTCATCGAAGTCTACAATATCCGGATGGCTCTAGGAAAAATTGCCCTGGACCATCTGCTCGCGGAACCAGGTCGCCTAGCTTCGGTTGACCTCAAGCGTCTCGAAAAATTGGCTGAGAATGCCGTCAAGTTTGCTAACCTCGATAGCCAGGTCGAGACCGTTCGCAACGATCTTGAGTTCCAGCAAGCGATCATTGACGCGACGGGATTGCAGCGGACCATCCGCTACTTTTCCGAGCTGACCGCAGATGTGAGGCGCTTCAACCATCAGTTGGGCGTTGTCTATACAGACCGAAAGGGCGACGCCGAGAAGTATGTCGTCAAGCTACTCGAAAGCTTGCGCGACGGAGATCTCCGCACTGCGCATGAGATCTGGCAAGCCAAGTTCTCGAAGGCTCTCGAGCGCTACCTTTCGCTGATTGCCGACAGTGAATCAGATGGGGCGAGCCGCAACAGCGTGAAGACCGGTCGACCCTCACGTCGGTAGCAAGGGACGGCCTCGCACGAAGCATCTTCGCGCGTTGATTGTCCTCCCGATTTCGGCATCTAGGTCATGATGCGGCTCGGGCTTGATCGCCAACATGCACGCGCTTTTGCTTAAACAATGTTGCACCTGATTTCACTAGCAGAATCGACGCAGACGCGTCATTGTGCAATGAATATTGCGAAAGAGTGCAACATGAAACCGACCGCTGAAGCGCCGCGTGACTATGAAGAGCTCATCCGGCTCATCCACGACCGCTACGACGAAATGAGCAAATCCTACCAGAAGATCGCGCTCTATCTCACCCAGAATCCTAACGACGTTGCTGTCAGGTCGGTGAATGCAATTGGGGATAGCAGCGGAGTGCATGCCTCAAGCTTCGTGCGCTTTGCGCAGGCGCTCGGTTATGAAGGCTTCAAGGAACTCCTGTCTCTCTTTCAGAAGCGCCTGTCGACCGCCGCGCCCGGCTTCGAGGCTCGTATCAAGGCGCTGGAAGGCGAATTGGGAGCGCGAACAGATCGTAGCGAAGTCGGATTCATGCGCGACCTCGTGGTTCGCGACATTGCCTCGCTTCAGGACATGCTGACACAGATACCACCCGAGGATCTGGCCAAGGCAGTGACCCTTCTCGAAAAGGCCGACGCGATCTACCTGATCGGGCAGTTGCGATCGACGCCTGTGGTCGAACTTCTCCGCTATATCTTGACGATGCTGGGCAAACGTTGCGTGCTGCTTGATCCCGGCGGCGGACTTGCTACGCATATGGCGCGCATGATCCGCAAGACCGATGTCTTGTTTGCCGTGTCCTTTCGCTTCTACGCCAATGAAGTGGTCAATGTCGTGGAAGAGGCCGCTCGCAGCGAAGTTCCGATAATTGCTATTTCCGACAGCACGCTGTCTCCGCTAGCCAAGAACGCCAGTGTTCTCTTCGCCGTACCGGAGCATGAATATACCTTTTCCCGTTCGCTTGCCGCCCCAATGTGCCTCGCCCAGGCGCTGACGGTTGCACTCGCGGCGCGACTGCAGAACAACGCTGTCAGTCCGCGCATACCCACCGTCACCGGGCAGTAGCGGTTCCCCGACAACAACCCGGGCGTTCCGCGTCCTTGGCATTCCGGTTGCGAACCAAGCGCGCCAGGTGCACTCGAGCCTGGATGTCGCAATAGAAATTGCGCGTTTCGCACGATGCAAAGATTTCATTGTCGCATCGTTGACACATCGTTCATTGCGGAATATTTATATCTTGCAATTTTCGTTGCAGCCTATCCTTAAACCGGTTCGGGGGTGCCCCGTGCCGTCGTGAAGGGGGGCGAACTGAGTATTCCATGGGAGGAAACTATGAAGCGACTTCTGACCGCATTTCTGACGGCAACCGCTATGGCAAGCGCCTTGGCGGCGGCACATGCTCAAGATGCCAAGAAAGTGTTCTTTTTACTGCCGAATACCACGACAATTCGCTTCACAAGCCGGGACGCGCCGTTCTTTGTCGCGGCAATGAAGGAGAAGGCGCCGAACGCTCAGGTGACCGTGCAGAATGGCGAGGGGGATCCGGCGCGGCAGCAGCGGCTGGTCGAAGACGCCATCACCCAAGGCGCCAGCGTGATCGTGCTCGCGGCGACGGACGCAAACCTCGCCGCTGGCAGTCTTAAGGCGGCAGCTGATGCGAAGGTGCCGGTGGTCCTTTATGATCACGACGCGGTCGGCGGCAAGGCCGAAGCGCACGTCGTCTTCGACTCATTGTCAGTTGGCCAAGCCCAAGGCAAGCGCGCCGCCGAGCTGATCAGCGCAATGAAGAAGTCGCCGGTCAAGGTTGCGCGCGTGAAGGGTAATGAGGGCGAATACGGTACAGGCCAGTATGAAAAGGGCCAGAACGAATTCCTTCAGCCGTTGATCGATTCCGGCAAGGTGAAGGTCGTCTGCGAGCAGTACACGCAGAACTGGGATCCGGCGCTGGCTCAATCTTTCGCCGAAGACTGCCTGACCCGCAATGGCGGTGATGTCGATGTCTTCCTCGGCATGAATGACGGTACCACCGGAGGCTCGGTTGCCGCTCTGATCAGCCAGGGGGCCAAGCCTGGCGACAAGCTGGTGACCGGCGGACAGGACGCGACCGTTGAAGCGTTGCGGTACGTCGCACAGCGATGGCAGGACAACTCCGTGCTCAAGGATCTCAAGGTTGAAGCGACCTATGCGGCGGACGTCGTGGCTTCGATCCTGAATGGCAAAGGAGTGCCAAAGGATCTGATCAACGGCAAAGTGAACAACAAGTTCATGGATGTGCCGGCTGTCTTCCTGCCGGTGAAGAACATCACCTTGGATAATCTCTCGGACGTCGTCACCGCCGGCGTCTGGACCTGGCCAGAAATCTGCAAGGGCATCGAAGACACCGAAGTCTGCAAGAAGAACAACAAATAGCGAGATCGACCGAAGGACAGCGGCGCTCGCTGTCCTTCGGTCACCTGATGGGAGGAGCCTGATGGTCAAAGCGGCAGCAACCCGCGGCGGCGCCGATGTTCGTGCGGCGCATAAATCCACGCCGCTAATTTCGATGCGCAATATCCGTAAGTCGTTCGGGTCGGTCCATGCTCTTCAGGGGGCTTCGGTGGACGTCCACGCCGGCGAGGTGGTCGCCCTGGTCGGCGACAACGGCGCCGGCAAGTCCACGCTCGTCAAGATCATGGCGGGCGTCTTCGGCTTCGACTCTGGAGAGTACACCATCGAAGGCCAACCGGCGAAAATCGGCAATCCTGCCGACGCCACTGCCCTTGGGATCCAGACCGTCTATCAGGATCTAGCGCTCTGCAACAATCTGGACGCCGTGCAGAACCTGTTTCTCGGGCGCGAGCTGACCGGTCCGACATGGTTCGGCCGACGGATCCGGCGTGCGGAGTGCGAAGTTCGTGCCCGCGAGGTGCTGACGCGCATGCGACTCGGCCAGCTGTCACTGACGCGTCCTGTCGGAGCAATGTCTGGCGGCCAGCGACAGAACATAGCCATCGCACGTTCCATTCTGTGGACGCCGAAGGTCGTCATATTCGACGAGCCGACAGCCGCACTCAGCCACTCCGCAGCCGAACAGGTCTCGGCCCTGGTCCGCACGTTGGCCGACGAAGGGCTCGGCATAGTCGTGGTTAGCCACGACATCCACAATTTCGTCGTCAACGCCACCGACCGCATAGAGGTCATGCGCCTGGGCGCGAACGTCGCGAGTTTTAAATCGAGTGAAGTGACAGGCGAGCAAGTGGTCAACGCGATGGTCGGTGGCAACGAGGCAGTCAACCTCGCTGGCTGAGCCCCGCGGGGCGAAAAGTATCAGAAGGATACGTCAAGAATGGCAAACTCGGCCGCCGCTTCCGGTGACGTCAAACGCCGCACCATCGGCGAAGTGCTCAACAGCGACATGCGTGCGCTGCCCGTCATAATCGGGCTGGTGGCGCTGTGGGTGTTCTTCGCGCTCCAGAGCAATGTCTTCCTGACACCGCAGAACCTGTCGAACCTGCTCGTCCAGAGCACGGTTGTGGGCATCATGGCGATCGGTCTGATGTTCGTGCTGCTGGTCAAGGAAATAGACTTGTCGGTCGCAGCGATCAACGGCGTGACATCGGTCCTGATGGCCAAGCTGGTTGTCGACTACGGCGTTTCGCCCTGGCTGGCGGTGACGGTCGCAATCGTAATGGGTGCTGCTATCGGCAGCTTTTCGGCGCGCTGGGTCACGTTTGTCGGCGTACCGTCCTTCGTGGTGACGCTGGGGCTCGGACTGGCTCTCAATGGCTTGCAACTCGTGCTTTTGCCTCCGACCGCCCGCTACGGTTTGATGGGAACCGGTATCGACAAGATTGCAGAGACTAAGATTTCGGGGATCACGTCATGGAGCGCGCTGGCGATTGGGCTCGTCGCGTTTGCCGCTCTGGTCCTGTCGGGCATTGCCCGCAGAAAGCGCGCCGGTCTGGAAGCTTCCCTGTTCAGCCGATTTGTGCTGCCGCTCGGCGCGGCCGCGATTTTTGGCGCCATCGTCGTGATGATCCTCAACGCACATCAGGGCATACCAGTTGTGGTTTTGATCTTTGCAATCCTGCTCGGGATAGGCGGGTATATCCTCAAGGAAACCCGGTTCGGCCTCTATCTTTATGCGGTCGGCAACAATGACGAGGCTGCGCGACGGGCCGGCGTCAAGGTTGCGCGCATCAAGATGGCGGCCTTCGCTATTGCCGGCGCTATCGCTGCGCTGGCTGGCGTACTGGGCGCGTCGCGGGCACTAGGCGTTGGCGTCTTCTCCGGTGGCGGAGTAGGGGGCGGCACGCTGCTGCTGGAATCAATTGCCGCCACCGTCATCGGCGGCGTCAGCCTGTTCGGCGGCCGCGGCTCCATTCACGCGGCCCTGTTGGGCGCGCTTGTTATCGGAACAGTCCAGAACGGGCTCAACCTGATGGGCGTCGAGAACTACGTTCGCCTCATCGTGACGGGACTGCTTCTCGTGCTGGCGGTATCGATCGACAAGCTGATCGAAAAGGCCATGGGTCAGCAGAATTTCTGATTTGCTTCAAACCCACTCTGAACGACCGAATTCGATACCTTGGCGGTCGTTCAGTTTCGAAGGTTCGATGACGCGATCTGACCCGAAGCAGACTCGCAGGTGAAGCAGGGCATAGCCGCTCCGCGCCCAAATATAGCCGTTGAGGTCCGTTTGTGCGTCACCTGAAAGCGACATCCTATCGGGTCGCAGGACGCCCGCGCCAGTAGCTGACATCTGCGTCAGATATTCTCCGGCGTGACGATTTCAAAAGGTATGGATCGCTGAAGGGTGGCAAATGGTGCTTGCGGTCCAATGACATCGATCATCGTTTGGACAAGAAGGGCCGAGGTCGATTCGAGCGGGTGGCAAAGAGCTGCAGTGATCAGGCCCTCAGACAGTCCCTTTCGAGTTTCGGGTCCAATGTCACGGCATACTACTTTGATACCCGACCGCCGCTCAGGAGACACCTCCCTCAAGGCACGAAGTACACCAGTTATTCCGCCGCCGACGATCAGAATTCCGACAAGATCGTCAGTCGATTTCAGAAGCTCAGTCACCATTCGATAGGCCTCACTGGCTTCCTCGTGGGTCGGACGGCTTTCCTCTACCGCTAGCCGTGGAGCGTGCTCGCGCAAATAGGAACGGAAACTGGCGTCTGACACATCCTGGCATTGATACCGGTGGTTGCCTATGAAAACCGCTATACGACCCGGTCCGTGAGTGGTTTGGGTAATCAGGAAGGCTGCAGTGCGCCCCAGCTTCCAGTTGTCGGTGCCTACATATGCGGCCCTTTCCGGCGCGGACTGATCCGTGATGTAGGAGACAACCGGTTTGCCCATCTCGTTCAGCGAACGGATGGCCTGGCCAATGATGGGATGATCTGCCGCGACCACCGCAACGGCGTCGCATGAATCGCCCAGCGCAATCAGACCGCTCGCGATTGTCTCCGGCGTCAGCAGATCCACGAAGTCGACTATTGGATCGATGACCTCGTCGCGACGCTCGCGACAGGCGGCAATAATCTTCTTCCCGAACAATTGGTAGAGATCACGGGTCGACTGCTGAAGCAGGAAGCCCAATCGGTAGTGTGGAGATATTTTACGAGCCCGATCATCAATGGCTCCGATTCCGTAAAACCCAATTTCCTCCGCTGCGCTTTGTACTCGTTGGACGGTCTTCGGGCGTACTGAAACGGTGCCACTTAGAATTCGATTCACGGTCGCCACCGAAACGCCTGCCGCAGTAGCGAGATCGTGGATTGTCGGTCGCCTCATGAGCTCCATCCCATCTATATCATCATGACTGATATTAAATGATACAAATGTCGCTTTGATACTATTTTCGCCTTCTAGAAATATCAAGCCTCCGATATGAATGCCACCCAATTGAGGGCCGATGTTTGGACGAGCCCAGTTGGGAATAGCTCCGCAGGGAGGCGCTGTTACGATGGATGACCTTCAGTATGGAACGCGCGATAAACGCGGTAACTGGGCTCCGCATCGCCGGGCCGAGCCGGCGCCAATCTGGCATCATCCGTTCAATGCAAAGAAGGTGGTGGCGTGGATTCCTGAATTTCTCTGGCCGTGGAACGCCTTTCATATTGCCACGTCGATTATTTGGGTGAACTTCCTTATCCCAAGCTGGCAGAGCCTCGCGACCTTCTCAGTTCTCAACTACTTCTGGCTATACGGCCTAAACGCCGCCGGCATATTCCTTTTCTATGGCTTCTTCGAGCTGCGCTATTACTTCCAGCGGAAGCAACAGAACCGCTTCAAATATAATCCAAAATTCCCTTCGGACGCGCCGTCTGACGTGTTTTGGTTTCAAAGCCAGAACATCGACAATTTCACCCGCTCGTTTTTCGTCACGATACCACTATGGACAGTGGTCGAGATCGTGATGCTGTGGGTCTATGCAAACAGCTGGGCGGTCTGGCTGCCATGGACGACGAATTGGCTTTACCTCTCGTTCCTGGTGCTTATCGCGCCGGCGGTGCATGAGGTCTATTTCTTCTTCCTTCACCGGGCGATCCATTGGCCGCCGCTCTACAAATGGGTGCATTCGGTCCACCATAACTCGATCAATCCAAGTCCCTGGTCGTCGCTGTCGATGCACCCAGGCGAAGGCTTCCTCTATCATGCTGAAGCCTGGCTGCACCTGTTGATCCTTTCTAATCCGGTCTGCGCCTACTTCACGCTGCACGGAGCGGGATTTGGAGCGGTGAACGGCCACCTCGGCTTCGAGACATTCGAAATCACCGACAAGGTTAAACTCGATAGCCATTCGTACGTGCACTACCTACACCACAAGTATTTCGAGGTGAACTACGGCGGTGATGGGCTGGTACCCCTCGATAAGCTGTTCGGCACTTGGCACGACGGCAGCAAAGAAGCCGATGAGGTCATGAAGGCCCGCTTCCGCAAGAAGAAGGAAAAAATGCGTGGCCAGCAGGAAGGCCGCAGCGATCCCACGTCTGGAATGCCGGCGGAATAACGATCCAAACGCTGTTTCGACTGCGCCTGAGAGGAGTGGGCCCGGGACAGCAAGACTTTTTTGTTGAGACCCCACGGGGTAAATTGGGAGGAAGATTATGAAGCTTTTCAAGACACTCGTGTCGACAGCGGTGCTGATTGGATTCAGCGCCGGCGCGACGCTCGCTGCCAATATCTTCGTGGTTGGCGGCAAGCCGGACGATCCGTTTTGGTCGATCGTAAAGCGCGGTGCTGAAGACGCTGGCAAGGTCGTCGAGGCCCAAGGTGGCAAGGTCACCTGGCTCGGGCCGCAGAACTATGACAATCTGGGCGTGGACGCCGCCGAATTGATCCGTCAGGCCATCGATCAGAAGGCCGACGCCATCGTCGGCCCGGACTGGGTGCCGGAAGCGATGGACCCGGCGTTCAAGGCAGTGAGGGATGCTGGCATTCCCCTGATCATCTACAACGCCGGCGGGCTGAAAGCGGCCGATCGTCTTGGCGCCATGAACTATGTCGGCTCAGACGACTACAAAGGCGGTGTCGCGGCTGGCGAGTACCTCACCAAGGCCGGCAACAAGAAGGGCGTCTGCATCAACACGCTGCCCGGCGCCGCCAATATTGAGGCCTTCTGCGGCGGCTTCAAGGAGGGGATGAAGAACGGCGGTGGCGAAGCCGACGTCCTGCCATTGCCCGCTACATCCTTCGGCTCGGCAACGGCCGTCGCCCAGGCGGTCAAAGCCTATCTGCTGCAGCACCAGGACGTGAATGCCGTCTTTACCATCGGCAACGTTGACGCCAACTCGGCCATGAACGGCCTTACCCAGGCCGGCAAGGTTGGGAAAGTGCAACTCTGCGGCATGAACTTTGACGAAACCATCCTGAACAACATCAAGGATGGCAAGCAAGCCTGCGCGATCGACCAGCAAGGCTACCTGCAGGGATACCTAGCTGTAGCGATCCTGAACGGCCACGTCAATTACGGCTTGGCGGTGCCCACCCGCGAAATCCTTACGGGACCAGGCATCATCGACAAGACAAACGTCGACGCCACCATCGCCGGTGTGAAAGCAGGGGCGCGATAATCCTCCCGCCTGGGCCGCCCTCGCTTTACAGCGGGCGGCCCTTTTTCCCTCTCTCTGCGGCGGCCACATCGCGGCCGGCCGCGTGATCGCGGATTACCCTAATGGCACATCCCGTGACGTCCACATTAACCCCGGCGCCTCACCGCACGCGGTCCGGACTAGCCCTCGGCCGGCTGGCGCGTCGACCAGAGGCGGGCTCGTTCCTCGGGCTGGTCGCAGTTCTGCTTTTCTTTGGCCTGTTCGGCGGAAGTGCCTTCACGTCGGCAGCCGGCACGGCCAGCTGGTTGAACATCGCGTCTGAGATCGGGATCATCGCGCTGCCGATAGGGTTGCTGATGATCGCCGGGGAACTCGACATCTCGGTCGGTGCCGTGATCCCCGCGGCGTCTCTCACCGCTGCCATCGTCTCGGGTCACTATGGGTTGCCCAACTGGCTTGGCATAACGGCCGCGCTTGGTCTCGGCCTCGCTGTCGGCTTTCTCAACGGGCTGTTCGTGACGAGAACCACCATCCCGTCGCTCACAATCACCATTGGCACCATGTTCCTCACGATGGGTCTGACGCTAGGTCTCACCGTCAAGATCGCCGGCAGCACCGGCGTCTCGCTCGTGCCGGACCCGCTCACCAAGGTAATCTTCGGCGACTATCTCGGCGGCATGTTTCAAGTCACGATCCTATGGTGGGTGGTGTTCGTGATTGGCTTGTTCTGGCTATTGCACATCTCCCCGATAGGCAACTGGATCTATGCACTCGGCGGTGACAAGGAGAGCGCGCGTAATGTCGGCATTCCGACCAAACGGCTGACCATTGGTCTGTTCATGCTGTCCGGCTTCAGCGCCGCTTTCGTTGGGGTCAGCGAGGTGATGGTTTACCAGAGTGCGCAGGTTCTGGCCGGTCAGTCCTTCATCTTCAATTCCATCATGTGTGCGGTCATTGGGGGCGTTCTGCTCACGGGCGGCTTCGGCTCGATCGTTGGCATCGTGTTTGGCACGATTACCTTCTCGATCGTGAACCAGGGCATCTACTTCACGAGCATGGATCCCAACATCGGTAGCGTCATAATTGGCGCGCTTCTTTTGATCGCGGTGCTGACCAACGACACCTTCCGGCAGCTGGCGCTCAGCTATTCGTCGAAGAAGGGGCCGCAGTCATGATGGACGCAATCAAATCGGTGCTGCGCCGTCCCGAAGCCGGCTCGATCCTCAGTCTTATCGGCGTCGTGCTGTTCTTCGTTCTGTTCGGCGGCGCCAGTTTGGGCACGCTCGTTGGTGCAGCGAGTTGGGTCAATTTCGCGGCCAATCTGGGCATTGTCGCCATTCCAGTCGGGCTGCTGATGATCTCGGGCGAACTCGACATCTCCATCGGCGCTTTGATCCCCGCGGGTTCCATGACAACCGCCATACTCACCGGCTATTACGGACTGCCCATTGGGGTGGGAATTGCTGGGGCGCTGACAGTCGGCGTGGCGGTCGGCCTGGTCAACGGCCTGCTGACGATCCGCACCTCCGTGCCCTCGCTAATCATTACTCTGGCCACGCTGGTCGCCATGCAGGGGGTGGTGCTCAGTGCTTCGGTGCTTCTGACCGGGACTGCCAGCGTTGCCCTGACCGCGCCGGGCTGGGCCAAATTCCTGTTCGGCCAGTTGATCGGTGGCAGTCACCAGGTCATCATCATCTGGTGGATCGCATTCGCCGTGATCATCGGCTTCGTTCTGCACAAGACCCGTTACGGCAACTGGCTGTTTGCAATGGGCGGCGATCGTGTCAGCGCCCGCAACGCCGGAATTCCGACAGACCGCATGACCATTGCGCTGTTTGTGTTGTCCGCAGTCAGCGCCACCTTTGTTGGCATCTGCCAGGCGATCCTGTTCAATTCCGCCCAAGTCTCCGGCGGCATGAACTTCATCTTCAACGCCATCGTGTCCGTGGTGGTGGGCGGCGTATTGCTGACCGGCGGTTTCGGGTCGGTTGTTGGTATCTTCGTCGGCACCATCACCTTCGCCATAGTCAGCCAGGGCATCTACTTCACCCAGATCGACCGAAACTGGTCGAACCTGATCATCGGTGTGATGCTCTTGGTGGCCGTGCTGATGAACCAGTCGTTCCGCGATTTGGCTTTGTACTTCAGACCGCGGGGTAAGCGAAGCCTGCCGCGGGAGCCAGCAAACCCATGAGAAACGAGTTGTTACAGCAGCCGGGCCCTGAACTCGCTTCCGTCAACGGGCATCGAGCTTCGATGAATACCCTGGCCGATCAACCGCATCAGCCAAGCCGGTTCGCAGATGAAGAGGTGCGCACGCCATGAACGACAAACCTGCCATTCTCGAGCTGAAAAGCGTCAACAAATCCTTCGGGCCGATCGATGTCCTGCACGATATTTCGCTGAGGGTGCGCGCCGGCGAAGTGCTTTGCCTTCTCGGCGACAATGGCGCCGGCAAGTCCACCCTCATCAAAACCCTGGCCGGGGTCCACAAACCAACCAGCGGCCAGATACTGATGGATGGTCAGCCGGTGACCTTTACTGGGCCGAGTGATGCGCAGGGACGGGGCATCGCCACGGTGCACCAGTTCGGCGGCACGTTTCCGCTGATGAGCATCGGGCGGTCCTTTTTCGTCGGCGTCGAGCCGACCAAAGGTTGGGGACCGTTCAAGATCTACGACCGCAAGCGCGCCAACGAGATCGCGGTGAAAGCGGTCCGGGATTTCGGAATTACCCGCATTGATGACGGTGACCGCCTAGTCGGCGGCCTGTCGGGCGGAGAGCGCCAGTCGCTTGCCATTGCCCGCGCTGTGTATTTTGGAGCGCGCGTGCTGATCCTGGATGAGCCGACCGCGGCGCTCGGCGTCAAGCAGGCCTCCCACGTGCTGCGTATCGTCAATGAGTCCAAGAAGCGTGGCTTGGCGGTGGTCTTCATCACCCATCAGGTCATGCACGCCATGACTGTCGGCGACCATTTCGCGGTGCTGATCCGCGGCGCCATCGCCGATGATTTCCGCAAGGGCCAAAGGTCCCGCGAGGAGATCACGGATCTGATGGCTGGCGGCGAGACCATGGCCGGCCTGGAAGCCCAGGTCGAAGGTTACATGGCCGAGCATGAAGGCCATCCGCCGTCCTTCCAGGTGCTGGAGGGATCAGCCGCTCCGTAGACCCTTCCCTGGAGCCCCGGCAAGTCGGCTGCGCATCACGGCGCGCCGCTGCCCCGTAAATTAGAAACGCAAAGAATAGGACTAAGATGACAATCCGCATTGCGGTGATCGGCGCCGGCCTGATGGGCGCAGATCATGCCAAGATAGTCGCCGAGGAGCTTCCAGGCGCAAAGCTCCAATTGATCTGCGACATGGATCAGCAGCGCGCTCGCCTGGTCGCCGATGCATGTGGTGCCGTCGACATTGCCACCGACCCCAACGGCGCCATCGCGCGGCACGACGTGGACGCCGTGATCATTGCGAGCCCCGATTTCACGCATGCACCTCTCTCGATGGCCTGTATTGCCATGGGCAAGCGCGTTCTGTGCGAAAAGCCCCTTTCACAATCGTCCGCTGACTGCATCGCCGTGATGGAAACCGAACAGAAGGCAGGGGCGAAATTCGTCCAGCTCGGCTTCATGCGGCGTTACGACCGCTCCTATCAGGAAATGAAGCAAGCGCTCGATAATGGTCATCTCGGCCGGGCGCTGATGATGCACAATTTTCACCGCAATGTTGAGACACCTGCGGCCGATTTTACCGGCGCTATGGCCATCACGAATTCGGCACCGCACGAATTCGACGTCGTGCGTTACGTGCTCGGGACAGAATATGCCTCTATTTCCGCGTTCCAGCCGCGCCGCTCGGACGCGCGTGTCGCACCTGTCGTCATGGTGCTGGAGACGGTGGACGGGCAGCTCGTCAATATCGAGATCAACAACAACGCCGCCTACGGCTATGACGTCCGCGCCGAACTGATCGGCGAGCGCGGAGCGGTGGCGACGAACAACATTGCCTACACCCACAGGGAGTCGGCGCTTGCCCAAAGCACAAGCTACGACGCCGACTGGCGGACCAGGTACTATGATGCCTATCGCCGCCAGAACCGCGACTTCCTTCGCTTTGTCATGACCGGTGAGTTCCCCACGACCGCCTCGGATTGCTGGGACGGCTATTGCGCCGCAATCGTTGCCGAGGCTGGCGTGAGTGCGTTGAAGGAAGCCCGTCGTACGCCTGTGCAGATGATTGCAAAGCCGGAGTTCTACGCGTGAAGCTGGGTTTCGTTTCAGACAGTCTCGGCAATCTGCCGTTCGACGCGGTGCTTAATCATGCCCAGCGCATGGGGGTATCCGGCATCGAAGTAAACGCCTGCGGCTGGTCGACCGCCCCGCATTTCCGGCTTTCGTCCATGCTGGGTAACAGGGAAGCGCAGAAGCGGTTTGCTGCAGCCTTCGAGGAACGCGGCCTGGAGATCATCAGCCTCAACGCAAACGGCAATCCGCTGCACCCGACCGATCCGGCCCAAGGCCAAGGATTGAAAGACACGATCCGCGTCGCCGGAGAGATGGGCATTCGCACCGTCTGCACCATGAGCGGTCTGCCGGCTGGCAGCGCTGGCGACAGCATGCCGAACTGGGTCGTCTCGTCTTGGCCGCCGGAAACGCAGACCATCCTTAGATATCAATGGGAAGATAAGCTGATACCCTTCTGGACCGAGATCGCGGCGCTGGCGAAGGAAAACGGTGTCGATCGCATCGCGCTCGAACTCCACGGCAATCAGTGCGTATACAACGTGCCCTCGCTCCTGAAACTGCGGGAAGCGGTCGGACCTGTCCTAGGCGCCAATCTCGACCCCTCGCACCTGTTCTGGATGGGCGCTGATCCTCTCGCTGCCGCCGACGCGCTAGGCGAGGCCGTCTATCACGTTCACGCCAAGGATACGATGCTCAACCGGCCGGTTCAGGCAACGACCTCGCTGCTTGAGAATGGGAGCCTGATGAACATTCCGGCACGGTCCTGGAGCTACATTACACTTGGGTTCGGGCACGGCGAGGAGTGGTGGCGGCAGTTCTGCTACCGACTCAAGATGGCTGGCTATGACGGCTGGCTTTCCATCGAGCACGAAGACGTCCTTCTGAATTCGCTGGAGGGACTCGAGAAGTCCGTCGCGCTGCTCCAGGGCGTGATGCCGTCCGCTCCCGCAGACTTCAAACCGCAAGATATCTGAGGAGAGAATCAATGCCCTGGGTTGACGCTTGTGCCGCTGATGAAATCGAAGCCGAGGAAGCTAAACGCTTCGAGAATGGCGACCGTACCTTCGCAATCTTCCGCAACGACGCGGACGAATTCTATTGTACAGACGGGCTTTGCACGCATGAGAAGATCCACCTTGCCGACGGTCTTGTCATGGGGAATACGGTGGAGTGCCCCAAGCATGCTTCCGTTTTCGACTTCACGACCGGCGAAGTAGAGACGCCACCGGCGTGCGAGAACCTCAAGACTTACAAGACAAAGGTCGAGGACGGCCGCGTGTATATCGAGGTCTGACATGTCCGATACCTTTACGCTTGCGGCATGCGCCGAGATGCTCTGGCGCGACCGGCCGATGGAATGGCGCGTCAAGCGCCTCACCGAAATAGGCTTCCAGGTCGGCCTCTGGAACTGGCCCGATCACGACCTCGCAATGCTGGAGAAATCCGGCGCGATCTTCTCGATCATGAACGGCTATCTGCGCGGCAGGCTTGCCGACGACGAGGGTGCCGCCGAACTGTTGAAGACAGCAAAGGAGACGGCGGCGGTTGGCAAGCGCCTCGGCGTCGCGCGGCTCAATTTGCACGGCACCGGGCTCGGCGATGGCGGCATGCCGGTCACGCCTTGCGAAACGATAACCGGCGCGATGTGGCTGAAGGCGCGCGAGACGCTGAACCGTATCGCGGATCTAGCCGAGGCCGAGGGAGTGACCTTCACGCTGGAGAATCTGAACCTTCCGGTCGACCATCCCGGCGTGCCGTTTGGGCGCGCCGAAGACACACTTGCGCTGGTGTCGAGCGTCAACCGACCGGGCCTGCGCCTCAATCTCGATCTCTACCATGCGCAGATCGGCGAAGGGAATCTGATCGCGCTCTGTCGCGCCTGTCTGCCTTGGATCGGCGAGGTCCAGGTGGCCGACGTTCCCGGACGCATGGAGCCCGGCACCGGCGAGATCAATTACCGGGGCATCGCCCGCGCGCTTAAAGACATGGGCTACCGCGGGCCGGTTGGGATGGAGGCGTTTGCCTCCGGTGATCCCGAGGCGGCGCTACTAGCCTTCCGCGAAGCTTTCACCGTCTGAGGAACAAGAATGGTCACCAAGAACACCCGGCCCACCGTCGCAGACATTCGCGCCATGAAGGCGCGCGGCGAGAAGATCTCGATGCTTTATGTCACCACGGAAGAAGAGGCCGCGGCCGCGAACGCGGCGGGGATCCAGATGCTGTCGATCGAGGGGCGCTTTTTCAGTCCTCAAATGCGTGAGGCGGCTGGGCGCTGCTTCGTCCAGGTCGGTCTGCCGTATGGTGGCTGGGGAACCTTTGAGGGCCGACCTCTCGCAACTGCCGAGGACTATCTGCGAGCAGCTTTCCACTTCGCAGCGATGGGAGGTGACTGCTTCTATTGCGCTGCCTCCTATGACATCCAGAAGACATTATGCGATAATCACGTGCCAATCGTCGCACATGTCGGCCTCATTCCTTCCTACATCACCTGGACAGGCTTTCGGGCGGTGGGCAAGACCGGGCAGGAAGCCCTGAAAGTCTGGCAGCAGGTGAAGCAGCTTGAGGCCATCGGCTGCTTCGGCGCCGAGCTTGAAGTTGTCCCTGACAAAGTCGGTGCATTCATCTCGAAGAACACTTCGATGATCATGCTCGGCATGGGGGCCGGGCCGGGAGCCGATGCGCAATATCTGTTCGCCGAGGACGTGCTTGGCCATACCGATGGCCATAAGCCGCGCCATGCCAAGACCTATCGCAATTTCGCGGCCGAGTATGCGCGGCTCCAACAGGAGCGGATTGCGGCGTTCAAGGAATTCGTCGCCGACGTCGGTTCGGGAGCCTACCCGCAGCCGCAGCACAATGTTGCGATCGCGGAGGCGGAATACCGCCAATTCCTGGAGCAGGCGAAAGCCTAAACCAGATCCAGAGACATCCTTCAAATGGGGAGGGACGGGCTCGTCCCCCATCAGCGGGCAAGCGCGTTCAAAACTTTCTCGCTGATCTAAAGATCAACCAGACACACAGCAAAGCTAGAGGACAACTATGCTCAAAGTCGGCCTTCTCGGTGCCGGACGTATCGCCGGCGTTCACGCGACGGCTATCTCGTCGCATCCCGACAGCACGCTCGTCGCGGTGTCGGACATCAATGCCGCAGCCGCGGAAAAGCTCGCTTCCCAGTATGATGCCGAGGCTCGGACCACTGACGCCATACTCAACGATGTCTCGATCGACGCGGTGCTAATCGCAACTTCGACCGATACTCACTCCGACCTGATCGAGCGGGCGACTGTCGCCGGCAAGGCCGTGCTTTGCGAGAAGCCTGTGGATCTGAGCCTTGCCCGCGCACACGCTTGCCAGAAAGTTGCCGCCGGAACTGGCCGCCCGGTGATGATAGGATTCAACCGCCGCTTCGATCCGAACTTTGCATCTCTGAAGGCGGCCGCTGAAGAGGTGAGATCGGCAAGTCCGAACTCCTGTCGATTACGTCCTTCGACCCGGCGCCGCCTCCGGTTGCCCACATCAAGGTATCTGGTGGCCTGTTCCGGGACATGATGATCCACGATTTCGACATGGCGAATTTCATCATGGGAACTGCTCCCGTAGCGGTCACGTCGGTGGCATCCTCTATCGTCGATCCGGAGATCGGGGCAGCCGGAGACGTCGACTCGGCTGTCGTCACGTTGACCTACGCGGACGGCCGGATCGCGGTCATCAAAACTCCCGCCGCGCTGTCTACGGCTATGATCAGCGCGTGGAACTTCTGGGGTCCGAAGGGCTACTGCAGGCGCAGAACATGCTGGAAAACACGGTGGTGAAGTCCACCACCTCTGGCGTGACGGGGGCCAAGCCGACCTACTTCTTCCCGGAGCGCTACATGCCGGCCTATGCCGCCGAATGGGCCGGTTTTGTCGAGGCAGTCAATGGTGGCAAGGCGGTTCCCGTCACCCTAGACGACGGCATTGCCGCGCTGGCGATGGCAGAGGCAGCAACGGTGTCGGCGAAGACCGGTGCCCCCGTCAGTCTAGCGAGCGTTCTGGGCTGAGCCGGCGGATCACCAAACGTCGGGACTCTTGCCGGATCAGAAAGCATGGGCCCTCCGGCTTCGTCATTCGGAACCGGTGCAGGCAGTATCTAGCGTTTTGGAAAACAGGATTTGCCATGGAAAGTCCACGTCCTGAAATGATCATCGACGGGAAGGCCGCTGCGGCCGTTCTGGCGGGCAAGGTCACCGCTGATGTTGCGACACTCAGAGCGAAGACCGGCCTGGTGCCTGGTCTGGCGGCCGTACTGGTGGGTGACGATCCGGCCAGCGCCGTCTATGTCTCCTCAAAGCATCGCCAGACTATTGCCGCGGGGATGGCTTCCTTCGAGCACCGGCTGCCCGTGCGGACCACCGAAGATGACCTCCTCGGGTTGATTGAGAAGCTGAACGGCGATCCCGCAGTGCACGGCATCCTCGTGCAACTCCCGTTGCCGCCGCAGATCGATGCAAGCGCCGTGCTCAATGCCATTGTGCCGAGCAAGGACGTTGATGGATTTCATATCCAAAATGCCGGCAGCTTGGCGACCGGCCAGGAGGCGCTGGTGCCGTGCACACCACTTGGTTGCCTGATGCTCCTGAAGGAAAGGCTCGGCGACCTGTCCGGACTGCATGCCATCATCATCGGCCGCAGCAACATCGTCGGCAAGCCGATGGCCCAGTTGCTGCTGTCCGAAAACTGCACCGTCACCATCGCGCACTCGCATACCCGCGATCTGGCGCCGGTCAGCCGACATCCTGGTGGCAGCAGTGGGAAGGGCAGAGATGATCCGAGGCGATTGGATCAAGCCAGGTGCGGTCGTGATCGATGTCGGCATCAACCGCGTGACGCGAGACGGTAAGCCGCAGCTCGTGGGCGATGTCGCATTCGCAGAGGCGGCCCACGCCGGCGCCATAACGCCGGTCCCTGGCGGCGTCGGCCCCATGACGATCGCCTGCCTGCTTTCCAATACGCTGACGGCGTTCCGCCGCAGCCTTCAGGCGTAAGTCCGCCCAGGAAGAGAGCCAATGTTGAACTTTGCACTTCGCGTCAAATGCCGCTCGACCAGGGGGATTGTCGCGGCGATCTCGACGTTCCTCGCCGACCAAACCTGCAACATTACTGACAGCGCGCAGTTCGACGACGCCGACACCGGCAACTTCTTCATGCGGATGAGCTTCCGCTCCGAAGGCGGATGGGGGCTGGAAGAACTCCGTTCGGGCTTCAAAGCAATCGCCTCGCAGTTCGGCATGGAGTGGGAATTCTTCGACGAGAGCGTCAAGCGCAGGGTCATCATAATGGTCTCGCGGTTTGGCCATTGCCTCAACGACCTTCTGTATCGCTGGCGTATCGGAGCGCTTCCGATTGACATCGTCGGAGTGATCTCCAATCACATGGACTACCAGAAGGTCGTCGTGAACCACGAAATCCCGTTTCACCTCATCAAGGTAACGAAAGAGAACAAGGCCGAGGCAGAGGCACATCAGATGCGCGTGGTCGAGGACGCGGGCGCCGAGTTGGTCGTCCTGGCGCGGTACATGCAGGTTCTCTCGGACGAGATGTGCCAGAAAATGTCTGGCCGGATCATCAACATCCACCATTCCTTCCTGCCCTCGTTCAAAGGCGCCAATCCGTACAAACAGGCCCACGACCGAGGTGTGAAGCTGATCGGGGCTACGTCGCATTACGTGACGGCTGACCTGGACGAAGGACCCATCATCGAGCAGGACACGATCCGCGTGACGCATGCGCAGTCCAGCGAGGACTATGTCAGCCTCGGCCGCGACGTCGAGGCACAGGTGCTCGCCCGGGCAATCCACGCCCATATCCATCGTCGGGTTTTCCTCAACGGGAACAAGACCGTCGTATTCCCCGCGTCGCCTGGATCGTTTGCTTCAGAGCGATTGGGCTGACGTGGCTCGTGAACGCCTTGCCGTCATGGGCTGGATTTCAGGGCTAGCTGGCTACCGATTCTTCGAAGGTCTGGAGGGTTTCGGATGAAATCGCCTGTACTTGCACACAGACCCAAATGTCTTGATGAGATCAAAACTGCGATCGCGAAGCGCGAGCTTCGATTGACCCCCGCTCTCGAGAAGGTAGCTCGGCAAGCACTTGAAAAGCCGGAGATCATTGCATTTGAAAGCGCGGCCGCGATTGCCCGCCGCTGTGGCGTGGGCACTACTGCGCCGACAAGGCTTGCCCGCTGTTTTGGATTCTCCGCTTTTCGCGAGATGAAGAAGTTCTTTCAGGATAGTATGCGCGTTCGGGGCGGGCGTCCTTTGCCGCCAAGCCACGAACGTGGTTGACCAGCCTGAAAATCTTCGACACGCGTGCAGAGCTAGCGTTGGTCGTCAGATTGCTATGCCGACTAATCAAATCGCATTGAGTAGCGCCGGCGGCATGATCGCGTTCCGTTTACGCCGCAGACCGGCTGGAACTCAATGCTAGAAAAGGTCAGGTGGTGACGACGTCCACCCCACCTACGGTCCGCTCTCTAAGGTCAGTAGCACGAGAGCTGCCATTCCGCGTCCAGCCCCCATGAAGTCATTCCGGAACATGCCTCCGAACGGCCGCCATTGGCGCTAACTTCTCGTTCCGGCAGCGGGCAACTCCCCTTCCATCCTGACCACTTGGGTAGCCAGCTACTTGAGTTTTGACCCAGACTCCCCGGAAGGATTGAGGGCCCGCCGACCTTGCGTCGGCGCACCCCCGATGGCCTGTCAGACGGCGTGAGGTTTCAGCCATGGCTGCCCTTCGGCTTCGGCGCTATCGACGACTGCATCGACGAATGCCACACCCTTCAGCCCGTCATAAGCGGTCGGCACGTTCAACCCTATTGCCGCTGCCTTGCGCCCCTCGCGACGGGCGTGGATGGCTTCGGCAAAGCCGCGATAGAGATTGGCGAAGGCCTCCAGATAGCCCTCGGGATGGCCGGGCGGTGTGCGGGTTCGCACCTTCGCTGCCTCACTCAGATCGTCAGCACCCCGCTTGATGGTCTCGGTGCGACCGAACAGCGGTGAGAAAATCAGCTCGTTCGGTTGCTCCTGGAACCAGGTTAACCCGCCCTTTTCGCCGAAGACACGCAGCCGGATCCCGTTCGAGCAGCCGAGTGCGACCTGTGACGACCAAAGCAGCCCTCGCGCGCCCCCTTCGTAGCGCAGCAGCACATGGGCGTTGTCGTCAAGCACGCGTCCCTCGACGAAGGAAGCGAGGTCTGCTGTCAGGGACTCCAGCTTCAGCCCGGTCACGAAGCCAGCCAGATGATAGGCGTGCGTGCCGATGTCGCCGATCGAGCCGCCACGCCCCGATCGCTTCGGGTCGGTGCGCCAGGCGGCCTGGACATTGCCGGCGGTCTCGATGGCCGTCGCCATCCATTCCAGGGGATACTCCACCTGCACGATGCGGATCGCGCCAAGCTTGCCTGCTGCCACGATCTCGCGCGCCTCATGCACCATCGGATACCCCGAATAGGTATAGGTCACGCCCATGAAGCGTCCGGTCTCGCGCACCAGCTGCTCGAGCGCGATCGCGTCTTCGAGTGTGTTAGTCAGCGGCTTTTCGCAGATCACCTCGTAGCCGGCCTCGAGAAAAGCCTTGGCGATCGGAAAATGGGTGTGGTTTGGCGTGCAGATCGCCACCACGTCGATGCGATCCTCGCGATCGTTTTCCGCGGCGATCATGGCCTTGAAGTCGTCATAGGATCGGGCGGGATCGATACCTTGCGTTGCCGCGAAGCGGTGGCCGCGCGCTGCATCCGCGTCGAACGCGCCGGCTACAAGCTGGAAGGCGCCATCGAACCGGGCGGAGATGCGATGGATGTTGCCGATATAGGCGCCTTCGCCGCCGCCGACCATGCCGAGCCGAAGCGGTCGCTGAAAATCAGCAGTCACGAGCGTGCCCCCCTGTCGATACCTAAAATGGCATCGTTGATCGTGCGGTCCGCACTGGCCTTGACGAAGTCGTCGAAGGCGCGTTCGGAAACGCGGATGATGTGATCGGCGATGAAGCGGGCTCCCTCAGCCGCGCCGTCCTCTGAATTCTTGAGGCAGCATTCCCACTCGAGCACCGCCCAGCCGTCGAAGTCGTAGCCGGAGAGTTTCGAGAAAATCGCCTTGAAGTCGATCTGTCCGTCGCCTGGGGAGCGGAAGCGGCCGGCGCGCCGGATCCAGGGCTGGAAGCCGCCATAGGCGCCGGTCTTACCGTCCGGCCGGAACTCGGCATCCTTGACGTGGAACATTTTGATGCGCTCGTGATAGTGGTCGATGTAGGCGAGATAATCGATCGCCTGCAGCACGAGATGGCTGGGGTCGTACATGATGTTGCAGCGCGGATGGTTGCCGACGCGCTCCAGGAACATCTCGAAGGTCAGCCCGTCATGCAGGTCTTCGGCAGGATGGATTTCGTAGCACAGGTCCACGCCACTCTCGTCGAAGGCATCAAGGATTGGCCGCCAGCGCCGAGCCTGCTCATCGAAACCGTCGTCGATCAGCCCATCCGTCCATTGCGGATAGGGATAGAGGAACGGCCACAGCAGCGAACCTGAGAAGGTGACATGGCGGTCTATGCCGAAACGCCTCGACGCCTTGGCGGCGAGATGAAGCTGCTCGACTGCCCACGCCTGCCGTGCGGCCGGATTGCCCCGCACCTCGGGTGCGGCGAAGGAATCCGCCGGATGATCGTAGGCGGGATGCAGGGCCACAAGCTGACCTTGCAGATGCGACGCCAGTTCGGTGACAACCAGGCCGTGTTCGGCGAGCTTGCCGGCATAGTCATCGCAATAGGTCTGGCTTTCAGCCGCTTGCTTCAAATCGATGACGCGCTTGTCCCAGGTCGGTATCTGCACGCCCTTGAAGCCCTTGGCCGAGGCCCAGCCGGCCAATCCCTCGATGCTGTTGAACGGTGCTTCGTCGCCCGCGAATTGAGCCAGAAACACAGCTGGCCCCTTAATGGTCCGCATCTTGCTCTCCTTCTGGCGGCAGGGCCGCCGGTTCATCCGTTATCGGAGCCGCCCAGAAGAGTGATGTGGGTCCTCACAGGGCAGCTGCTTTCTTTTCCGTCTCCGCTTCGACGGTTCCAATGGCTTCAGAGCGCCATCGCCTTCTCAGGCACGGCCATGGGACCGGGTGCGGCGCCAAGCACGGTCTGGTCGTAATCCACCACCGCACCCGTCATGAGACCCGCATCGTCCGAAACGAGAAAGTTGACCGCTCGTGCCGCCTCGCGGGGGTCGATCAGGCGTCCGAAGGGCAGGTGTGCAACGGCTTTCGCTTCCCAGTCGGGATCGCCCTTCTCGCTCGCCTGCAATTCCCGCTCGTGGTCGGACGCCATCCAGCCGATATCCAGCTGGTTGACGCGGATGCGGTTCTTCATGACGGAAAATGCCGTGTTGCGGGTCAGTGTCGCCAGTGCCGCCTTGGTGGCGCAGTAGACGTTGATGAAGGGCTGGCCGGCCTGCTGCGAAATCGAGCCGATGTTGCAGATCGCACCCTCGATGCCATGGCCGATCATGTGCCGGATGGCTTCCTGCATGAGGAAATAAGGTCCGCGTACATTCACGGCGAACAGGGCGTCGAACAATTCTGGCGATGTGTCGAGGATCGTGCCTCGGTCCGTCCGCGCGCCTGCATTGACCAGCACGTCGATTCTTCCGAAAACGCGCTCCGCTTCCGCGATCACGCGGCGGCAATCCTCGACATTGCCAAGATCGGCGTTGACATAGTGCACGGGCACGCCCGTGGCGTGCGAAATGTCTGCGGCCACCGCGCGGCCCTTGGTTTCGTTACGACCAAGTGTGACGAGGCCAGCGGCTCCGGCTCGGGCGAGCTGGCGAGCGATAGCCGCGCCCAGTCCTTGCGTCGATCCGGTGACGACGCAGATCTTACCATCCATCCGGTTCATGCCTTGTCCTCCACTGTGTAGCCAGCCGCGGCCATGACGCGCAGCAATTCCTTGTGACCTATCTTCGCCATTTCGAGCGGCGGGCTTTTGACGGGATCCTGCTCGGCTTCAACGACGAACCAGCCTTCGTAGCCGTGGCTCGCCAAGCGCTTGATCATCGCCTCGAAGTCGAGCGAGCCGTCGCCGGGCACGGTGAAGGCTCCCTTGACCACCGCGTCGAGAAAACTTTCCCGGGTGCGGTCGAGCCCGTCCACGACTGCCTGGCGGATATCCTTGGTGTGTACATGCGAAATGCGGGCGTGGTGCTTGTCGACCACCCGCAGCACGTCGCCGCCGGCAAAGGCCATGTGGCCGGCGTCGTAAAGCAGGGCCAGACCCTCGCCGGAATGTTTCATCAGGAAGTCGAGCTCTTCCTCGGTCTCGATCGGCGCGGCCATGTGGTGGTGGTAGGAAATCGGCATGCCCTCGTCCGAACACCATTCGGCGAAGGCAGTCATCTTGCGACCATAGATTCTGATCTCGTCTTCCGAGAGCCGCCGCTTGGTGGAAAGCGGCGCGGAGATCACCCTGTATGGTGCCTGCAGTCTCGCCGTAGACGATGCAGGGGGCATCGACGGCCTTGAAGAGCTGCATCTGCTGGGCGATGCGGTCTTTCTCCGCTTCGATATCGCCGTCAAGCAGCAGACCGGAGAACCAGCCGCCGCAGACGCTCATGCCGTGCTGCCTCAGAATGGGCTCGAGAACCGCCGCGTCCATCGGGAAGCGGCGGCCGGTCTCCATGCCGGTGAAGCCGGCCTCACGGGCCTGCCGCAGACACTCCTCCAGCGAAACGTCGTCGCTCAATTCGGCGAGGTCATCGTTCCACCAGGCGATCGGCGCGATGCCGAGCTTGGCTCTCATCTTGATCTCCATCATCATTCCAGCTGCCGCCGCCCACTTTTGGCGCCGCGAAAAAACTGCCGGAACAATGCTCAGGGAGTGTGGCATCGTTCCGGCAGAGGACGCCCCAGGGGGCGTCCGAAAAACCTAGACTCCGATGCGCTGCCGTTTGCGGCCTTCGGCTTGAACCGAATGGGCCTCGCGCACCTCGGCCCGCTCGCTGACCTGCGGCACGCCGACATCCCACCAGGCGTCGCCGGGTGTCCAGGTGTAGCCATCGGAGACGATGGTGATCACGGTGGTGCGATCCGTCCCTTTGGCCCACTCCACAGCCTGGCCGAGATCGGCAAGGCTCTCTACCCGCCGCGTGAGGGCGCCCATGGCCTCGGCGTGCTTGGCGAAGTCGACCGAAAACGGCTCCTTGACCCGGCAATCCTTGATCAAGTTGTTGAACGACGCGCCGCCCTTGGCATTCTGCAGCCGGTTGATCACCGCATAACCGCCATTGTCACAGACGATCAGGATCATCTTGTGGCCGGCGAGGACCGATGAGTAGACGTCGGAATTCATCATCATGTAGGTGCCGTCGCCGATCATCACGATTGGCGTGCGGCTCGGATCCGCCATCGCCGCACCCCATCCGGCTGAGATCTCATAGCCCATGCAGGAAAATCCGAACTCGCAGTCGAAGGTGTTCGGCTCTTTCACGCGCCAGTTCTTCATGACTTCCCCGGGAAGCCCGCCTGCCGCGGTGATCAGCAGATCCCGCTCGCCGGCCTTCGCGTTGACCACGCCGACGACCTGCGCGTAAGTCGGAACCGGGTCATTCGTGGGTTTTTGGAATCCGTCGAGCGCGGTGTTCCACTTGGCAAACTCGACCTTGCCTTTTTCGGTCCAGCCGCTTTCGGCTTTCCAGTCACCGAGCGCGGCCTCGACCTCGTTGATGGTTTCCAGCGCATCGCCGACCACGGCGAGAGCCCGGTGCTTCGTGGCATCCCACCGCGCGGCGTTGATCGAGACGAATTTGGCGTCGGGGCTGAACGCACTCCACGATCCCGTCGTGAAGTCCATGAGCCGCGTGCCGACGGCCAGGATCACATCGGCCTCACCCGCAAGCGCGTTCGCCGATGTCGAGCCGACGATGCCAATGGGCCCGACATGGGCAGGATGGTCGTGCGTCACCGTGCCCTTACCGGCGATGGTTTCGGCAAGCGGAATACCGCGCGCCTCGGCGAATTTCGCAACAGCAGCCTCCGCACCGGAGTAACGCACGCCGCCGCCTGAAATGATCAGCGGACGCTTTGCCGCCTTGAGAAGACGCACCGCCTCTTCGAGACGCGCGCGATCCGGCCGGGGGCGCGGAATCGCATGGACCGTGGGTTCGAAGAAGGACTCGGGATAATCCCAGACGACCTCCTGCACGTCTTGGGGAAGGGCGATGAAAGCCGGCC
The DNA here is from genome assembly GCF_040322135.1 of Mesorhizobium sp. M0189. Lineage (NCBI taxonomy): Bacteria > Pseudomonadati > Pseudomonadota > Alphaproteobacteria > Hyphomicrobiales > Phyllobacteriaceae > Mesorhizobium > Mesorhizobium sp. M0189. The sequence continues at coordinate 80,232 of NZ_JAMYSW010000015.1, forward strand.
CGCAGTCGGCCGGATCAAGCAGAACCGCGACCGCCTGGGGCAGCGAGGAGATGATCTGTTCGGGATGGACAATACGGTCCCAGTAGCGAGTCACCGCCTTGAACGCGTCGTTGACGTTTACTGTAGGATCGCCGAAGTGCTCGACCTGCTGCATCACCGGATCCGGCCGGCGGCTGACAAAGGTGTCGCCGGCAAGCATCAGTACCGGAAGCCGATTTGAATGGGCGACGCCTGCGGCGGTCACCATGTTCAGAGCGCCCGGGCCGATAGAGGTAGCGGCGATCATGATCTGGCGCCGGCGCTTCGCTTTCGCGAACCCGATCGCAGCCAGTGCCATCGACTGCTCGTTCTGGCCGCGCCATGTTGGCAGGACGTCCTGCGCGGCCTCCAAGGCCTCGGACAGGCAGGTGACATTGCCGTGACCGAAAATGGCGAACACGCCCGCAAACAGCGGAGCCTTGCTGCCGTCGATAACGGTGAATTGATTGCTTAAATAGCGCACGAGCGCCTGCGTCATGGTCAGACGAATGGTCTTCGTCATCGCTTCCTCCCTGGCGAATTTCCGTTGTGCAGACTATTACGAAATAGCCATTGACAAATCAACCTCTTTGCAACGATCATTGCAAAAATATTGTTGCGGAGGAATGCAATGCTGAGAATTGGCGTGCTCGGTTGCGGGCGCATCGGGCGCATGCATGCGGCCAATATCGCTGCACACCCACGAACGAAACTGGCGGCGGTGTATGACGTCAATCGCGCCGCCGCCGACGAAGTGTCAGCCATGCTCGGCCTTCCCGCGTTGGACTCGGCCGACGCCATGTTTGACACGGACGATGTGGACGCCGTGTTGATCGCGACGGCCACCGATACCCATGTCGACTACATTGAGCGGGCAGTGGCGGCCGGAAAGCCAGTGTTGTGCGAGAAGCCCATCGACCTTGACCTGATGCGTGTCGATCGCTGTGCCGCGAACATCCGTGGAAGCAAGCTGCCCATCATGATTGGCTTCGTCCGCCGCTTCGATCCCGGGCATGCTGCGGTGCGGGCGGCTCTCCAGAGTGGCGAGCTCGGCGAGCTCCACCAGGTGATCATCACGTCGCGGGATCCTGGCATGGCGCCAGCTGCCTACATACGCGTGTCCGGCGGCATATTTCGCGACATGACAATCCACGATTTTGACATGGCTCGCTTCATGCTCGGTGAAGAGCCCGTTGAGGTCTTTGCGACCGGCAGCCGGCTGGTCGACCCGGACCTGATGGCCGAGACGAATGACTGGGATACGGTGACCGTGGTTTTGCGCACCGCCAGCGGCAAGCAGTGCATCATCAACAACTCACGACGCGCGGTCTATGGATACGATCAGCGCGTCGAGGCTTTCGGATCGGCCGGCATGGCGATTTCCGAGAACCGACGCGCGCATGAGGCCCGTATCTATGCCGATGGGCTGAGCGATCGGGCGCAGCCATACCTTCACTTCTTTATCGAGCGATACAGGGAAGCGTTCAACGCTGAAATCGACGACTTCGTCGACGCCATCGAAAATGGACGCCAGCCGTCGGTCGTATTCGAGGACGGACGCCTTGCGCTGGTCCTCGCCGAAGCAGCGATCAAATCTGTCGCAGAGCGTCGGGTGGTCAGCACCAGCGAGATCGGTGACGGCAATGTATGACAAATACGGACTTTTCATCGACGGTGAATGGCGCGCCGCTTCCGACCGAAGCACGGCGACCGTAGCCAGTCCCGTCACCGAACGCTCACTGGGCGACACTCCAACCGCGACGCTGGACGATACACAATCTGCCTTGGCGGCCGCCGAACGTGGCCTTTCTGCCTGGCGAGCAAAGAGCGCGTTCGAGCGCGCCGACGCGCTTCACGCTATCGCCGACGAAATGGGCCGGCGCAAGGACGAAGCCGCCCGCATGATTACGCTGGAGACGGGCAAGCCCATTGCCCAATCCGAACGCGAGTGGGTTCTGGCGACGGATCAGTTCCGGTGGTACGCCGAGGAGGCTCGGCGTGTTTATGGCCGTATCATCGAGAGCCGTGTCCCCGGAGGTCGCTTCGAAGTGCTGCATGAGCCGATCGGCGTCGTGGCGGCCTTTACGGCATGGAATTTTCCGGCCGCGCTCGTCGCCCGCAAGGTCGCCCCGGCGCTTGCCGCCGGTTGTTCGGCCATCCTTCGGCCTTCGAGCCAGACGCCAGGGGTCGCGATGGTGATGATCGACTGCCTGCGTGCGGGCAGGCTCCCCCCAGGCACGGTCGGTCTTCTCGTCGGGTCCACGGCCACAACCTACGTGCCGCTGATGGCGTCGGCGCTTGTGCGCAAGGTTTCGCTGACCGGGTCTACACGGGTCGGGCAGCAAATGCTGCGCGACGCAGCCGATACGGTGAAGAAGGTGTCGATGGAGCTTGGCGGTAACGCGCCTCTCATCGTCTTCGACGACGCGGATATCGAAAGCGCGCTCAACGTGTCCGTGCCCACGAAGTTCGCCAATGCCGGGCAGGTTTGCGTCACGCCAGACCGCTTTTTCATCCACGAAAAGGTCCATGATGCTTTCGTCGACGGGTTCGTCACGCGGGCGAAGGCCCTGAAGCTGGGTGATGGTCTCGATCCGACGGTGCAGATGGGCCCCTTGATCAATGCCAGGAGGACCGACGAAATCGAACAAATCGTTACCGACGCGGAAAAGGCCGGTGCCAGGATTGCCGCAGGCGGCCGCCGCTCGCCGGCGTTCAACGCCGGTCATTTCTTTGAGCCGACGGTCCTTACCGATGTTGCTGACGACATGACCGTGTTTGCCGAGGAGAATTTTGGTCCGATCGCGGCCATCACCCGTTTCTCGTCCGAAGAGGAGGTCCTGGGTCGGGCAAACGCCTCGAAGATGGGGCTTTCTGCCTATGCCTTCACCCGGGATGCGGGGCGCGCCCGCAGAGTTGTCGCGACGCTCAAGGCCGGAATGGTCGGCATCAACAGCTTTGCGCTAGCGGCTTCCGAGGCGCCGTTCGGCGGGACCAACCATTCCGGCATGGGCCGGGAAGGCGGCGCGGAAGGTATCCGGGACTATCTCGATACCAAGCTGGCTCATATCGTATTCTAAGGAGCGTTTTTCATGATCAAGAACAGGCTCAAGCAGCTTTGGGCCGATGGGAAGCCCACCATCAATGGCTGGCTTTCGATCGGCAACAGTTTCACCGCCGAGATCATGGCGGCGCAAGGTTACGACTGCATCGGCGTCGACCTCCAACATGGAGCGCTCGATTACAGCGGCCTGCTGCTAATGCTCCAGGCGATGCGTGCCTCCGCTACGGTGCCGCTCGTCAGGGTGCCTTGGCTGGAGCCAGGCATCATCATGAAAGTGCTCGACGCAGGTGCTTACGGCGTTATCTGTCCGATGGTGAATACCGCCGAACAGGCGGCCGAGTTTGTCAGCTACGTGCGCTATCCGCCACTCGGCAGCCGAAGCTTTGGTCCGACACGTGTGAATTTCGCGGCCGGTGCCAATTACGCTTCTGAATCCAATGGCGAGATACTTGCCTTTGCCATGGTTGAGACGGCCGAGGCGATGGACAATCTCGACGCGATCGCTTCGACCCCTGGACTGGACGGGATCTACGTTGGTCCGGCCGACCTGACCCTCGGCATGACCCAGGGCCGCTTGCCGCCTGCCTTCGACCGCGAAGAACCGGAGATGATCGAGGCCATCCAGCATATCGTGGCGGCCTGCAAAAAAGCCGGCATAGCCGCGGGATTGCACTGTGGAACTCCGGCTTACGCGGCGCGTGCGATCGGGTGGGGCTACAACATGACCACCGTCTCCAACGACGTGCGCATGCTGGCCGGTGCGGCGGAAGCGAACGTCAAAAAGTTCAGGGAACTCACGGGCGGATCAAGCGTCAGCGCCGGTTCCAAGGGAGGGTACTGATGCCGCATGTTCTAGTTGCCGGGAAACTCCATCCGGCTGGAATTTCCTTGCTCGAACAGGCCGCCGGCATCACCTACGATTACGTGGAGGAAGTCTCCGAGCCAAGTTATGCCCCGCTGATCGACAAGGCCGACGGGCTGGTGATCCGCACACAGCCTCTCTCGGCGGCGACCGTTGAGATGGGGCACAGGCTCCGGATCGTGTCCCGCCACGGTGTCGGCTACGACTCTGTCGATTTGCCGTCCCTCAACAAGCGTGGGATCACGCTCGCCGTCGTCGGAGACGTCAATTCCATATCTGTCGCCGAGCACGCGATGATGATGCTCCTTGCCTGCGCCAAGCATGCTGTGCGCGGCGACCGGTCAGTTCGCGAGGGTGTGTGGAATTGGCGCAACCGGCTGGAAGCTTCGGAACTGGCCGGCAAGCGCCTGCTGATTCTTGGCTACGGCCGCATCGGCCGGCATCTCGCGAAGATGGCGGCTGCCTTTTCCATGGAAGTCGCCGCCTACGATCCGTATCTCGAAAAAATCGGATGGCCGGAAGGCCCTGCTAAAGCCGTCTCCGATCTGGCGTCGGCCCTTAAATGGGCGGATGCGATTTCCGTCCATGCTCCCAAGGGCGATGCTCCTGTGATCGGCGAGCGCGAGTTCGCCCTTCTGAAGCCGGGAGCCTGGCTCGTGAACACCGCGCGCGGCGGCGTCGTAGACGAAAAGGCACTTCTTGCAGCCCTTGCGTCTGGCAAGGTGGCGGCCGCTGGCCTCGACGTGTTCGACGAGGAACCCCCCGCCGCCGACAATCCGCTTCTGTCCTGCGATCAGGTGATCCTGTCGCCGCATATTGCCGGCCTCACCGCCGAATGCGGTGAACGGATGGCCGTGTCAGCTGTGCGCAATGTGCTCGATTTCTTCGAGAGCAGGATCGACCCGATGCTCGTGGTCAACGGCAAAGAGCTGAACGGCCATTGATAGCATCGCAGCCGCTAAGCAACCACCGGAAGCCGCTACCCAAGGTCTGTCAGTCCGGTGCAACAGGAAACCGTTGCAACAAAGCAGATGCCGCAATTGGGCAATCGCTTGAAAGCGATTCCGCATGAAGTCGCGCAAAAACATATCATTAAAAACAGTTAGTTAATTGACATCAAAATAGTTGTTGCAAATTATAAAACTCTGCAATAAGCATTGTTGCACAAGAACTTCATATGCAATTTCCGTTGCAAAATGAGGCGAGGCGAGACTCCAAGAGCCGCCGGTCCACGGGAGGATGAACCACGTGTCTTTGCTTGAAGTGCAGGGCGTCGGCAAAAGCTTCGGAGCAATCCGCGCGCTGTCCGACGTCAGCTTTTCGATCGAACCCGGTGAAGTGGCCGGCCTGATGGGGGACAACGGCGCCGGCAAGTCGACAATGGTCAAACTGATTTCGGGAAATTTTCCCCCGACCGAAGGGCAGATCAGAGTCGGCGGCAAGGCCTGCCACTTCCATAAGCCGCTCGATGCTCGCGCCGAGGGGATCGAGGTCGTGTATCAGGATCTCGCGCTGGCGGACAATCTAACCGCCGCGCAGAACGTGTTTCTAGGCCGAGAACTCAAAAAGGGCATCTGGCCTTTCCGAATACTCGATAAGCAGGCGATGATCGATCGCTCCGCGGAGCTGTTCAGCGAACTGAAGTCAGAAACGCGGCCACGCGATCTCGTAAAAAAAATGTCGGGCGGTCAGCGCCAGGCAATTGCGATTTCACGGACCCGTTTGTCCAACGCCAGACTCGTCATTATGGACGAACCGACCGCTGCGATTTCCGTGCGCCAAGTTGCTGAGGTCCTGGAATTGATCCGGCGCATGAAAGCGCGCGGTGTCGCGGTGATCCTGATTAGCCACCGCATGCCAGACGTTTTTGCCGTGTGCGATCGCATCGTCGTTCTACGGCGCGGAACGAAGGTTGCCGACAAACCCACCCTTCAGACATCTCCGGAAGAAATCACCGGACTAATCACGGGAGCGATCCGTGCAGCCTAGTCAACCCGAAGCGATCCAGGAAAGCCACGCCTCGATTGCCGACGTCGTCGGCATCATGGAACAAACTGCGCTTCAGAAGTTGAGAAGTAGCCAGGCCTTCTGGGTCTCGGTCGCGCTCTTCGTCCTTGTCGCGTTTATGGCAGTGTTGGAACCGAGCTTCGGCACAGCCGAAAACGCAACCAACATCACCCGGAATTTCGCGCTGATCGCCATCATGGGCCTGGGCATGACCGTGGTGTTGATTACGGGCGGGATCGATCTTTCCGTTGGGTCAGTCATGGGCCTCGTGGCCATCGTGGCCGGTCTTCTACTGACCTGGCATTATCCTTGGTACGTGGCGTTCGCCTCCGGCCTTCTCGCTGGAGTTGCCTGCGGCGCGTTCAACGGCTTTTTCGTCGCCTATATCGGCATGCCGTCCTTCGTGGTCACACTCGGCATGTTGTCGATCGCTCGTTCCCTTGCCGTGGTGCTGTCAGGCAACCAGATGCTCTACCAATTCGGACCTGACGCGCCGATCGTGAAAGCGATCGGCCAAGCGAAGTGGCCGGTGCACTCGCTGGAGGGATGGGCTCCTTACTGGATACCGCAGTTCTCGTCCCATTTCTGGGTGATGGTGATCATGGCGCTAGCCCTCGGCTGGGTATTCATCTTCACCGCGTGGGCCCGCCATCTGTTCGCGATCGGCGGTAACGAGAATGCGGCACGCATGACGGGCGTGCCCGTCGATCGGATCAAGTTCCAGGCGTATGTTTTCTCGTCCTTCTGCGCCTCGATCGCATCCCTGCTGCTGCTTGGCTATAGCGGTTCGGCGATCAACGCCGTCGGCACCGGGTATGAATTGCGCGTCATCGCCGGCACAGTTATCGGCGGCGCAAACCTGATGGGGGGCTACGGCACAGCCTTCGGCGCGGTCATCGGGTCGGCCTTCCTCGAGGTCATCCGCAACGCCCTATTGATGGCAGGCATCGATTCCAACTGGCAGGGTGCCTTTGTCGGCATCTTCATAATTCTCGCTGTGCTTCTGGGTCTGGGTACTTCCGGCAAATCGCTGAAGTCCTTCACCATCAAGCGTGGCTAGAGCTCTGCCGGCTTATGCCGGTGGAATATCCTGAGGTGAACACAACAAACGGAGGAACATCGATGAAGAAATATCTTTTGGCGGCGGCGGTTGCCGCGTCCGCCCTGACGGCGGGGCAGGCCTACGCCCAGCAGAAACTCGTATTCGCGCTGGTGCCGAAGAACATGAACAACCCATATTTCGACCAGGCTCGTGATGGCTGCAAGAAGGCAGAGGCCGAGTCCAACGGCGCATTCGAGTGCATGTACATCGGACCCGGCGAGCACGGTGGCGGTGAGGAACAGGTTCAGATCGTGCAGGATCTGGTTGCCAAGAAGGTCGATGGCATCGCCGTTGCACCGGCGAACGCGGCAGCCATGGCCGTCGCTCTGCAAGCCGCGAAGGAAGCTGGTATTCCTGTTCTGACCTGGGACGCGGACGTGCTGCCCGAGAACAAGGACCTGCGCGCCGCCTATGTCGGAACGCACAACTACGAGATTGGCGTGAACCTCGCCAAGATCGTGCAGACGATCAAGCCGAAAGGCGGCACCATCTGCATCCAGTCGGGTGGCGCAGCTGCAGCAAACCATAACGAGCGCATGCAGGGCATCCGCGACACGCTCTCCGGGACCAAGTCAGCCGCTTCGCCCGGCGATCCCTTGACCGGTCAGAACGGCTGGACCGAGGCGCCAGGCTGCCCGCTCTATACAAACGACGACTTTCCGCTTTCGGTACAGCAGTTCCAGGACTACATGGCGAAGATGCCGAACCTTGACGCATTCGTGCCGACCGGCGGCTTCCCGCAATTTGTCCCGGACGCGAACCGTGCTGCGGTCGATCCCTACAAGGACAAGATCGCCAAGAAGGAACTGGCCCTTGTCGTTGCCGATACCTTGCCCACGCAGATTGACCAGATGAAGGAAGGATACTCCCTCGGCCAGGTCGGTCAGCGTCCGTTCGAAATGGGCTACAAGACGATGTTTGCGCTCAAGGACATGAAGGACGGCAAGCCTGCTCCGACCGATCCGACCTATACCGGCCTCGACGTCTGCACGCCGGAGACGGTCGCCACCTGCATCGCGAAGTAATAAAAAAGGGGGCGGGAGACATCCCGCCTTCTATTTCATGGCCGACCTACGGCCGATCCGCAAACGGCCGTCGCTGTCATGCCGGCCCTTCCAGCGCGACCCGCCGTCGTCACGACGAAAACAGATGCCGGAAGGGCCGCCATCGCTTGACGGAACTCCAACGACGTCTCCGGTGCAGCCGCGGCGCTCATGGGCCAACCAAAGGCCGGTTTGGTCTCATCGAACGCCCGCTCGCTCCATGCCGGGGTATTCGAGCGGGAATTCCGAACGGCCCTTGAGGACAACCTAAGTGGTAATGTGAGGCTGTTTTAGCAGAAGCGAGGCGAACGCCTGGGTCGGCTAGACAGAGCGGTTCGGGCACAATCACTGGATCATGAAGCGCGAGCTGAACGGCAGGCTCGCCGCTCCCACGGCCTTCGGGCTGATGGTGACCCGCGCCGGCAACGCTTCGATGGTGACGAATTCGCGGTTGATGTCGGCGCACAACGCCTTGGCGATTTTCCGCGGCGCATAGCTGGACAGGACGACCGTCCTGAACTCAACAAACTGGGTCAGCGCCGAAATCGACGCTTTCAGGCGATTGGAGCATTCCCCCAGCCATTCGCTGTAGGCCTCTCCGAGATCAGGCCACTCCGGGTTGCTGCTCCAGATGATTTGGGACGGGCGCCCGCGCTCGGTCAGTTCGCTCTCCAGGCGCACAAGGCCATGATCGAAGCTTGCGCTGGAGTTTCCCTTGTAGATCTGGTGATTGAGGATAAGCCTGCTTTGTAGTCTCGCGCCGAGATAGAAGAACAAATAGTCGTTCAGCGGCTTTGCGACGCCGAACATGCTCTCGCCGCCGGCTGCCGCGGTGATGTCGTTCTGCACGAAAACCGGCAGCTTGCTCTGCTCTTCGATCTCGCCTTGCAGAGCCTTCAAGGAGGTGCTCGATCCGTTGCGGATTGCAGCCATGGCGTCGACTTCGTCGGGAACAGCCAGCCCGATGCCGGCGACCCGGCCGCGCGCCTCGATCGGCAGGCTCGTCATGGCCTGCCCGATCGCTCCCAGCAAATCACTGCTTTGCGGAAAGGGATTGGCTTCATCCGCCGGCAGCTGCTTGTGGAAGCGCACGGTGCCGATGAAGTCGATGAGCGCGATGTCGATCCTGCGCCGGCTGAAGCCGACGCCGACCGCATAGGCGCCCTCCGGATTGAGCGAAAGCGGGATGGTGGGCGGCCCGACGCGGCGGCGCTGCGCCTCGCCCTGCGAGACCAGGCCTTCCTGCACGAGCGAGCGGACGATGACCGAGGCCGTCTGCGCCGACAGGCCGGTCTTCTCGCCGATTTCCATCCGCGAAATGCCTTCGTTCTGAAGCAGCAACGATAGCACCAGCCGCTCATTGTAGCTGCGGACGCTCAACGCATTCAGCCCGCTCGCACGATCCGCGATGCGCAAGGGATTGGGTGGTGCGAATCTCATGTCAGGCAAGGGTCTCCCCGTCGGTAAGAGCGCGTTGCCTGGCAGCGGTTTGGTTGCTCATGTCGAGCGGCTCCAGCCGATGGCGTCGACCGCGCGGGCCGGCTCCGTGCCCAGCAATCTGTGGGCTTCGGCATCGATGTGAAACCCGTCCGCTTCGCTGCAGGATACCACCGAGCCGGCATCGAAAAAGTGCAGTTCGAGCGAGTCCGCCAGAACCTCGAACTCGAGCGCCAGCAGGCGCGATTTCTCCGGCGCGCCGGCGAAGATGGACTTCCATTCCTTGACGTCGTCCTGCATCGGCGGCGGCGCCACGATCATGATTTCGGGCGTGGTGCCGCCCGGACCTGGCGCCAGCTCCTTGATGTCGTAAACGAGGCAGCCGATTCCCATCGCCACTTCCGACGGCGGCTTGTTGAAGCGGATCTTCAGGTCGTTAGTGCCGAGCATGATGATGACGAGGTCGAGCGTCGCATGGCTCTGCAGGCAAGGGCGAAGATAGGTTCGGCCGTTCTTGTGTGCTCCCTCGATCGGATCGTCATGGACGGTGGTGCGACCGCTCAATCCTTCCTCGATGACATACCAATCGGCCCCCAGCTGTGCACGCAGTATCCCCGGCCAACGCTCATCGGGACCATAGCGCTCGAGCGGCCCCCTGCCGGGGATCTGGCCGTGCGTGTTGGAGTCGCCGTAGCACAATACTGATCGCATGTTTTTCCCGCCGGGACTGACAGCGCGCCGAAGCCGGCGAGCGCCATTCATGATGGATAGAGGAGCGGTGAAAGGCAAGCAAGGGAATAGTAATTCAACATGACTAACTATTGACAGGCCGAATCCGCTGTGCTTCTAAAGTGCCCGGAGGAGTCCTCAACCGTCATCATCGTCCAGCCCAGGTTGGACCTCGACACGCATGTGTTCGGGGGCGGGAGAATTGCGTGCATCGGTCGGTTTGCGACGACGAGCGTGCATTGGGGGAGCGTCTCGCGGCCGTACGCATTCGTACGGCCGGGGCAACCACAAGGAGGAGAATTCAATGTTAGGATTGCTGAAAACCGTCAGTCTGGGAGTGCTCGTTGTATCAGCGCTTGCCGTAACATCCCTGGCGCATGCGGAAGATGTCAAGCTGATGGACGGCGTCGCGCCGCGCCCCGACGACACGCGCATGACCGCGGCCGGTGCGTTCAAGAAGGACCCGCCCTGGGTCATCGGAATGAGCGACTTCGGCGTCAACGCAAACACCTGGACCGTGCAGGTGGCGCACGAGGCGGAAAATGCCGCAGCAAAGGACAAGCGCATCTCGAAGTTCATCCTGCTCGATGCCGGCTTCGACCAGAAGAAGCAGGTGGCCGATATCGAGGATCTGATCGCGCAACATGTCGACGCGATCATCGTTCAGCCGGTGACCAGCACATCGGCCAACGCCAGCATCGCCAAGGCGGTCGCCGCCGGCATCCCCGTCATTCTTCATACCGGCCGCATCGATTCCGATGCCTACACCACCGAAATCCAGGGCGGCGCCGAACATTTCGGCAAGGTGATGGGCGACTGGCTGGTGAAGACCGTCGGCGACAACGGCAAGATCTGGGTCCTGCGTGGCCTGGCCGGCCATCCGGAAGACACTAACCGCTACAACGGCCTCTTGGAATCGCTCAAGGGCACGCATGTGCAGATCACCGCCGAGGAGCATGGCGACTGGCAGTACGACAAGGCCAAGAAGCTGTGCGAGACACTCTATCTGAACAATCCGCAGGTCGACGGCATCTGGTCGTCCGGCGCCGACATGACACGCGCCTGCGTCGACGTCTTCAAGCAGTTCGGCACGCCCATTCCACCGATTTCGGGCGAGGGCAACAATGGCTATTTCGGCCAGTGGATCACGGACGGATTCAAGTCGATCTCTCCCGAATACAGCCCCGCCCAGGGCGCCGCCGGCGTGCGCGCCGCTGTTGCGCTGCTTGAGGGTCAGCAGCTCTACAAGCGCTATGTCTACAACCCCGACGGCTGGGACAAGGACAAGGCTGCCAAATACTATCGCGATGATTTGACGGTCAATGTCTGGTGGCCGAGCGAACTGCCGGAGGACAAGCTCAAGGAATATTACGGCAAGAAGTGACGGCGCCGTGGCTGGCGGGGAGTGGACAAGCATTCCCCGCAGGCCGTTCCATCTGTCGAATCCGGTTCGTTCGAGGGTTTCGTGACCAATCTTATCGAGATGTCCCACATTTCGAAGGCGTTCGGAGGGAGCAAGGCGCTCCACTCCGTTTCCCTCGATCTGAAGGCGGGCAGCGTCCACGCCCTGATGGGGGAGAACGGCGCCGGGAAATCGACGCTCATGAAGATCCTGGCGGGCGTGCATCAGCCCGATTCCGGCGAAATCTTCATGAACGGGGAAAAGCTCGATCTGAAGTCGCCGCGCGACGCGCTGGATGCCGGCATTTCGACCGTTTTCCAGGAGCACTCGCTGCTGCCCAATCTGTCGATCGCAGAGAACATGTTTCTCGGCCGGGAGCCGACGACCCGGTTCGGCTCGATCGACTATCCCGAGATGAGCAGCCAGACCGCCAAGGCGCTTGGCGAACTCGGCCTCACCCTCGACCCATCACAACTCGTCTCCAACCTGACGATCGCCGAGCGGCAATTCGTCGAGATCGCGCATTGCATCCAGGCGGACGCCAGCGTGCTCATCCTGGACGAGCCGACGGCGGCGCTGAACGCGGCCGACGTCGATGTGCTCAACCGCAACATCCGCCGGCTGCGCGATAAGGGAAAGGCTGTTGTCTACATCTCGCATCGCATGGAGGAGATCTTCGAGCTGTGCGACACGGTCACGGTGCTGAAGGACGGCGCGCTGGTCGGCACCAGGGTGGTATCCGAGATCACCACCGACGAACTCATCGCCATGATGGTCGGACGCGAACTCCAGGACCTTTTTCCCGATCGCACGGGCGACAAGGGCGACGAGATCCTGCGCGTCGAAAACCTCAGGATCACCGAGACATCGCAGCCGCTGTCGCTGACTTTGCACAAGGGTGAGATCGTCGCTTTGGCAGGGCTGGAGGGGCAGGGCCAGCAGCGCTTCCTGAGATCGCTGATCGGCCGCTACCATCCCTTTGCGGGGACGATTTCCATCAACGGCAAAGCGCTCAAGATGCCGCTCTCGACATCATCAGGCGTTCGCCATTTGCAGCAGCTGAAGGTCGGTTTCGTTCCCGAAGACCGCAAGGAAGAGGGGCTCTTTCTCGCCCTGCCGATCGCCCACAACATTGCCATCGGATTGCATTCGAGGCGATCCGAACTTGCGTCGGCGCGATCCTATCGAAGCGTTATCGCCCGCTTGATGGAGGTCATGAACATAAAGGCGGTAGGTCCATCCGCTCCGGTCGCCTCCCTATCGGGCGGCAACCAGCAAAAGGTTCTGCTCGGCCGCTACCTCGCCGCGGATCTCGATCTTCTGCTGGTGGAGGAGCCGACCCGCGGCGTCGACATCGGCGCCAAGTCGGAGATCTACCACCTGCTGCGCGACTTCACCCGCAAGGGCGGCGCGGTGCTGGTGCTGTCGCGCGAGACGATCGAGTTGATTGGGCTCTGCGACCGCATCTACGTCGTCCACCACGACACCATCGTTGCCGAAATGCCGGCGGCGCAGGCGACGGAACACAAGATCCTCGACGCGGCCCTGATGGGCGGCTCCACGCGCCAGCATTAGGGGCTTCCATGTATCATTCGCTGTTCAACATCCTGAGTGGCCGGAACACACGACAGGGCCTGTGGGGCCTGCCGCTGCTGGTCGCCTTGCTCATTTCGCTGTGGCTGACCGTCGAGACGACACAGTTCGCCACGGCCGAAAACCTTTTCAACCTGGTTGCCCAGGCGATGCCGCTGATCATCGCGGCGCTCGGACAGCTCATCGTCGTGCTGATCGGCGGCTCGACCTGTCGGTCGGCTCGGTCATCAGCTTCACGACGGCGGTGCTGGCGCTGGACCAGCCGGCGATCGTGCTGATCCCGGCGGTCTTTCTGCTGGCCGCGTTCATCGGGTTGATCAACGGCCTGGCGATCACCCGCTTCAACGTCCATCCGATCATCGCGACGCTGTCGACGCAGTATATCGTGCTTGGCATCACGCGCATCTTACGTCCCGTCTCCGGCGGCACCGTGCCTGAAATCGTCATCGCTGCCGTTTCCGGCAGTTTCCTCGGCATTCCCTATCCGGTTTTCTGGGGGATCGTCGTGATCCTGGTGGGCTGGAAACTGCTCTACGGATCGCGGTACGGGCTGCATCTGTTCGCGATCGGCGGCGGCATCGCGTCCGGCGCCGAGAGTGCGGCCCGCAACTTCGGCGTCTCCGACCGTCGCAACAGCGGTTCGCCAATCTGCTTTTCGAGCGCGGTGACGCGTCGTCCAAGGGTGGCTGCGCTGAGGCGCGTGGTTCCCGTCGCTGCGCTCAAGCCACCCAGCCGCGCAACGTCGAGAAACAACCTCAGATCGTCCCAGCCAATATCCATTTTGCAGAAATGAAAAACTCCTTGCGACCGTGGCTGTAGCGCGAAGCGGGCATCGCGCGCAAGTATGCAGGAATTGGAGGCGTTGGATAATCTTGCCTGACGGGACAGGGATAAGCGCCTCGGCTGGCCAAGAAGCGAGCGCCATCTTTTCGATCGAGCATGCGATTCGCGCAGATGCTTTGCGCTTTCGATCAACCCAGGCGCGCGGGCATTCTGCGCGCCAAAGGAGACGACCATGTTGTATGAACTTCGATACCGTTTCACCCGCTGGATTGCCTATCGCCAGACGCTTGCGAGCTTGAGGCAGGCCCCGGACAGCACACTGGTGGATGCTGGCATTTCCCGCGATGAGATCCGCGAGCGTGCCCGCCATGCCAGCCTACGCCGTTGAGGAAACGGGCATGGAGATGATGGAGCTTTGGGATGGCCGATCGGTGCCGCGCATCGGGATCGGCACCTGGGCAGCGGGGGGTGCCGCGCGCTGGCGCGACACGGCGACAATCTATGGCGAGGTCGACGATATCAGGTCGCAAGCCGCGCTGGCGATGGCCTATGACATCGGCGCGCGGGTGTTCGACACGGCTGCCGCCTATGGCGCCGGCAATGCCGAACTAATCCTCGGGCGGGCGTTGAAGGGTAAGGACGAAGCCGTCATCGTCACCAAGGTCGGCTATTTCGGCGATCCCGAAACGCGCAAGATCGCTCCCGAGGATGCCTCTGCCGCGGCGATCCGGACATCGATCGACAATTCGCGGCAGCGCCTGCAGCGCGATTTTATCGACGTCGTGCTGCTACACATCAACGAAATATCCGATCGAACGCGCCGGCGAGGTGTTCGATACGCTCGGCCTGTTGCGCCAGGAGGGCAAGATAGGCGGCTTCGGCTGGAGCACCGATCACTGCGAACGGCTTGCGGCCTACGCGCCGCGCGAGGGTTTCGTCGCCGTAGAGAACGACTTCAATGTGTTTACCCCGGCGAACGAGCTGATGGCCGTTGCGGCGCGCGAGCACCTCGTCTCGTTCAGCCGGCTGCCGCTGGCAATGGGACTGCTCACCGGCAAATACACGCCGGCCATGAGGCTGCCCACCGATGACGTGCGCGGCGGGAATGCCGATTGGATGGTGTTTTTCAGGGATGGCGCCGCCAACCCGCAGTATCTGTCAAGGCTCTCGGCAATCCGCGACCTGCTCACCTCGGGCGGACGCACGCTTGCGCAGGGTGCGCTCGGCTGGATCCTCGCCAAGTCGGCAATCGCCTTGCCGGTTCCCGGCTTCACGCGGCCCGAGCAGGTCGCGGACAATCTCGGTGCGCTGGAAAGAGGGCCGCTGCCGGCAGCGGTGATGGCCGAGATCGACGCCGTGCTGAAAATTGCCGAGACCGCTTAGTGTTGCGAATCCGAAATTCGCATTGGTGATGATGCCGACCAACTTCGATCTCTCCGATGTCCGCCGGTATCTTATCTTCCCTTGGCCAAGCTTCCGTGGCGCAATTGAACAAAGACGGAGCGGCGGACCCGACTCCATTTGAAGGTCCGCCACTCCGGGTTTTCAGATCACAAAGACTGATGCTGCCACGGGAAATGGGTAGCGAGCTGCGCTTGAGCTGCGCCGCCGACTTCATCGCTGTCGATAGAGAGCGATCCGGTTGTACTGTCAAAGATGATGTGGTGGGAACCATCATCGGCGGCCGTATCAGCAGAGGAAGCATGCAATGAAAGCCCGCCCGACTTAAGCTCGGTAAGAGCGGGTTGATCGAGGTGGAGCTTGTCCTGGAGCTTGCTGAAGTCGAAGGCGTCGTTGCCTCCGTGGCCGGACATGATCTCGGCGGCGCCATTTTTTGCCTGGGCGCCGACATTTTCATCGGGCTGGACGGTCTGCGCGAACCCGTGGCGAACCAGGCTGGTTGCCGTTGTGTCGGACGGGTCGTTGGTCGGGAGAAGCTCCGAGCCGGCCGAAAGAGAATGGTTCAACGCAGCCAATATGCGGTCAACGCTGCTGCCCTCGCTTACCTTGTCGCCGGCATTATCGTGGGTGGTGTCAGTCGAACTGCCGTCGCTGGCAAGGAGGTGCGAAAGCGCGGTCTTGCTATCACTGCCATCGCTTGTGGTGGCGCCGGAAGCGGCGGTATCAGTCGAACTGCCATTGCCAGCGAGGAGGTGCGAGAGCGCGGTCTTGCCATGACTGCTATCGCTGATGGTGGCGCCGGAAGCGGTAGTATCAGTCGAACTGCCATTGCCGGCGAGGAGGTGCGAAAGCGCGGTCTTGCCATGACTGCCATCGCTGGTGGTGGTGCCCGAAGCGGCGGTAGCAGTCGAACTGCCGTCGCTGGCGAGGAAGGGCGAAAGCGCGGTCTTGCCATGACTGCCATCGCTTGTGGTGGCGCTGGAAGCGGCGGTATCAGTCGAACGGCCATTGCCGGCGAGGAGATGCGAAAGCGCGGTCTTGCTATCACTACCATCGCTTGTGGAGGCGGCGGTGTCGGTCGAACTGCTATTGCCAGCGAGGAGGTGCGAAAGCGCGGTCTTGCTATGATTGCTATCGCCGGTAGTGGTCTCGGCAGGGGCAGTCGCAGTCGAGCTGCTATCGCCGGTGATGGCCCCGGAAGGGGCGGTGGCAGTCGAGGTGCTGTCGCTGGGGGTGGCCCCGGACGGGGCCGTGGCAGTCGAGGTGCTGTCGCTGGGGGTAGCCTCGGACGGGGCCGTGGCAGTCGGGGTGCCATCGCCGGTGGTGGCCTCGGCAGGGGCAGTCGAGGCGCTATCGCCGGTGGTGGCCTCGGACGGGGCCGTGGCAGTCGAGGCGCTATCGCTGGGGGTGGCCTCGGACGGGGCGGTGGCAGTCGAGGCGCTATCGTTGGGGGTGGCCTCGGACGGAGCCGTGGCAGTCGAGGCGCTATCGCCGGTGGTGGCTTCGGAAGGGATGCTCGCCGTAGAACTGGGATCAGTAGCCGCGGCTTCGGAAGGAGCAGTCCCTCCAGTGTTGAGATTGTGTTCCCGGAAAACGGCCTGCAGTTCCGAAGAGCTCTCCAACGCTGTGTCGCCTCGCTGCGAACCCCAGGCGTATGCGTAGTCGAAGGCGGGTGACGGAACCAGCTTGGCCCAGTGGTCCATCATGGTTTCCATCTGGGTGGCGGTGGGCACGACATATTTGCCACCCATGTCGGTGTTATAGTCGCCACCTCCAAACGTCTGGTAGCCTGGAATGATCTGGCTCGTCGGGATGCCCGATGCCTGAGCGGCGGCGACGAATTTGTCGATCATGTTGTAGTCGACCGCGCCATCCGTGCGGACAGGATAGACATCCACGCCGTAGTAATCGATACCCGTACTGGCGGGATTGTAGGTGTTCGAAAAATCTGGATTCGCCGACGTCCCCAGGCTCATCATCGTGATATAGGTCTTGGCATCCGGCACATTGGAATGAATCCAGTCGGATTCTGCCTTCAGATTTGCGGCAGAGGCGTAGGTACCCCATTGGCCGGTGGGATCCGGCTCGTCAACCAGGAAGAATCCGAACAGCTTTGGATTACCGATGAAGGGCGTGACCTTGTCGACAAAGGAGGAGGTTACTCCGTCGGTTTCGTTCAGATAGACCATGCCTTTCATACCGTCCGGCAGCGCATTGAGTTGGTCAACGGATGAAACGTCAGCCAGATTGAATCCGGCTTGAGCAATTTCCGTGCCCGATCCACCTGACGTGTAATGCAGAGTTGTCATCCAATATTCCTTTTTCTGTTTCGACAGCGCCCTACCTACAGACTGCGTATATTAGCGCCAAATCACATACCGGCACCCCGTGAGAGAAACTTTGATCGTAAGTTGATACACACAGTGCGACCTTCTCCCCGATAAGCCCTTCGATGCGGTGCCAGGTCGCAAGAGAGTCTTGCGCCATGTGCCGGACCTGGCGTGCGCTATTTGGAGTGCGCTTCGCTGCTCTTGAAGCCTCGTCATGCGGGGTGCTGGGGAATCGGCTGAGCCGTCAATGAAACCGGAAGCGGGACACATCCAGTGTGCCGTACAGCGTGCCAAGCCTGGATACCCCGGTGTTTCGCGATTAACGCGAATCTTTCTGGCACACCCGCCGAGCGCTTCTGATCACGATGTTCGTGCGGACGAGGTTGGCCGGATTGGCTGCGACGCTGGTGCAAGGCGATATATCCCAGACACCAGAGCGCGAACGAGCGGCTTGCGTACCGGCGTCTCGATGAAGCGCCAGACGAGAAAAGAGGCAAGAAGAATCCCGGCAAAGACAACGAAGAATGCGGCGTTCTTTCCGACATGCGGCGCCAGCGCGTTAAGCGAGATGTAGCCAATATACTGATGCAAAAGATACAGCGGATAAGTCAATCCTCCGAGCATCATGACAACCTTGGATGGAGCAATCACGGAGCGGAGCAGTATCGCGCCAGAGAAGACTCCGTAGACCACTATATTGGCAGCGAGGAGACCAGGATACGAAATGGCAGCGCCAAAGTGCTCATGCATCCAGTTGTGAGAGAAGATTATGGTCTGGCAAGACACCAGGAATGCGACGGCAAGAAGCAGGAACGCAGCCGGCGAACGGCCCCTTGCAACGATGTCTTCCGCGAGGATGCCGGCGGCAAACAAAGGCGCATAGTTTGTAATAAAGAGAATGCGTATCACCGCGTTCTCAAAGAAGAACTCGTTGCTTGCCGAAATTGCGAGCCAGATGGCAGCGATAGGTATTTTCCAGCGCTGAAAGGCACCCGCAAAGATCAGCACTGCAACCCAGCCGTAGAACAGGATCTCGAGCATGATCGACCAGTAGGCCCCATCCATGGATGGTCTGCCGAAGAGGCGGGCGAACATAGAGAGATTGGCTACATAGGTCGCAATATCGGTCGGAAAACGCTGGTCTTTGGCGACGACGAGAACAACAAAAGTTGCGGTCATGCAGACGAGGAATCCGGGATAAAGCCGGGCGAAGCGGGCGACCGCGAATTCCTGCCAGGTTCGACCTTCGGCCGACCACGCGATGACGAAACCGCTGATCAGGAAAAACAGATTGACGCCGAGATAGCCATAGATGGCGTAAGGTGCTGCGGCAGGATATTCCACATCGAGACTTCCGGCGATCGCGCCGCCAAAAAGATAATGATAGAGCACGACCGCGAGGGCTGCGGCCAAGCGCAGCAGGTCGAGTGATGCCATGCGCGCCGGAATGGCCTTGCCTGCCGGTTCCACAGCCACCTCCCGTCGCCGTTTCAGCTTTTGACACCCATCAGCGGCTTGATCCGCAATGCCAGTGCTAACGCAAAGGCTGCAAACCGGCGGCAGGCCACGCCTTTACCTTCTCAAGTACGAACAGCTGCTCGCAGGACAGGAACCGGAGGACGCTGAAAGAGCGTACCAGTTCGAGCCCCGCCTCTGCGAAATCCTGTCGTGCAACGTTAAGATTGACGGGATGAGGCGCCGACAGCCTTCCGGTGATTATCTTCCGCAGCCTTAGTCGCATTCTCTGGAGGCGGGTGCCAACGCCGTAGGATACGATCAGACGGCGGCTGGCAACGCGCGCGAGCTCCATGATAATGTCGCGCCTGAGATGTGGCGGGATAAGATGGATGAGGCGAAGACAGACCACCGTGTCAAAGCTTTCGTCGGCGAACGGCAGTTGCGTCACGTCACATCGGATGAATCCCCGAAATCCGGGCTGACCTTCATATGCTGACTTAGCCAGGGCCATCATTTCCATTGAAATGTCTGCAGCCAGCACCTGACAATCATGCCGGCCCAGCACGCCAGCCAGCTTCCCGGTTCCGCATGGGATATCGAGCACCTGGGATGGAGGCGGGCTGCACCTCTCCAGCGCCTTGGCGATGCAGCGCTGCTCCCGTCGCGCAATGACGTAGGATGCAATTGTAGACAGCTTCAAGCGGCCTGCATATCCGTCCAGGTACCAGCTCGCAAAGCTCGGATCCTGATATCTCTGCTTTGTTGGGAGATCATAGGCCGCGGCCGCGACTTCGGCGTCGTAACTAGTAGGCATAGCGGCTGTAGCCCCTGCTGACGGATATGACTTGAGGTCCTCGCTCATCTGCCCGCTTTCATACGATTTCTCCTGAGATGGAATCGAAGATTTTTTGTCCAACATATTCATTGGATGCCCCCCAAGCTGTTCTATTGGCGATAGAGGCGGCAAAAGATCAGTTCTGGGTGGGGCCATCGCAGAGGTAAGGTTTCCAGATGGCTGGGTATCTCGCATCCCCCGAACGGATGAGACATGCCGAACTTATGACTACTGAGCCCCGTGGAGGTGCGCTGGGGCATTGGGCTACTGCACAGCCCTGTCGGGGACGGAACGGCAAACGGATGGAAGGCAATCGGGAAGGATAGTGACCGAAACGCACTCCTTCCGTTCACGATTATGGCCTTCGTCGATATCCTAACGTGACCACACCGTCATTCATACGGATGGCGCGAATTCCTGGCTCGTCGGCTAGACATCCCGGGAAGAGATGGGCGTTCGCTTCAGCAAATGGACATAACATCACTGCCGGAAGGCTTCCCTCAGTCTGGATTGAAAGATGATCTTGGAGCTATTTGGGCCGTCCGGTGCTGGTAAGACGACGTTGGCGTGCGAGCTGGTGCACGTTCTGCGAGCTCAGGGCTACTCTGTTGTTTTGCAGACCGGCGACCGTCGACACCCGGTTAGAAGAGCCGCCTTCAAACTAGTCTCCGGCTTGCATTCAAAGTGGATTGGACAGCGTTCTCTCGGTGCAGAAGTGCTTAAGATCCTTCCACCCAAGAATGAGCTGTGGGCGGCTCGTCTGAACTGGCATCTTGAAGCTCTTCTACAAGCCTGGCGCGCGGCAATAGCGTCCAAGGACACGATCTCAATTTTTGACCAGGGTATGGTGCAATTCGTGTGCTCGCTGGTTTTGTTCAGCGGCATAACGGATCGTGAAAGGGTGTCGTGCGCCCTCGAGCTTCTACCCAAACCGGACCTGCTTGTCCGATTGCAGGCGCCACGAGAGATTCTAGAGGCGCGGTTGAGGGAACGCCGGCGTAATCTCGGCATCATTCAGAAGTTCCTCGAAGTTGATCTGCAGAGCAGTCTTGATCATATCGACCACGTTAATCTTATCGAGGAACAACTTGGATCGTTCCCGGTACCGACAACTTGCGTTGAAAGCTTAGATTCAGACGGGCTCGCTGCCGCCACCGAAATAATAGCGCGTGGAGTAATTGACAAGTTTGGCGCGGCGCGGGCGAAATTTAAAAGGGTTGAAGCTTAGAGAGATACGGTTTTGAAGCGTCGAGAAGAAGGTGTCCAATAAAAACGGAAATCGAACTATTGAGACGGAACCGCGTGAGTTGACACGACATGCGCTTTTTTCGCTACCAAATTGTCTTGGCGTTGACGCTAGCTGCCAGCGCGACATCCATAGATCTGCGCGGAGCGGTGAGTGAAGAGGATGTGGCATCGACAAAGTTCGTCGCGCCGGTGGCCATGGACCTGCCTGATTACCTGCACCCGGCGAAGGATGCGGCATTTGGCACAACTTTCACGCGAATAACCAAACCCGGAATCCTCGGCGCCGGCATCGCATGCGGGAGCAAATATTGCAGCCACCGCTATTCGAGCGCTCAGGCCTGGAATTCGGATCAGAGCCTTCTTGTCATCAGCAACGGCTGCGGCGGCTTATGCTTCCTGGATGGGCGCACCTACGCTCCGCTTTTTCGCCGTGTTCGATCGATCGAATGCGAATGGCACCCTCGCGATCCCGACCTGATGATCTGCGTCGGTGGTCGGAAAATCTCGACGTGGGCGCCACGCACCAATCATGAGGAGGTCCTGTTTGTTTCGACTGACAGTAGCGATCTCCAGTTCGGCCCTTATAAAGGGAATCCGAGCCGTGACGGCAGCCGTATAGCCGTGCGCGCGGTTCGCGGGGACGGCAAAGCGGTCGTCTTTGCCTACGATCTCAAACAGCGGCGGAAGTTTCCGGAAATCGATCTCGCACAGCTTGTCGGGACCAACAGCGCCTGCTCAATCTCGCCGCTAGGCGTCAACATCTTATGCATTCAGTACCTAAAAGACGAAACTGAACAGACGTTCATCTTTTCGGTTGACGGCGTTCTGCGCCAAAAATGGACCGAGCATCATCGGCCTGGCCATGGGGACATGACGGTCGATGCCGACGGCAGCGAAATCTATGTGGGGATCAGTAAATCCGATCCGGACATATTCCAGGTGATCAAGCGAAGGCTGTCAGATGGGAAAGTCACCTCGCTGATGAGATATGGCGAAGCACAGCATGCATCGCTCAGGTCACTGGACAGGCCGGGTTGGGTGTTCCTTAGCTATTCCGGCGACCCGGACGAAGTATCGAAATATCCGAATTGGGCGCCGTATGCGCGGGAAGTCATCGCGCTGCGCATCGACGGCAGCGGAGAGGTTCGACGTATTGTGCAGACGAAGAACGCTCCATTCGACTACTGGAGTGAGACCCACGCCTCGCCGTCCCCAGACGGTTCACAGGTGGTCTGGTCAAGCAATTGGGGAGTACCCGGCGGTCCGGTTTACGATTTCGTCGCCCGTATTGACTGGCCGGAACGGTCAAACACTGGCTCGAGAGCATTAACCGCGAGCGGTCTTCAATAACGAAACCTTCCGGTCACCTATCACGGTTGTCTCCGATCGTGCTTACCCATTGTGCGTTCAACACCTCACCTCCAACTTCGCCGCCACGCAGCTCCGTTCAATGTCAATTCATTCAAACAGACGACGACAGGTGGCCAAGCCTGCACCTACCGTGAAAGTGCTGTTTGCAAGGCTTATGACACTTGCCGGAACTCTACGATTTACAGAAATGACTCGAACGTCGGGTGATGGCTTTTGTGCGAAAGACGCTCGCGTCGGAGCCGAGAAAGGAATAGCAGATGGATGCGGATAGGCGAGCCGAAGAGAATGCCTCTTTCAATCCTGAGTTGTTGAAACGGTTAGTATGCCCAGTGACCAAAGGCTCACTTGCCTGGGATGGGGATCGCGACGAACTCGTATCGAAGAGCGCAGGACTTGCCTACCCGGTACGCGACGGCATTCCGATCCTGCTAGCATCGGAGGCACGGGCGATCATCTCCCGCGTGGTCAAACTTCGCGCATCCAGAGGATGAGCTAGCCGCGCAAATTAGGCGGCATTCCGACGGCAACCAGCACCAAGACAGGAAAGTGCCGCGGAGCGCGAGCCGTTTGTCAACGGACCACTCCGTGCTCGGGCATCTGGGCAGTGCCGACCTTTTTGATGCAACGCGCGGCTACCTGAACCGGCTGGGCACGGCGATCCGTTTCCGGGACACGGTGTGTGTCATTCAAACAGACGAGGACAGTGGCAAGGCCTGCCCCTACCGTGATCTTGGGCGTGATGGGTAACGAAACCAACACTATGAAAGCAAATTCAACGGCCGGCCACTTCGCGCGATCGGGCTACGGCGAACGGTCAGGAGACGCAGGATGAATCCGCACCTCGTGTGTGTTGGAGGCGAGGATCACGCCCTGCGAATCCCCTTCCTGATGTCGCTGCGAGAGAAGGGATTCCAGGTTACTGCGGTTTCGAGCGGCGGTGAAGCCGCATTCCTGCGGCATGGCATTCCGCATCGCAGCTACGGTTTCGACCGCTTTTCCAGCAGCAGCGGGGAATGGGCCGCCATCAAAACCATTCGAAAGCTGATGGCGGAACTCCGGCCGGATATTATCCAAAGCTTCGACACCAAGCCCAACCTGGTGACGCCACTTGCGGTGCGCGGGAGCGTTCCAGTCGTGCGCACAATCAACGGTCTGGGCTGGACGTTCTCGTCCCTGGAACCGCGCGCCCTGGCCCTGCGCCCAATCTTTTGCGGACTGCAATGGCTTTCGTCCTTATGGACGGCCGCTACGGTGTTCCAAAATCGGGACGATCAGTCATTCTTTGAACGCTACCGACTGATCATACGTGGCAGCGGACGAGTGATCCGCAGTTCTGGAATCGACGTCGATGCGTTCGCCATGGCAAGGCATCTTGGCCCGTCGGCGATGAAAATGCGCGAGGAGCTTGGGCTCCAATCCGCCGAGATCGTAATTTTTGTCGGCCGGCTAACTCGCCAGAAAGGCATCCCGACACTCCTCAAGGCAGTCCCTCGCATTTTGGCTGAAAGGCCCGATGCCCGTTTCGTGCTTGTCGGGCCATTGGAATCCGAGGGCCCATTTGCGGTGGACAAGGCGGAGATTGATCGACATGCGCCCCATGTCATCGCCTTGGGCCCACGACGCGACGTTCCTGCCCTGCTTGGCATGGCCGATCTGTTCGCCTTTCCGACACAATACCGCGAAGGGATTCCGCGCGTCCTGCTGGAGGCAGGGCTGGCAGGATTGCCTATCGTCGCCTCAAGGATGCCTGGCTGCAATGAGGTGGTCGAAGACGGATGGAACGGCCATCTCGTCCCACCGCACGATCCGAACAGCCTTGCGTGTCGAATTATAGACGTCTTGTCCGACCGCCGGAAAGGAAGGACCATGGGCGCTCGCTCTGTCGAGCTGGTCCGGACGCAGTTCTCGCTGCCCTGGGTGGTCGAGCAATATTGTGATCTCTACGACAATGTCCTTAGCGCCAAATCCCATGGCGGCTTCGCTCGACCGGCGTCGCCGGCGTTGCTTGAAGAGGCTGCTGTAAACCGCGCATTGGGTGGAGCGCGCCGATGATCCGCGACGCGTTGCTGGCCTGCGGCGTTGCGATGTCCTATGCGGCGCAGCTCACCATTCCGGGAGTGCCGCTCGGCTATGGCGAGCTGTTTCTCGCGCTTTGGATCATGCTGTCGATCGGCCGGGTGCTCGCCGGCGGTCACTTGGTAGTCAGGCCCGCCCTGATCCGTGTCGCGGGCTTCTGGCTGATCATGACGCTTGCTCTGGGGATTGGCACCATCGTCGGCTATCTGACCACGGTGCTGTACCTGTCGGTGGTGATGCACGATATGATAGCCTACCTGCTGCTGATCTGCGTCACCTGCCTAGCCGCCGCGGAGCCCGAGGCTGATCGTCATCTGCGCAGTACTGCGTGGTGGGTGGTCGCGATCGCGAATGCAGGCTTTATTGTTCAGCTGGCACTTGGATGGGGTTGGATCCACCAATCCGGCGTCGATCCGTGGTACTGGGATCGCTTCCGCGGCTGGTCCGAGAACCCGAACCAGCTCGCGCTCTATTGTGCACTCTTTGGCCCATTCGCCTTGCATCTTGCGACGACCACTAGCAATCCGTGGGCGAGATTGGCCGGGCTCAGCAGCCTTATCCTGACCATCTATATCGGAAGGCTGACGAAGAGTGATACCTATCTGTACACGACGGTCCTGGCCTGCCTGATATTTCTTGGGCTGCGGGTTCGGACATGGCTCGCAACCGGTGACGGCAAGGCCAGCTTTTCCCGGCAAGTTACCCTCCTGTTGATGATTGGCTTCCTTCCGTTGGCCTTGTCGATGACGCCCTACATTCTCACGGAAGCGGGCAGCGTCGAACAGTTCGCCTTAAGTCTCACCAAGGACAAGGGCGGCGACGCGACCGCCGAAACCGCCGCACTTCGCCTCCATCTCTGGGGAGATGCATTGGGCAAGGGCCTGACGTCAGGATCCCTGGGCCTTGGTCCTGGGCCGCATCTGGAGCGCCCGCCCATTTCCTACAGCCAGTTTCTGCCCCGGCCTTTCGAGGCTCACAACACGATTCTCGATCTATACACTCAAGGTGGTTTGATTGCAGTCCTAGCCCTGGCCTGGATTGTCGGCGCGGCGGCTTTATGCGCATGGCGTGCAAAGCTCGATGCCCTGTTCGTGCTCGTCGTGTCGATCGTTATCTTCGGGATGCCACATCTGATCATCCGCCATCCAATCGTGTGGTTTGCGCTGACCATTTGCCTTGTTGCCGGAACGCCGCAAACGGTTTCGGCAACCTCGAGCGACCGGAGGTGATGGCATGTGTGGGATTGCCGGAATTCTCCTTGCACCCGATGCAGCCAGTGCCAGGCCGCTCACGGCCATAGGGCAGATGACGACGGGCCTTCGTCATCGCGGGCCTGATGGTGAAGGCTTCTGGGTCAACCGTGAAGCCGGCATCGCCTTCGGCCACAGGCGTTTGGCTATCGTCGATCTATCGGAGGCGGGACGCCAACCAATGCATTCGGCAAGTGGCCGATATGCCATTACGTTCAACGGCGAGATCTACAATTTCCGCGATCTGCGCCGCGAACTTGAAGGCGCTGGCCATCGGTTCCGTGGCGCCAGCGATACCGAAGTCATGCTGTGCGCAATCGAGAGTTGGGGTCTCGACACCGCACTGACGCGCCTCGCTGGCATGTTCGCATTTGGATTGTGGGATCTGAAGACCAGGACCCTCCATCTCGCCCGCGACCGAATGGGCAAAAAGCCGCTCTATGTTGCTGCAACACGCGATGCGCTTGTTTTTGCCTCCGAGTTGAAGGCGATCAATCGTTTTCCAGGGTTCTGTCAGGAGCTCGATCTCGACGCGGCTGCGACGATGCTTTCGAAGGGATGGGTGCCGGGTAACAGTTGCATCTGGCAAGGCGTATTCAAGTTACCTCCTGGCTCGGTTCTGTCTGTGACGGCGGCAGATTTTGCCGAGGCGCGCAGTGCCGCATCCCTTTCGCAACGCGTCCGACACTGGTGGTCGCTGCCTGAAGTCGCCGCGAACGGTCGACTGAATCCAATCGCCGGCACCGACGAAGAACTGACCGACGAACTCGACGACCTGCTGCGACTTGCCGTTCGGGAACGCATGGTAGCCGATGTGCCGCTGGGTGCCTTTCTGTCTGGTGGCATCGACAGCTCCGCCGTTGTGGCGCTGATGCAGGCTCAGTCGCCGAAGCCGGTGCGCACATTCACGATTGCTTTCGGAGAAGGCGGGTTTGATGAGGCTCCCCACGCCGCGGAGGTTGCGCGGCATCTGGGCACCAATCATACTGAACTACACCTTTCGGCCGCCGCTGCGCGCGAGGTCATTCCAGAATTGCCGCAGATCTGGGACGAGCCGTTCGCCGACGAATCGCAGATACCAACTTTGCTGGTGGCGCGGCTCGCCCGCCAGCATGTTACCGTGGCCCTGTCAGGCGACGGTGGCGATGAATGCTTCGCCGGTTACGCCCGCCACTTCATGGCGGCGCGGTTGAAACGACAGCATGCGCTGCCGTCGCCGCTGCGTCACACGCTTGCTGCAGGGGTCGAATTGCTGGCCCGTGCGGCGCGCTACGATCTCGTCAGCAAGCTGCCGCTTTCGGCGAGTGCACGGCTCGCGCTGCGGAGCGATCGGCTGCACCGCCTCGCTCGGCTGCTCGCCGCAGCAGATGAGGACGAATTGTATCAACGGCTGACCGGAGTATCGACCGAGAGCCTCACACTCCACAAGCCGCCCACATCAATTCAAGAGTCACCCCGGCTTGATGGCCTGCTGTCCCGTCTCTTGTACGACGACATGGCCGGCTACCTGCCCGACGATATACTGGTGAAGTTGGACCGTGCCAGCATGGCCAACAGCCTCGAGGGCCGGTGCCCGCTTCTCGACCATCGGGTTGTCGAATTCGCTTGGCGGCTGCCCGCACATGCGAAGGTTCGCAATGGCAAAGGCAAGTGGATACTTCGTCAGTTGCTGAGCCGCTATCTTCCGCAACGGCTGATCGACCGGCCGAAGCAGGGTTTCGATGTTCCCATAGCGGTCTGGCTGAGAGGCCCGTTGCGCGACTGGGCCAGCGATCTGGTCGCCGATATGCGCCTCTCCGGAGATGGGATCTTCGACTTTGCGAAGGTCGCGATGTGCTGGCGCGACCACCTTGACGGAAGACAGGACCATTCTCGTGATTTGTGGCCCGCATTGATGTTCCAGGCCTGGCGCAACGAGGCCGGGCGGCCCCCAGGGCCGGCAACGGGCATGTCTACAGTGCTCGAACTGACAGGAGTATAAGATGGAAGGTTCCATAGTCAGCCGCATTCACCTTCCGCGCGCCACTGAAATGCACGTGCCGACGCGCGAGATCAACCCGCGCATGAGGCCATTCCTGCGCGAACAGATCGACGCGCAGACCCCCTTCCATCAACTCCTTATTACCGTCGCGAGGAGAAAATGGTTCCTGCTTGCAATGGTGATTTTGGGCGGTGTGTTGGCTGGGCTTGCGGGTTTTGCGCGTCCCGTCCTGTTCGAGTCGACCGCACAGGTGATTGTCGATGCTCCTGGCAGGAATGCGGCTCCCGGAGGCGCAGATTCTGCGCAGGAGATGCTGGATGCGAGCATTGATGACCACTTAACCATGCTCTCTTCGCAGGGGCATCTGCGTCGCGTGGTGGCAGCCCTGCGCAAGACGGAGGTTGGTAACATTGCTGAGCAAGGGGATGTCGTAACCGGAAATTCACGCCCCGCTCCGGCCGGCGGCGACTTGCAGAACATACGCACCTTCGCAGCCGGTCTGCTGGAAAGCATTTGGCCGCAGGGCAAGCCGGCGGCCGCCGATGAAGACGAACTCAAGGCATTACGGAAGGGCATGAGGGTTGGACAGGAACTGCGATCAAGAGTGATCACGGTCGGCTTTACCGACAACGATCCGGCGCGAGCCGCCCTTGTGGCCAATACGTTCGTCCAAGTATACATCGACGATCTCGCACAGAAGCGCAGGGCGTCAGACAGACTGGAACTCGCCTCGATCGTCGCTAGCCTACCGGTCGTACAAAGCGACTTGGCGAAAGCAACCGACCGCCTGGAAAAGTATCGGCTGAGCCATGGCGCGGTCGATCAAGGTGCGGCGGACAACGCTGCCAAGGAGACAGCCGAGCTCAGCCAGCAGATATCTTTGTCGAAGGCGGATCTCTCCGCAACGGAATCTCGCCTTCAACACATCGAGGCTTTGCGAAAGGAAGGAGCATCGGTCGCGGCGCTCGCCGAAGCGATCGGGTCACCGGTACTGGCCGACATGGCGGCTCGCCAAGCCAACGACAATGCGGATGCGGGCCTGAGTACTGCAATCAACCGCGAGATCGAACAAGGCACTGCTCGCATTGCTGCGGAGGCGAACATCTACCGTGCCCAGATTGCGGCTCTGGAGGGGCGCAAGAATGTGCTTGATGCGGTGGTGGCCGACACAGCCGGCCGGCTTTCCGGCTTGCGTGCGCTCGAGCCGCAGGTCAGCATCTTGACGCAGCGATACAACCAGCTACTCACGCAACAACAGGATCTGGTGCAGCGTATCGCAACTCCCTTGCCCGGAGTCTCGATCCTTTCAGCGGCGTGGCCGCCGACGAATCCAAAAACCCTGCCGCCCATCTTCCTTATTCCGCCCGGCATGATCGTGTTTGGTCTCATTGGCGGGATCTTCGTGATGGTCCGCAGCCGCCTCAATCAGACCTTGTGCGGCGAGGCCGAAGCTGAAGCCGCGCTCAGGGTCCCATGCCTGGGGCTGATACCGGAAGCGCCCACAATACACGCGAAACGACTACAGCAGCTGGTTCTTGGCCAACGACAGTCCAGCTACAGCCGAGCCATCACTTCCCTCCTCGTCACCGTGACACTCAACAAGGCGAGGGGCCGCGCTTCGCACGTCATCCTCGTAACGTCCAGTATCCGGCATGATGGCAAGACCGAGCTTGCATGGAGCCTGGCGTTGGCAGCTACCCGACTTGGGGGACGAGTGCTTTTTCTCGATCTTGACAGCACGGGCGCCCGCCTCACGAACGAGTTCCTGAACGAATTCGGCGCGCTCCGGCCGCATAAATCCTTTGGAGACTATATGAACGACCGTTGTCCCCTGCACGACGCGGTCACGGGAATGCCTGAAATTGGAATCGACTTCATGGCGCTGGCACCATCAGAGGATCTGCTGCCGCAGCTGTCGATGATCGACGGATCCCTGGTCACAGATGAGCTGCGCTCAATCTACAGCGTCGTCATTATAAATGGACCGCTGGGACTTGGAGGACCTGAGGCCAGGCTACTGACGGGCTGGGCTGACGTGGTTCTGTTCGCCGTTCGCTGGGGCAGGACGCGTCGCAGCATCGCGCGCGGTGTTCTGCAGCTGCTGACGGAGGACGAGACGGCTCAGGTCCCCGTAGGCAGCGTTCTCACGCACGTCAATCTACAGAAACACGCTGGCTATCGGTTTGGGGACAGCGCAGATCTCTTGCTCGAGAGAACATCATGAGTGTCACATGCGGGCTTCCGCGTAACGACCGTCGCGGCAGTCAGTCTGTCGAGCGGAAGATAATATCGAAGAGTTCGCAGACCGGAGCTGGGCCCGCCGGCGCAAGAGACATCGACGATTGCAGCGATCCGAAGCTCGCCCGCTTCCCTGCGGCCTCCGTTGCTCCAACAAATATGGTTTTGCCGCACAAGGAGGACACGGGCCGGGGTCTCGGCTATGCCAGCATCTTCGCTCTTTTGGTCTATATCGGGGGTGCGGGCTTGACCAGCTTGGCGCAGTTATTGATTGCGCGCATCGTTGGCTCCACCAGCTATGGCATCTACTCCTATGTTCTGGCCTGGACCTCGGTGCTTGCCTATCTTGCAACGCTTGGGTTCCATGTATCCTTGCTGCGTTTCGTCTCCGCCTACAGTGCCAAAGGGCGGCTTGACCTGGTACACGGGGTAATCAGGTTTGCTCTGCAAAGGTCGCTGGCGGCAGCGACACTATTCGGCATCATTGGCGCCGCCTTGGTCTTGTTCTTTTCGGATTCTTCTCACAAGGAGCTTCAAACCAGCCAGCTGCTAGGCATGGCAGCAGTGCCTTTGGTCACCGCCTACGCGTTGGGCGCAACACTTGTTCGTGCTTTCGGCGGCGGTGTCTCGGCCCTCATGCCGGAACGCATCGTGCGCGACGGCCTATTGTTGACGTTGCTGGGAATGGCGGTCTTATCCGGATCATGGACCCCCAACGCACCCCTGGTGATGCAGGCGGTGCTGGCAAGTTCAGCCATCACGGTCGGCCTGGTGTTCATCATGGCGGCAAAATTTCAGCCGCCCGGCTTGCGGCAGGTTCAGCCAGGCGACGAGTCGCGGGAATGGTGGTCCGCGGTTCCGCCAATGATGCTCATGGCCGGGCTCGATGTTTTCATCAGCCGGGCCGGGGTCATGGTGCTGGGCTGGACGCATCACATTCGCGAAGCGGGCATTTTCGCCTTGGGATTGAACGTCGCATTGCTTGTGAGCCTTTCCCTGGTCGCTGTCTCGACGATGTTTGCGCCGACAGCGGCCGCCCTTCATGCCCGAGGCGATCGGATGGCTCTGCAGCAGCTGTTTTCACGGGCCGCCCTACTTTCCTCTGGCGGCGCCATAGCGATGGCCATCCCGATGCTTGCGATTATTGAACCTCTGTTGAGCTGGTTCGGCGGAGATTTCAGTACAGCGGCACCCGTCGCGCGGATACTCATTCTCGGATATGTCTTTGTCGCGCTATGCGGACCCCAGATGCTCCTCTTGATGATGACTGGAAACGAATGGGCGGCAGCCGCAACCATGATCGCCGGCGCCGCGGCCAGCATCATGGGCTGTGCCGCAGGAATTGCGCTCTACGGCGCGCCGGGCGCCGCAGTGGGCCTCGCGCTTGCGTTGGCGATTTGGAATGTGGCGATGTCGATTTATATCAGCAAACGGCTGAAAATTCTCCCTGGGCTGATCTTTGCGCTGGCGTCGCTCAGAACGCGCGCAGTCGAAGGCCAGCCGCCTCATTGGTTCCTGCGCTGATCTGATGTTATCGCGCCCGATACTCGACGGCATCAGCGTTCAGAAATTTCGAGTCCAAGATTGTGTCGGATAGAGGCTGGCGGGGGCGGCTTTGGGGCCGACACTCGCTTTATTCTCTGTCCGAAAAAATGCGAAATCTCAAATTTGCCGAGTGGCAGATCGTTGCCCGACAAGGCGCGGCCTACACCGTGGCCTCATCATTCACCGACGTTTGTTGCCGTATGCTGACCGCGGCATCCGTTCCATGAAAGTCCCGGTACCATTCGACAAAGCGTTGCACTCCGTCCTCAAGCGGTGTCGCCGGGGCGAAGCCGACGGCCTTGCGGAGATCGCTGACGTCGGCGCGCGTCTCCAGAACGTCGCCAGGCGGCAACGGCACATCCACGCGAAGCGCCCGGCTGTCAAGGGCGGTCTCGATGATCGAAATCAGCCGGTTGATCTCCTCGGGCCGGTCGTTGCCGATATTGTAGACGCGACACGGCGCGGAACTTGTAGCAGGGTCGGCGGTGCAAGGGTCCCAATTCGGATCGGGCCGCGGCGGTGCAGCGAGTGCCCGAACCACGCCCTCAGCGATATCGTCGACATAGGTGAAGTCTCGCCAGACGCGGCCGGCATTGGCTACTTCGATTGGCTTGCCCTCGATGATCGCGCGCGTGAACAAATAGACCGCCATGTCGGGCCTGCCCCAGGGGCCATAAACGGTAAAGAAGCGCAGTCCCGTCACGGGCAGGTCGAACAAATGGCTGTAGGAATGCGCCATGAATTCATTCGAACGCTTGGTGGCGGCGTAGAAGCTGACGGGATGATCGGCGCCGTGGTGCTCGGAAAACGGTATGGTTCGATTTAAGCCGTAGACGGAGCTCGAGGAGGCGTAGACGAGATGACTGACGCCGTAATGCCGGCAGCCCTCAAGGACGTTTAGAAACCCCACTATGTTCGATTGCACGTAGGCGTGCGGGTCAACAATTGAATGACGCACGCCGGCCTGAGCCGCGAGATGGACAAAGTGTGAGGGGCGAACGTTTGAAAACAGCAACTGAACGCGCGCGGCATCCGCCAGATCCATTCGTATCGGCGTGAACTCCGCCTCGCTACAGAGGCGTGCAAACCGCGCTTCCTTGAGCCGCAGATCGTAATAGGGTGTGAAATTGTCGACGCCCACGACTTTGACACCCAGACGCAAAAGCCGCGAGGCCACGTGAAAACCAATGAAACCTGCTGCGCCGGTGACGACGATCGGTCCTGTCCGCGCAAGTCTCTTCACCGCTTGATCCGAACGCGATCGGGCGATTTCCACCTTCTCCGTTGCGGCAAGGACAGACTCGCTGCATAGATCGTTGTCCAACTTGTCGCCTTTCGAATTCCGTTCGACAGTACCGAATTGCCGGTCCGAGATTCCAGCTTCCGATATTTACGTCAGCGCATCGAACCTGGTGGAGTTCAGGCGACGTCGGTGCCACGAACCGCGCAACGCGATGCACGACCTGCCAAATCATGACACTCCAAATTGCGTCGTCTGGATCCCGGGCGGACGCCGACGTCCGGCGATTGCATTTAAGTGGCCGGCCCTTATGGCAGGACCGAAATACGCCCAAGAAGGGCCACCAGTTCCGCCTGGCGTTTCGTTTCGGTCTTGGCGAACAGCGAGGCAAGCTGGGAACGGATCGTGGTGCGGCTGAGACGCCAGCTGCGAGCGATCTCCAAAGGTGCGTCGCCCTGAGCCAAACGCAAGGCGAGGTGCGTTTCTGCGCTCGTCAAGCCAAACATTCTTTGCAACGTGCGAGGATTTGGCCCCGACCTGTTGTCCCGGTCCAGCAACGCCACGATGCTCGTTCCGTCGGGAGCAATAACTCCGTTCTCGTTCAGTATCACCGGCCGGTCGCCCCTGCTGCGGATTACCACCCAGGATAACGAGCCCGGCAGGAATTGGCCCGGAACATTCGCGATCAGCCGCCTTAGTGCGGCCGTAAGCCCGCTCGCCGTGTCAGCCGCTTCGCCCTGGCGCTCAAGCGTGGTTTGGGCGGCTGCGTTCCACTCGACTACTTTTCTTTCGCGATTCAGCACGAGATAGCCACAGCCAATGCGATCAAGCACGCCGGTTATGGATTCCAGACTGCGGCCTTTTGATTCCCCAAGCCGTGCGTCCAATGGATCCGATGCGCGATCGGGAAGGTGACCAGAAGAGGGTCGCGTATTCCGCGCGTCAAAATCGTACTTGGTCCTCGTAGCAATGTACCTACCGCCCGAAGAAGCATCAACATGTCTATCGATCAGATTCATTTTCTACCCCTAACCCAAAGTTTCACACACGCCCGAAAATAAGTATTCGGGATTCGGATAGTCTTTTATGTTTAGATGGATTCTAGTCTTCTATGCGCTGACGGATAACGTGTTCATCACCACCTTGAAAACTCAATATGATCTGACAGTTCTAAGGCAGCTCATAGCCCCTGCTGCATCCGATAAAATGCGCGCTATGATAGCGGTATGGCAATCCGGCAGTGGTACTAAGCTGTACGTTTTTTGCTCTAGTCTCGACGGGCTAGTCAGAAGGTTGTAGTCTGTGTCCATGAGCTCGCAGTCGCGCAGGTCGAATTCGAACCCGTCGGGCAGATTGCTAACTCATATTGCCTCTGCATCCGTACTAGCTGCCACACTGATATTTGAAATAAAATCGTCAGCCTATATTGGGCAAGGCGCCAGTTTTCTGGAATTTGTTCCGGCTATTATTATTATCGCTTATCTCGAAGATCGTGTGCCTGCGCTCGCTGCGACCATTCTGATGGTGGCGGTCGGCCTTTGGGCGCGAGGATACGATCAGATTTCAAATGGCGATTGGGCACGCGCAATCCTGCTTCTGGTTTCGGGTGGGGTGATTGCCATGACGTTCCATCGCCTACGGCAGGACTTGCGTGAGCTGCTGGAAGTCGCGGAGGCCAGGCTCGCTGCCGTCGAGGCGACCGAAAGCCGCTATCGTTGGGCCTTCGAACGTGCTGCCATGGGATTCGCGAACACCAACGAGAAAGGTGAGTTGCTGCAATCCAACAGACGCCTTTGTGAGATGACCGGGTACAAGGAGGAGGAGCTTGCCCAATTGCAGCTCGATACGCTCGCCCACCCGAACGACCGGGACACCTTGGCGCAATTGTTGGCGGGCCTAGGCAACGACATTGCTTCGTTCGTTTCGGAGGTCCGTCTTTTAAGAAAGGACGGTACGGCATTCTGGGCCAGGCTAACGCTTTCTTCGTCCGTGCCCGAGGGGGGACTCTCGGAGAGCATCTTCGTGGTGGTCGACGATATTTCGGAACGACGAGCTGTTCACGAAGCGCTTCGGGCTCAGAAGGAATGGCTAGACCTCGCTCTGTCTGCTGGACGCTTGGCCACGTGGCGGATCGACCTTAAAGACGGGACAGTCACAGGCTCGGACACGTTCTGGGACGTTCTCGGCTTGGCCCAGGCCAATAGCCGCAGTTTGGAGGAACTATCAGCTGTCGTTCATCCGGCGGACTGGCCAAAGCTGGCGGCATCGAGAAAGTCCGCATCATCGGTCATGAATTACGATGTTGAGATACGCGTCCGTCGACCGGACGGGCATATCCGCTGGGTTGCCCTGCGCGGAAGGGAGGAAAGACAGGGTGATGGAGGACAGCGGCTTGGAGTGGCTGCCGACCTGAGCGAGAGACGACAAACCACGCTGCTGCGCGCCGCGGCAAAGAAGCGGGAGCGCATTATGCTCGAACAACGCCACAGGTTCGGCAACGTTTTCGCGGTGATCACGGCGCTCGTGAAAATGGTCGATGTTCCTGGAAACAATGTTGCCAAATACAAGGAAATGCTGATCGACCGGATACGCGCGCTCGAGGCAACCCATCTGCTTCTTTCACGCAACGGCAGCGTATCGGGGGCGCTAAACGATCTCGTTGCTCAAGAGTTGCAACCATATATGGGAACACGCGCCATATCGGTCAGCGGTCCTTCCGTGGTGATGTCGGGAGGCGCCGCCGAGAGTTTTGCAATGATCGTCCACGAGCTTGCCACCAATTCCATGAAATATGGAGCGCTTGGCGATCCAAAAGGCCGGATCGACGTAAGCTGGACATTTGCACCTGAAGACACAGGCAGTGAGATCGTGTTCGAGTGGGTGGAATCGGGACGGCGGCGGACCTCGAGCGTAGTCCGTCATGGCTTCGGTTCCATGATAATCGGAGTAGATGGAGCGCCGCTTGTCGGTCACTCTCCCAAACTGGAAATAACTGACCACGGGTTGCGGTATTCGCTGCGGCTATCACGCAAGGAAATCGGATCCTAGTGCAGTGCTCCGATCGAAAAGCAGATACCTAAAAGACGCGTCGCGCTGAATGGCCTTGGAGATGCGCTTAGGTTCTTTTCCAGGGATGTCGTTGGCCAAAGGCCGCAGCGCAGTTTCGGTATATGCAGTATATGCATGAAACCTTGGGCGCCGTTTGCATGTCCAAAAGGACGCGCGGCGCTCTAGCTGGCATGTCTCGAAAGCCATGTCTTCAGCATAACGGCAGCTTCTGTCCGATTGCGTACCCCCAACTCACGCAGGACCGCAGCAGCGTGGATTTTCGTGGTCGCCTCTGCGATTTCCAGGTCGCGAGCAATTTCCTTGTTTGAATAGCCTTCCGCCATCAGCTTGAGGACTTCCTTTTGCCTCGAGGTCAGCCTGCCAAGGTTGAGGCCTGTGGTACGTCGCTGTGGGCCTTTCTCGGAGTGTGTATGCGCGTGGGTTGTTTGCGTTGCACCCGGGCGTGACAGAAGTGCAGGAACATAGATGCGGCCGGAGAGGATTTCATTGACAGCCAAAACGACCTCTTCGTCCGTCTGCGACTTTACGATGTAGCCATGAAGCCCGATCGAAAGAGCCGTGAGTATTTCCGAGCGTGAATCGTTTCCGGAAACGATCGCAAATCGCGTGTCCGGATAGGCGGACAGGATCCCGCCGAGCACCTCCTGATTGAACAGGCCCGGCATATTCAGGTCCAGGATCGCAAGATCCACGAACGATTGCTCTGCCAGCAAACTGAGCACCGCGTCGAAACAAGACGCTTCAAATATCTCCACACCTGGAATGCCTGCGGTCAGTGCCAATCGCAAGCCACGACGATACAAGCCGTGATCGTCGGCGATGACGATTCGATACATTGAACTACCCCAACGCGTATCTGAATGGATTGAACGGTGATGGGCC
This sequence comes from Mesorhizobium sp. M0189, assembly GCF_040322135.1. Lineage (NCBI taxonomy): Bacteria > Pseudomonadati > Pseudomonadota > Alphaproteobacteria > Hyphomicrobiales > Phyllobacteriaceae > Mesorhizobium > Mesorhizobium sp. M0189. The sequence continues at coordinate 117,196 of NZ_JAMYSW010000015.1, forward strand.
TGAAAGTCGTAGCCATTCACTCGTCGATTCATCCAGCCGACGCCGCGGCACCCCAACGCCGCAAACGCCAGATTTCTAATATAATCTTAAATGACGGGAAACGCTCCTCTTTTTTTGCCCCTTGTGAGCGAAACCCGCCGAACGTCGTCGAACATGTGTTCTGACCTCTTGGAAAGCTGACAGACCGGCTGGTCTCAGCACTGCCATAGGTCTGTAGGTATAGAACAGCAAAACGGCTGAATTGTTACCATTCGAATGCACGACGACACGCACCCCGACGGCCACATACCATCCAGATGCAATGTCCGGATCAGGGATCGGTGGGGAAATCTCACCGGTCTTCTACGGGAAATCTCACCGGTTCTTCTGAGGGGACAAGAACGCGTTTCCCGGGTGCTGACCAGGGTAGGATAACCGGCCCGTGACGATGGCGTTCAGGCCGAATGAACAAGGGAGGACCAGGATGAAAGCGGTGATCCAATGTGGTGGAATGGGAACACGCCTCCGCCCCTTCACTTCGATCTTGCCGAAGCCGCTCATGCCGATCGGTGCACGGCCGGTTCTCGAGATGCTTCTGAAATGGTTGCGACGCAACGGTATTCAGGAAGTCTATATTACAACCGGATATCTCGGCCACTTGATCCGCACCGTGTGTGGAGATGGCTCGCAGTGGAACCTGAAAATTCGATACACGCAGGAGATGGAGCCGCTGGGCACCATCGGGCCATTGTCTTTGATCAGGGACGAACTGACGGAGCCATTCATCGTTCTCAATGGCGATGTCCTTACGGATCTAAGCCTCAGTCGATTTGTAGCAGCGCACCGTAAGCACACCGATCCAGTGACGATCGCAACAGCCTGTCGCCTGATCAAGATGGATTTCGGCGTCATCGACGAAGTCGACAATACCGTGCAGACCTTTCGCGAGAAACCGACGCTGTCGCATCTGGTCAGCATGGGGATTTACTGCATGAATCCAGACGTTCTGCAGTTCATCCCGTCCGGCATACCCTTTGGGTTCGACGACCTGATGCTCCAGATGATGCAGAACGGCACAACCGTGCACGTGTACAAGCATGAAGGTCTCTGGCTCGATATCGGGCGCGTCGACGACTTTCAGAACGCACAGACCATTTCCTGGGAAGACCAGTCGGCCTCGATCGAGGTCACTGCGACGGCTGCATGATGAAGTCACCAGCGCGGTTCCCACAGTTATCAGTCTAGGAGGTTGTGATGCTCTTGGTCAGTGCCCCGATCTTGGGTGTGCCGGAGAAGACTGCTTTGACCAAGGTCATCGACAGCGGCTGGCTGACCATGGGGGAGCAGGTACGAGCCTTCGAACAAGCCTTTGCCGACGTGCATGGTGCGGAGGATTGCGTCGCGGTCAGTTCTTGTACCGCAGCGCTTCATCTCATTTTGCACGCACTTGGTATCGGCCCGGGCGACGAGGTGCTGGTCCCATCCTTGACTTTCGTGGCGACCGCAAATGCGGTCCTCTATGTTGGTGCGACCCCCGTTTTCGTCGACATCGAGTCGGTCGATGTGCCGCTGATGTCCATCGCGGAAGCCGAAGCGAAATGCACGGCCCGCACCAAGGCAGTCATTCTCGTCCATTTCGCCGGCTACCTCGCCGATCGGGAACAATGGCAGAAGTTCGCCCGTGCCCGTGGGCTGCATATCGTCGAGGACGCGGCGCATGCGCCCGGCCTGAAGGAGGTGGGGACATTTGGTGCCGCGGCCGCCTTCAGCTTCTACGGCAACAAGAACATGACCACGGCGGAAGGCGGGGCGGTGATTGCCAGGGATGCCGGTCTGCTCGAGACGATCCGCCAGGCGCGTGGACATGGGATGACCACCGGGACACGTCAAAGGCTGAACAGCCGCACCCCGCAGTATGATGTCACCATGCTCGGATTCAATTATCGCATGGATGAATTGCGGGCTGCGATCGGATTGGTCCAGCTGCAAAATCTGCAGGAGTGGAATGAGATCAGGCGTATCCTGGTGATGCTGTATCGCCGTCTCATCGCGAAGCATTGCCCGGCCGTGACCATCCCGTTCCACGAGCCGCGGACGTCGGCCTACCACATCATGCCTATCCTTTTGCCGCGTTACGCCGACAGGCAAGACGTCATCGACGCACTGCGCGCGCAAGGGATACAAACCACTATCCACTACCCGCCGGTGCACCAGATGACGCTCTATCGTGAGCTCATTCCCGGTACTCATTTACCGCGCACGGAAGATTTCGCCCAGCGCGAACTCACTGTACCGCTGCATCCGCAGATCACCGCACCTTTGGTCGAAACGGTAGTGGTCGCTCTTGCCGCGGCGGTCAATAACTGCGCTCAGACAGGAACAGCCGCATGAATGCCCTGGACCTAGCCATTCACCGGCCTAACGTCTCGAGCGCCGCCCATGGGGCTGTGAGACGAGCAATCGATCTCGTCATTGCTGCAGCCGCGGCGATCGTCTTCGCTCCGCTGATGCTGCTGATTGCCCTGGCGCTGCTGCTGGAAGGCGGTCGGCCAATCTTCTTTACGCAGACCCGCGTCGGGGCCGGTGCTCGCCCATTCCGCATGTACAAATTCCGCAAATTCAGAGTGCGATGCGATCCCGGTGGCCTGGCGCTGACCATGGCCGATGACAGCCGCATGACGCCAATCGGGCGGTTCCTCGCCGCCACCAAATTCGACGAGCTGCCGCAGCTATGGAATGTCTTCAGAGGCGAGATGGCAATCATCGGTCCACGCCCGGAGAGCCTTGCCTTTGCCGATTGTTTTCGTGGAGGCTTTGAGGACATTTTACAATACAAGCCAGGCTTGTTGGGTCCGGCCCAGGTTCTCTTCCGGAATGAAGCGCATTTTTATCCGCGATCCGTGGACCCGCTATTGTTCTACCGCCAGGTTCTGTTTCCTGCCAAGGCCAGGCTCGACCTTTCCTATTATCCGCAGCGCACGATCGTCTCTGATGTCGTCTGGATGGTGCGCGGCTTGCTGGCGGTGCTTGGCGTCGTTTCGCCGCCGCCGATCGGAACGTGAGAGCAGGTGGAATACCCGCGCTCTCGTGGATTTGCAAAGTCAGTGCCTCACGTCATAGGGGGAACGCTTGGGTCATGGCATACAAGGGCAGGAAAGTTCTGGTTACCGGTGCCGATGGGTTCATCGGGTCGCATCTCACCGAAGCACTCGTCCGTAGCGGCGCGGATGTCACTGCGCTGGCTCTCTACAATTCGTTCGACAGCCACGGCTGGCTGGACGATTTGCCGGACACCATTCGAAGCCAGCTGAACCTCATCCGCGGTGATGTTCGTGACAGCGCGTTCCTTAACCGGATCGTGCGTGGCCAGGCGGTGGTGTTTCATCTCGCCGCACTGATCGCGATCCCATATTCGTATGCCGCGGCCCAGTCCTATGTAGAAACCAACATCCTGGGCACGGTCAACGTCCTCGAAGCGGCGCGGCAATGGGAGACGGAGCGGGTGGTGCACACCTCGACAAGCGAGGTTTATGGCACCGCGCTGACAATGCCCATCAGCGAATCACACCCGTTGCAGGGACAGTCACCATATTCGGCATCCAAGATCGGTGCGGACATGATGGCGGAGTCGTACGCCAGATCGTTCGACGTCCCCGTGGTCATCATGCGGCCCTTCAATACGTATGGCCCACGCCAGAGCGAGCGGGCCATCGTACCGACCATCATACGTCAGGCTCTCGACAAGAAATGCTCGGCGATCATGGTGGGAGATACCAGCCCGATCCGCGATCTTACTTTCGTGGAAGACACTGCGGCGGCGTTTTTGACCGCAGGTTCGGCCGAGCTCGAATTTGGCCATGCCTACAATGCCGGAAGCCAGCGCGCCGTGACGATCTCGGACATATTGGATCTGGTGGTCGAGTTGAGTGGCTGCAAGAAACCAATTCACCGCGACGAGCGCCGCCTGCGGCCGCAGAATTCAGAGGTGCGTGCCTTGCTGGCTGATTCTTCGCTCCTCGAAAGCAAGACTGGATGGCGCGCCCAGACCAGCCTGCGCGAAGGGTTGGAGCGGACCATCGGATGGTGGCAGGGACGCCTCAGCGAAGGCCGGGTGCGCCATGAGATGGGTTACATGACATGAGCTTTCGCCTGGGTGGATTGGCTCCGCCGTTGTCGCTGGATTCGAACCAGAAGGAGATTGTCACCAATGGTCCTTGTTAACCGAATCCTTCTTGTCGTGCTCGGCATGCTGGCTGCCATGGATACGGCCGCTGCAGCGGAAGCGCAGGTCGCCTATCGACTTTCCGCCGGCGACACCGTCGAGATAGGAATTGCCTCCATCCCGGAGCGAACGCAACGTGCCGTGGTCCAGATGGACGGCACGATCGCGCTTCCCGAAGTCGGGATGGTTTCGGTGGGCGGCCTAAGCCCGGCCGAACTGCAAACACGCATGCAGACGATCCTGCCAACCAAGATATTCCACCATCGTCTGCCTGACGGGCGGGAGCAAATGATCGTCATCAAGCCGACAGACGTGACCGCCGTGGTCGCAGAATATCGGCCGATCTATGTGACAGGGGATGTGCTCACTCCCGGACAGCAGGCCTACCGGCCGCTGATGACCGTGCGGCAGGCGATTGCCGTGTCAGGTGGTTTCAGCCTTTTGCGGTCCCGGGCAAACCAGGTTGGCCCCGATCCGGTGGATCTGCGGCGCGATTACGAATCGCTTTGGGGGGAATACACGAGAGACTACTATCACAGCGCCCGCATTCGCGCCGAACTTCAGGGCAAATCGAGCTTCGACATGCAGCCACCACAAGGATCGCCCTTGCCGGCAGTTTTTGCATCGGCGATCGCCCAGGCCGAAGCAGAAGGGCTGAAGCTCTCGTTGGACAACTTCCAGCAAGAGCAGAGCTTTCTCGATAAAAGTGGCAAGGATGCCGCTGCACAAACCGAGACCTTGCTCAAACGCGAGCAGGCCGAAGCGGATGGCGTGAAGGCGGACGAAGACGAGCTGGCGCGCGTAAGGAAAGCGTTTGAGTCCGGAAATCTCACCAATAACCGGCTCGCCGACGTCCGGCGCGCTTTGGTACTCTCTTCCAGCCGGGCACTCGAAACGTCGGTTGAACTTATGAGAGCACGACGTCAGCAGGCTGATTTTGCCAGACAGCACGAACGCAATGACAACCAAAGAAGGATAGGTCTGCTGACTGAGTTGAAAGATACCAATGTGCGTCTTGCCGACATCAATGCAAGACTTCGCGCCGCCAGCCAGAAGTTGCAGCCCACGGGAGCTGCCGCCCTGCCGTTGCCGGTTGCCGGTGAGACGATCCAAGCCGAGGTCACGATCGTTCGCAGGGTCGGCGAAGAATGGCGGAAACAGCCGGCCCAAGAAGACACCGAGGTCATGCCGGGAGACACGATCGAGGTAAGGTTCAGCAGCGCTCTCGAGAGCGCGGCGATCCGATAGATCGGCTGCGCCTCGAGCCAAGCGGCCGCCACTGGGTTGGCAGCCGCTTACTGCCTGAAAGCTCTGGAAAATTGGTCGGTAAGAGGTTTCATCAAGTAGGACCAGACACTGCGCTCGTCGGTTCTTATATGGACTTCGGCGGGCATGCCCGGTTTGAGGATTTTCTCTCCTGTCAGGCAGGTCGCTTCGTTCTTGACATCGATGCGCGCCGAAAAATAGGAAAGCTGACGTTGCTGATCCTTGATCAGATCTGCGGAGACGCGGTTGACCGAGCCTTCGCAAGCCGGTGTAGTGCCGGCGTCGAACGCCGGAAAGCGGATCGACACCTGCTGTCCGGGATGGATCTCATCAATGCGCGACGGAGGAATGGAAGCGTCTACGACAAGGTTGTCGGAATCGGGCACAATCATCATGAGCACCTCTCCGGCGCCAATCACGCCTCCGACGGTGTGGACCGAGGATTCTTGTACCGTGCCTGATTGCGGGGCGCGAATGTCTGTCCTGCCGAGCTCGTCTTCGGCCACCACCTTGCGCTCACTGAGTTCGGTCTGCTTGGCTTCCGTTTCGCGAAGTTCGTTGGTCACGTCGCTCCGCATTTGTTCGTCGAGCTGAAGCACCTGCAGGTCCGTTTCACTGATGTGAGCTTGTACCTCCGCTATCGCTGCGACAAGGCGTCCCGATTCGCCGCGAGTCCGGGTCTTCTCCAGGCTGACAGTGCTCAACCTCTCCTTGGAGACCAACTTCTTTGCGTAGAGAGATTCAACGTCAGCAAGGTTCTTGGTCAGCAGATCCAGAGACTCATCCGTCGCAGACTGCTGCGATTTGAGGCCATCGATCTGACGTTCCAGCTGCTTCGCGCGGCTTTGCAATTGTGCCTTCTGGCCAGCCAGCGCCGCAGCACGGCTTTCGAACAAGGCACGTTCGCCACTGACAAGCGCCGCCACTTGCGGGTCACCCATTTGAACCCGAAGGCCAGGCGGGATCTGCATTTCCGGCAGACCCTGGCGCTCGGCTTCCAGCCGGGCCAGACGAATGGTGGCTCGATTGAGGTCCTCGGTGATTATCTGCAGGTTTGCTCGGGTCAATGTGTTGTCCAGCCTGACCAACACGTCGCCGGCCTTCACGTGATCGCCGTCCTGCGCGAAGATTCCGCCGATGGTGCCGCCGGTTTGATGCTGGACTTTTTTTATGTTGCTTTCGACCACCACAGTTGCAGGCGCAATGACCGCGCCGGCAATCTTGGTCAATCCCAACCACAGCCCTCCGCCAAAGATCAACAGCAAGCTGGTTGCCAAGCCCAAGAGCAGATTGGCCCGGATGCCATCCGGATCCGGCTTCGTTTCCAACGAACGGCTTTCGCCACCGGGCGCGGCGTATGGCGACACGGTAACAGTAGAGCGATACCTCACATATGCCCGGCTGCACCTCTGTGCAGCGGAACGAGAATGTTCTGCCAGGCTCCGGAGCAGATTGCCCCAGGGTAAATTGGCTCGAATGCCATCCGGCTCTGGCTTCGCCCCGGTCGGCTGGCCTTCGCCAGCGACCGCAGCATATGACGACATGGTCACGTTAGACACTAAGCAATACCTCACGCATGCCCGCTTGCACCGTGCTGCAGCGGAACGACAATGTTTGGCTTGTCCGGACGCGGGAAGGGCCGGATCACATTTGCCAGAACGTCTTCGCGCGAACCGAACGAATGGAGCATCCCGTTCGACAGGACGAGTACCTGATCGATGTTGACGAGAGCGGAGGGGCGATGCGCAACGACGATCACGATACCGCCGCGCTGACGCACTGCCAGGATCGCGCCGGCCAAAGCAGCATCGCCGTCTGCATCCAGATTGGAATTTGGTTCGTCAAGAACGACGAGGAATGGATCACCGTAAAGTGCCCTGGCAAGTCCGACGAGCTGCCTCTGCCCAGCCGACAGGGCTGCGCCGCCTTCTCCGATGCGTGTTTGAAAACCCTGCGGAAGACGCATGATCATCTTGTCCACGCCCGCAGCTTTGGCAGCTGCCAACACGCCCCTTGCGTCGCTTTTGCCGCCGAACCTTGAAATGTTGTCGGCGATCGTGCCGTCGAACAGCTCAACGTCCTGCGGCAGGTAGCCAATATGAATGCCGAGCAGCTCTGAATTCCACTGATCGAGCGAGGCGCCGTCCAATCTTACCGTTCCTCGAAGCGGCTTCCATGCCCCGACCAAAGCGCGCACGAGCGTGGTCTTGCCGGAGCCGCTCGGGCCGACGACCGCCAACCCTGCGCCCCTCGCCAAGCGGAAGCTTACATTGAAGATTGTTGGCTTCTGCAGACTTGGTGGCGCGACCGTCAATTCCTCGACCGCAAGCTCCGCCTTTGGGCGTGGCAGTTCCATTGGCTCTTGCTGGCTATCAAAAGCATCCAGCGCTGCCGCCAGCTCGGAATAGCTTTTGCGGGTTGCCAGAAACCCTCTCCAATTTGCGATCGCCACATCGACCGGCGCCAGTGAGCGGCCCAGCAATATGGACGACGCTATGATCACACCCGGCGAGGCCTCGCCCCCGATCACGAGGTAGGCACCAAGCCCCAGCACGCATGATTGCAAGGCCATTCGGAGCGTCTTCGACAGTGAGCTCGCTGCGCCAACGACGTCGGAGAGCCGTTCCTGGTTCTTCAGATAAAGATGACTGACCTCGTTCCAGCGCCGGCTAAGCGGGGCGGACAGGCCCATAGCCTGAACAACCTCTGCGTTGCGGCGGCCGGAATCGGCCAGAAGCCGCTGCGCAACGAGTGTTTCAGACGCACGAGCCGCAGGTTTGCGGCCGATGATCTCCGCAGCCACCGTCAAAAGCACAACGGCGCATGCGCCGAGCGTTGCCAGCACGCCAAGCGCAGGGTGCAGCAGATAGATGACCACCATATAAAATGGTATCCAGGGAGCGTCGAATAAGACTGTCGGCCCCAGTCCGGAAAGAAAGCCACGTAGCTGGTCCAGATCACGAAGCGGATGTACCCGGTTCGCATCCGGCCCGGCAACGAGGGGCAGGGAAAGCGAGGCTGCGAACGCCTTTTGCTGCAGATTTCTATGCAGGCGGCTGCCGATGCGGACCAACAGGCGAAGCCTCACGAAATCGAGGAGCCCGTAGGCCGCGTAAAGTCCCAGCATCCCGACTGTAAATCCGACAAGAGTCGGCACGCTCTGCGAAGGCAGCACGCGATCGTAGACCTGGAGCATGTAGACGGAGCCGGTCAAGGCGAGGATATTTATCAATGCGGAGAAAACGCCTACGCCAACGAGGCCGTGCACACAGCCGAACATCGCGGATCGTAGATCGAGCGAGCGCCCTTTGGTTGACTTCATGATATGCGCTCTTTGACGCGAAATTGCCGCGCAATCTCGTCGGTTCTTTCGATGAGGGACAAACTTTAACCTTCCGGGAAGCAGCAGCTCCGCCCTTCGCTGCTGGAACATTACGAATTGCTTACATATGTGCCTTCTTTGATTAAAATGTAGCAAAATCGTGACGCCAGGCTGAGAATTCGGCAACTGGCTCGCCAGGCTGGGGATAACCGGGTCTGGTAAGGAGATATTCCTAATCATGACACAGCGCAGAAGCTTATGGTCATCTTTGTAGCATCAAGGCGTCGAAGCGTCTGGGGACGGATGGGTTTTGATTTTGTCGATCGAGAGTTAAACGGTTTTGAGATACACTTCATCGGAACGCAATTGTCGGCCACCAACGCCGGCTAAAACGGGGAGGCGAGTGTCGTGAGCGAAGAGATCAATGTTGCCGACGCCTACGGCAGGGGCCGCAGCACCTTCATGGGATTGCAGCTGCTGGTCTCGCCCGGTGCGCTTGTTCCTCGGCCGGAAACGGAACTGCTCGGCAACGCCGCTCTCGATGTTCTGAGCCAACTGAACTTGCCGGTGCCTCGCGTTGTCGACATGTGCTGTGGGGCGGGCAATCTGGCGTGCGCCATCGCGCACCACGCTCCCACCGCGCGCGTGTGGGCAAGCGATCTTACCGACGGATGCGTGGAGGTCGCGCGCCGCAACGTCACCCATCTTGATATGGAGGAGCGGGTAACGGTGCTTCAGGGCGACTTGTTCGGCGCCTTCTCCGGCTTGGAGCTTGACGGCACGATCGACGTGATCGTTTGCAACCCGCCCTATATTTCGGAAAAACGGCTCGAGGGCGATCGTTCGCATTTGGTCGAGCTCGAGCCGCGTGAAGCGTTCGCAGCCGGACCCTACGGTCTGAGCATCCATATGCGAGTGCTCAAGGACGCGCCGCGTTATTTGCGGCGCGGAGGCATCCTGCTTTTCGAGGTTGGGCTTGGCCAGGACCGGCAGGTCATGAGTTTGCTCGAGCGTTCCAAGGCTTATGAGAGTATCCGGGCAGTCACCAACCAGGCCGGCGAGGGCAGGGTGGTTGTGGGGCATACGAAGGCGCAGGCGTAAGCACCGCCGTCGCGACAGGCCTAGACGCGCTGTCGCAACCGGAAACGGTCGGGGACTTGAAACAGAGTTGCGCGAGATGTCGGCAAATCAGTTTCTCTTGCGCATGACATATTGCGCAATTCCCTCGATGGAATCGAGATTCTCGGGCAGCAGCTCGCTGTCTTCGACCGTGATGCCGAAGGTCTCCTCGATGAAGCCGATAACCTCGAGCACCCCCGTCGAGTCCACGATGCCTTGGTCGAGAAGCGAGGTGTCGCTCTCCAGGCTCTCTGGATCGGCTATATAGAAATTCGACGCCAGGAAAGCGCGAATTTGATCGCTGCAGGTATCGGTTCTATCCTTGGTAGACAACATTGATTTCGCCTCCGGTACAAAAAATGAATGCTGATCAACTTCGCCCTGATACCGACTCATGACAGGGCGGTTTTTTTGAGTTTGCCCGTGTCGGTCATCGGCAGACTGGGTACGATGACGATCGACTTTGGAACCATGAAGTTTTCCAGTCGTCTCTGGCACTCTTTCTGCAACTGCTTTTCACCGATCATGCTTCCTTGCTCCATCACGACAAATGCCTTCACTGCTTGTCCAAGCAACTCGTCCGGAACGCCGATGACCGCGGCTTCCCGTACGCCCGCAATCTCCATCAACACGTTTTCCACCTCCTTCGGCGCTATCTTCTCGCCCCGCGATTTTATGATCTCGTCGCCGCGACCGACAAAGTAGAGGTAGCCCTCGGCGTCCATCCGGCAGTAATCGCCGGTGTACAGGACCTGCTCGCCCGGCAGCGGTCCGGGCTTGAGCTTCCTGGCCGTCGCCTCCGGCTTGCCCCAGTAACCCTTCATCACCGTCGCTCCGCGGATGACGAGCTGGCCAACGACACCGTGGCCGACCCGCCTGTCATGCTCGTCGACAATCCACATTTCCGTATTGGGGATGGCGATCCCGACGCTCAACGGCTTTCGCTCGAGATCCTCCGGCGGCAGGTAGGTACAGCGCTTGCATTCGGTAAGGCCGTACATCGAATAGATACGGGCACGAGAAAATAGCTCCTGAAGCAGGAGAATGTGCTTGAGCGGCAGAGCGGCCGCAGTGTTCGTGACATAGCGAATACTCGAAAAATCCTGATCCCTGAGAGACTTGAGCTCCCCGAGTGCGGCGAAGATGGTCGGTACGCCGGGAAAGCCCGTCACCCTTTCTTGCTTGATCAGCCCAAGGATCTGCGCGGGGAAGGCGAACGAGCGTTCAAGCACCAGCCGGGCGCCCGCGCCGAATGCCATGATCATCTGGTACAGGCCGTAGTCGAAGGCGAGCGGCAGGACGTTGAGGATCACCTCGTCTTCAGCAAGCGCCAGGTATGAGGAAATCGAGGCGCACGCGGCAACCATGTTTCGGTGCGTCAGCATCACGCCCTTGGGCTCGCCCGTCGAGCCGGACGTATAAATGATTGCAGCAAGATCGATATCGATGCAGCGGCGCGCGGGCGGCGTGCTGCGGGCTGCCGCGACCGCAGTTTCCCAGCGCACAGCATGCGGCAGTTCTTGCAGGTCGTCGCGTTCGATCGGCCCGGAGACGATCATGCAGCGCAACGATGGGCAATTCCGCGCCGGCTCCCTGAAAATCGAATGCAGGTGGTTGTCGGTGATCAGTGCCGTCGGGCGGCAATCGTTGAGCAGATAACCAAGCTTGTCGCTTTTGGTGAGTGGATTGACGATGCACACCACGGCGTTGGCCTTGAGCACGGCCCAGAAAGCGACGACGGCCTCGACAGTGTTGTCGGCGAAGATCACCACCCGATCGCCGCGCGCGATTCCGGCCTGGCTCAAATGATGCGCTATGGCGTTCGAGCGCATATCGAGATCGCCGTAGGTGACACGTTGATTACCGCACACCAGGGCCACCTTCCCGCCGAGCCGGCTGGCAGAGTGGATGAGATAGTCGTGCAGGAGCGGTACGGCGCCATGCATCATGCGAGCACCTCTGCGCGATGCTCGCGGTCGATATCGACGCTGAGCTTGAGCGTGCGAGCTCCACTTGGTCGGCTCGCGATAAATTGCTCATGAAGAAGCTGCGTCGACAGCACCCCGACCAGCGCCATATTGTCGGAGTTGGACAGGTCGGCGCCGCCGGCGCTGGCCTGGCACTTGCTCAGGAGACGGGCAACCGACTTAGGATCGAAGACGTTTGCCTCGCGCAGCGCCGCCTCCGAAAGTGCTTCGCGAATATAGGCCGGAGCGCCATCGGCGACGAAGCAAAGCGCGTTGGGGGCCCGGTAGGGCTGCTTCTTGCGAGTGACGATTTCCGACGGCACAATCGGTTGCGCCACACGCTTCAGAACATGCTTTTCATCGAGCACGCGCAGCTTGTAGGCGGCCGGAAGCGAATTCGCGAGCCTCACGAGTTCATGATCGAGGAATGGGAAGCGCCCCTCGACGGAATGGGCCAAGAGCATCCTGTCCCCTTGCGATGAAAGCAGGTATCCCGACATCAGCGTCTGGATCTCGATATGCTGGTCCTGCGCAAGGGAGTCCCATCGCGAAAACTCCGCCGGCAGGCGGGCAAGCAGCTCGGACACGGCGTTGCGGCGCTCCGTTTGGGCGCGCATGTCTGCCGAAAACAGCCGCTTGATGGCGCTCGTGGTACGCCAGCGCGTGCCATGCGCAAAACCAGGTGCGTCATGGGCGTGGATGTCGCGCCCGAAGAACTGGCGTGCCATCGCCTGCTGTTGCACCGGCGAGCGGCTGAGATAGGGATAGAGGCGCTCCAGCAGCCGGGAGCGTCGCGTCGAGGCGGGCTGGCGTCCCCAGAAACGGCGGACCTTGCCCTCGCGGAACAGATCGTAGCCGGCGAACATTTCGTCGGCCCCTTCGCCGGTCAGCACGACCTTGATGCCATGCTGACGCACCAGTCTCGATAGCAGGAACAGCGGCGCCGGCGCGGTCCTGAGGATTGGCCGCTCGGTGTGGTAGATCACCTCAGGGAAGATGCCAGCGATATCGCTGCGCGAAACAACCACCTCATGGTGCTCGCTTCCCGCCACGCCGGCAACCAGACGCTGGAAATGAGTCTCGTCATACTCGGCGTCGGCAAAACGCAGGGAGAAAGTCTGGAAGCGCCCGCCGGCGAAGCGTCTCCCAAGCGCGGCGACCAGCGAGCTGTCGAGCCCGCCGGACAAATAGCAGCCGACCGGCACGTCGGCGCGTACTATCCTGAGCGCCGTAGCGGCTTCCAGGGCGCCGCGCACTTCCTCCACCGCGTCATCAAGTGAACCGGCGAATTCGTCATCGCCGGGTCCGTCAACCTCTGGATAGCTTGGCTTCCAAAAAGCCCGCTCGCGAACGATGCCACTGTCATAAATGCGAATGTGCCCTGGAGTGAGTTCGCTTACTCCTCCAAACACGCCTTGTGGCGGCACGACAGTCCAGAGCGTGAAAGTCTGATCGATGCCGGCTGGATCGAAGGCGCGGGGTATATCCGCATCGGCCGCGAAAATGGCCTTCACCTCGCTGGCGAAGTAAAGCCGTCCGCCGTGCTCGCAAAAATGCAGCGGACAGATGCCGAACCGATCCCGCGACAAGACGAGTCGACCCGCCACGGAGTCCCATATGGCGACTGCCCATTGCCCATTCATCCGCTCGAAGGCGGCCTCGCCCCAGGCATGATAGGCATGGACGATGACTTCCGTGTCGCTGCGTGTGCGGAAGCGATAACCGAGCGCGACCAGGTCTTGTCGCAGCTCGATGTAATTGAAGATTTCGCCGTTAAAGACGATCCACATTGTGTCGCCCGCGCCAGCGAGTGGCTGCTGGCCACTGGCGAGATCGATGACGGACAGACGGGCATGCGCCAATCCCGCACGTTTGTCCCGGTAAAGACCGCGCTCGTCCGGGCCGCGATGCGCCAGTGTGCCTACCATGCGCATCAGCGCATCACGGGAAGGGGGCGCCGCGGCGGCGCTCAGCGACACAATTCCGGCGATGCCGCACATCGCCTAGCCCTCGCCCATTGAAGAGGACACCAACGGCCGCGCGTGAAGATAGCGTGCGGCGCGCCGTTTGCTGTCGATATCCTTGAAAACTTTCTGAACCTGCACCACGGTGAGACCGGTGGCCTCGGCGACGTCTTCGCTAGCGATCCCGTGGTTTAACCCGTAGAGGCACAAATCCATCAGATAATAAGGCAGTGCGAAGTAGAACTCCTCCTGGCTCTGCGCCATCGAGAAGGTGTCCGTGGTGGGCGGTCTGCGCCGGACCTCTTCCTCCACCCCAAGATATTCGGCCAACTGGTAGACCTGGGTCTTGTAGAGGTGAACGATTGGCATCAGGTCGGCGATTCCGTCGCCCTGCTTGACGAAGAAGCCCTGGTCGTATTCCAGGCGGTTCGGCGTGCCCGCTACCGCGTAGTTGAGGCGGTCGGCATGATAGTACTCGGTCATCTTGCGCAGGCGCTGCTTGTAATTGGTTGCGGCGACGATCTGCAGATAGGCTGCCGACGGCAGACGCACCGTGTCGGTCCTGCCCTCAGGGTCCTGAACCGTGAGGCGCGTGATGTTGAGACCATTGCTCTCGAGAACTGAGGCCAGCACCAGCTTGCATTTCCAGCCGTCCCCATAGTCGGGAACGACAGTCTGGATTGCCTCGGTCTGCCGACAATAGGCGCCGATCGCTTCGAGGGCCGGTGTTATGTCCTCCAGGATCGCATCGATGCCAAGCTGTGCGGCGACAGTGCGGCCAAGCCTTAGCGAGTCACCGGAGGAGTGGCGCTCCGGCATGAATATTCCGAGGACCTTGTCTTTCCCAAAGGCGCGAACACACAACGCCGCGACGACGGAGCTGTCGATGCCGCCTGAGAGGCCGACAACCGCGCCTCGACGTCGCAGCGTGCCAAGGACCTGCTGGCGCAGGATCTGGACGATGCGATCGACCTCCGCAGCAGCGTCGAGCACAAGCGCGTCCTTGCTGAATGTTGAGATCAGGTCGATAGCTTGTACTCCAGTTTGCGAGACTCGGTTGGCGAATAGGTTTGCGCCACCGCTTTCTCGATAAGCGGGCGGTTGGTGGCGAGGTGAGGTTCTACGACCAGATCGATGTGGCTGCCGACGATCGGAATCACGTCCAGATGTCCGAAAGCGCGATCCCAGCCGATGGCCAGAGGCATTCCGGGTCGAGCACAGCGGAACAGGGTGCCTGTGATCGGCAGCGCCGGCTTTGGCTCGGCCACCCACTGGAAGAAGGCTCGCGCGCGCAAAACCTCTTGCAGTTCCAGTTTGGTTCTAAAACTCGTCGCGTTGAACTGTCCCTGAGCGAAACGATCGAGAAACCGGACCAGTTGCGCCTCGCGCCGCATTGCCACGGCGACTTTCGCGAGGGCCCGGCAAGCCATCCGATAAGCGGATACGCGGTTGGTTCGGATTCGATTGAATGTGCGCGTAAACGTCTCCCAGCGAGCGCTTCGCTCGCCGACGAGACTGGTGTCGAGAATGCCAAGGAACCTTACGGTCCGCCCCGCGGCCAGCAGCCGCGCCGCAACTTCGAAAGCGACAGCACCGCCGAGCGAATGACCGAGAAGTCGTATATGACCCGCGGGTTGAGCGCGGCGGATCTGCTCGACGGCGGCATCGGCCATGTCGGAGAGGCTGTTTTGCCCGCGCAGGATCATGGTCAGGGCTGGGTACCTGATCGGGGCAACGCGGGTGATCTTGCCCATCGCTGCTGCAAAGGCAGCAAGGCTCGGGCCGTAGCCGACGGATCCCGGGAACAGAAAAAGAATTGGAGGATCATGCTTCTGGGCGCGCGCGCTTTGGTCGCCTGCCTGTGCAGACGCGACCGCCTTGACCATCTCGTCCAGGCTCATTCCAACGGTGAACGCCTCAAGGCCGAGTTCCTGCCCGATGGCGCTTTCGATTTCCATGACGCAGTGCAGCAGCTTCAGCGAGTCTCCTCCGGCGTCATCCCAGCGTCCCGCCGCTACGCGCGTATTGAGGATGCTGGTCCACGCCCGCTGGACGATCTGCTGCGCCGTCAGCTTGCCTCGCGGCTCGAGCGGACGCGCCGTCGCTGCCGTCCCTCTGGCTGAAAGATCCATCTCTGCAAGTGTCGAGATGTCCACCTTGCCGCTTGGCAGACGCGGGATCTCGGCGATCGTGTGTAACCGCAAGGGACGCAGCGGCGGTGGCAGATTGGTCCTCACAAGCTGGCGAAGCTCGTCCGAAAAGCTCGCTTCGGCCGAGCGCCGAGGAACGGCAAAGGCGACAAGCTCATTGGCCGCAGTCACGATTGCCACGGCATCCGCAACAGCAGGCGCGCAACGCAGCACCCGTTCGAGTTCGGCTGGCTCGACGCGTCGACCGTTGATCTTTACCTGCCGTCCCTTGCGACCGACGATGTGCAGTAAGCCTTGATTATCAAGTCGGACGAGGTCACCTGTCGCGAAAATCCGAAGGCCTGGATCGTCCGGGTCTGATGTCGCCGGCATAACCGCCCCATCCTCCCAATGGCCAAGCAAGACATACGGGCTCCTGATCAGAAGCTCTCCGCTGCGGCCCGATTGAACGCAGCGGCCCGCTTCGTCGACAATTGCGAAGGTGATTCCAGGCAGCAGCCAACCAACTGGAACCGAATCTCCATGCTCCGGCCAGTCTCGCGGCAAGAACCATTGTGAGCCGGTGGTCTCGGTTGACGAGTAACCGATCTGGATGAGGCACGTATCGGAGACGGCCTTGCGCAGCAGTGCGATGTCGGTCCAGGGCACCTTCTCGCCACCGATCCGGGCGACTCTAAGCGAATGGAACGCTTCAGCAGGTCCGTCGGCCATGAGCGCGCGAAGCAGCGCCGGCACCAGATAGGTGATTGTCACGCCTTCGGATCGCACTAGGCGCTGAACGGCGCGCAAGCCGACCGCTTCGACTTCGACCAGATGCAAAGTGGCCCCGGTGAGAAGGGCTGCAAGAATCTCCCGGTACCCGGCGATTGTGGCGGGTCCGGTCAATGGCAGGAAAACATCATCCGAGTTGATGTGGCATGCATCGACATATTGCTGGACCCGGCACAGCAAGCTGCGCTGGCTGTTAACGATGCCTTTGGGGCGGCCTGTGCTCCCTGACGTATAAAGCACGATGGCGGGCGCATCGACCGAGACGGGGTAAGGCTGAGGCACTTGTACCGATTGCGAGGCCGCACTGGTGGGCACATCGATCCAACTGACTTGGTGAGGCAAACCGGCGGGTCGGACATTGCCCTCGCCCAGGATGGCCGAGAGCCGCGCCCCCGCCACGATTTCCAGGATCCGCGAGCTGGGATCTCGCGCGTTGAGTGGCACCGAAAGTCGCCCAGCCGTCATGCTTGCCAGGATGGCGATGGGATACCAGGCCGAGTTGGCCTGAAGAATCCCTATCGCCTGTCCGTCTGGGACGGCGGCAGCGATCTGGTAGGACAGCGTCTCAACTGACCGGAGAAGCTGGGAATAAGTCAGACGATTGGCGCCGTCGCTGATTGCGAGCTTGTCGGGGTACTGGCGGACCATATTTCTCAGGTGATCGAATACGGCAACGTTGGTAAAATCGGTGCCCAATCCTTGAAATGGGCGCAGTACCGGACCACCCTGATCCAGTGCGTATTGTGGAACACTTGACCATTTATTGGAGGTCGTTGTCTGACAATCCACCGCTAGATCCTGATCCGCGACTTCTGATCCCAAATATGCCGAAGACATGAGTTGCCCACGCTAAGATTAGGATCACTTATCGCCTCCCGCCCCAATCTTTTCATCGATCATTCTGATGATGCCCCGATCTTCGCCCAAGGACGCTTGGTTAGTCACTTCGCCTGTTTCGCAAGCCGCCGGCAGAGCCAATCATGCCGGGCTCGCGTGGTGCGCTTGACGCAGCGAGCACTGGCGTTCGTGCCAAGTTGGCAACGCCTGTTACACATCTGCCAAGGTGGGATCGAAGACGGAATCGCCGCTATTCAGGCACATTGCCTATTCTGTGGTTCTCCCGGGCGATACCGGCAATGGTTCAGTATCGGAGTAGCTGCCGGCGACAAAACAATATGCATAGATCTGTCCCCGATTTTCGTCAGTCACGCGGATCCAGTCTTTTTCCCACTTTCGGAAGGTAATATGTCCATCGGTCACCATGGCCGCAGCCTTGAACGGACTCGGCGCGTTGACGACGCGCACCGAGATCACATCGTCGCCGTCCATACGCTCGACGAGATACGTCTGCATGAAAGCCTCCCGCTAAACCACCCGCACTTTAACGCCGGCTAATAGATTCGGTTGCAACGTGCTTGGCGAAACTTGGGGTGGACACGTTCCATACCTGCAGGCACCTTCGCACTCGGCGTCGGCCGCGATGGTCTCGCCTGTCGGCAACGGTTCGCGCGCCCTGAGCGTCGAGACCAAAAGAAGCTCAAGACAGCTCAGCGGGCTGAGATATCGGCCGGATGGCTGAGCGCGCAGCCTGCGCGCCGCCCAGACCGGCACCATCGCCGCGCCGATTTCGGACGTCACCAATCCCTTTTTCGCCGAGTTCGTACGCGGACTGGAGACGCAGCCCACCAGCGCGCCGAGCGCTATAATATTCTGCTGTTCAGCACCGAGGAGAAACACGGCACGCGAAGCGCGCGAGATCGACCGGGTGCTGGAGCGCCGCATCGACGGCATCGTCATGGCACCGGCGGCGGCAACGAGGAGTTGCTCGCCGACCTCGCCGAGAGCGGACTGTCACTCGTCTTCGGCCACCGCAGGCTGAAGGGCGTGCTGGAACGTCAGTCGTATTTGGCCAGGAAGCGCCCGACGGCGGCGAGGCAGTCGTGCTTTTCCTCGACATGCGGCATGTGGCTGGAATTCGGGAAGACCAAACCTTCGACGTGCGGGATAAGATCCAGAAAGGGCTGGACGCAGGCCTCGGTCGCTTCGTCGTAGAAGCCGCGGAAAACCAGGGTCGGCGCCTCGATCTGATGCAGGCGGTCGACGATGGTCCAGTTCCGCATCGTGCCGATGACGTGGAACTCATTGGGACCATTCATGGTGTGATAGACGG
Source organism: Mesorhizobium sp. M0189 (assembly GCF_040322135.1). Taxonomy (NCBI): domain Bacteria; kingdom Pseudomonadati; phylum Pseudomonadota; class Alphaproteobacteria; order Hyphomicrobiales; family Phyllobacteriaceae; genus Mesorhizobium; species Mesorhizobium sp. M0189. Next base: position 136,126 of record NZ_JAMYSW010000015.1, read on the forward strand.
TCGGATCTTCCTCGATTGCCGCAAATGTCCGGGCGACCTCTGGCGGCATCGGAACGACGCGACAGACATGGCGGTCGTAGAAAGCCTTCGTCGCCGCAACATATTCCGGATGATCGGTGGTTCCTGCCGCTTCGTGCCGGTCGAGCGCGCTTTGCACATCGGCTGGCAGCCCGGCGCGCAATTGCCGGGCTCCTTTCACCCACAGCACCATCGAGGCCAGCGAATTGGCCAGGATCAATGCCTTGAGCCCCTCCGGGCGGCGCACCGCGTGCTCGGCCGAAAGTATGCCGCCCCAGGATTGGCCCAGCAGGGCGTAGCGGCTGGCAATGCCGAGATGGGCGAGCAGCGCATCGAGTTCGCCCAGGAAGAAATCGACGGTCCAGAAGTCACCGCCCTTATCCGGCAGATGGGTCGATTTGCCATTGCCGATCTGGTCGTAGTGGATGACGGCTCGTCCGGTTTCGGCAAGCTCCTTGAATGAATCCACATAGTCGTGCGTGCAGCCCGGTCCACCATGAGCGACGATCAGGGGCAGCTTGCCCGAGGTGAGGTTTCCGGTCACTCGGTACCAGGTGCGATAGCCCTGGTATTGGCTAAATCCTTCGGTGATCGCATGCGCCGTCACAATCAAAGCTCCGCATCATGGCGCGGCAGGAGCCGAAGTGTGGACCCTCCCAAGCCTTGTTTTGCGGCCGACGGTACTAAGCGGCCCGGCGCATTTACAGCTAGCACTATTTATAGGTTTGCCGGTTATGAGTTTGCCCGAGGCAAGGCCGATCGCCCGCAGGTCGAGAGCCTCAATGCTCCGGTTCAAGCAGCCGGTAATGGGCGGCGAGCGCGATGGCATGGAAGCGGTTGCGCGCGCCAAGCTTTCGCGTCGCCGCGTTGAGGTGCAGCGTTGCGGTAGGCACCGCGCGGCCAATCTCACGCGCGACCTGCTTGGCCGTCAGTCCGGCAGCGGCCAGGCGCAGGCACTGGCGTTCGCGCGACGTCAGATGGACATGTTGGCAGGTGCGGATTCCAGCATCGAAACCGGCATAGACGGAATCATGCAGCAGATGACCCAGATCGCCGATCTCGGCGATGAAGGGTCTGGCTTCGGCCTCGAACCCGGCCTCCGGATCGGCACGGATAGCGGTGAAGGTGGCGAGATCGCCGCCGGCAAGGCGAATGGGTACGGTGACGCCGCAGGTCATCCTCGTGTCAAGCAGATAGCTGACCACAGGATCGTGCTTGGACTGAAGCACACGCTGCATGACGTTGCTCTGAACGCCGTTGTGCGACCAGAGAAACGGTCTCGATACCGCGAGCGCGGCCTCCTGCACCGGGTCGAGCTGATAATATCCGCCCTTGCACCAGAGATCCTGCATGTCGCGCGGCACGTTGCGCAGAGCCATCAGCGAGGGCGTGATAAGCTCGCCCTTGTGGCTGACCGGCACCGGCGTATAGTCGTAGATGAATGCGGTGAAACCGATGGGCTCCAGCGCCTCCGTCGCCATCGCCATGGCAGCGTCGATGCTCATTCCAGTTCGGAACCGGCTCTCTAGATCGCCTGGAAGGCTTTGCATCCGGCAAGCTTACCCGCTGATGATTGCTTGTCAAATAGCCATGTCGGGCGACTGCTCAACAAATAGGCGGGAATAAGCCTGTCCGACCCTATCTATCTTAATAGCTATCCCGTCCGGCTTCGCTCGCCGTAGTCTTTTGCGATTGGGCGAAGTAGCGAACGCCGTTCGCAAACCCAGGACTGTTTTCAGCCGCGCGGCGGTCGATCGACCGGATTCAGCGCGGCAAAAGCCGACACGCCTCCATGAGGGAACAAATATGCGACCCCAAAAAGCATTTGCAGCGTTGATACCCGGGCTGGCTCTGCTCGGCGTGACGATGATGTCGCCGGCAAGCGGTGCCTTGGCCGCCGAGGGCAAGCCAGGCGGCACGCTCCGATTGCTGGCCAATGCCGCGGCAGGCACCGCCGATCCGCACATCAATTACACGCTGCAGTATTTCCAGATCAATTATGTCCTCTACGATGGCCTGGTGACCTACAGGAAGGCCAGAGACAAGACCGGCTTCGAGGTCGTCGCGGACCTGGCGGAAAGCCTCCCGCAGGTCGAGAACGGCGGCAAGACCTATGTCTTCAAGCTGCGCAAGGGCATCAAGTTCGCCGATGGCTCGGACGTCACGACCAAAGACGTGGTCGCTTCGTTCCAGCGCATCTTCAAGATCAGCGGGCCGACGGCCGGGACCTTCTACAAAGGCATCATCGGCGCGGATGCATGCTTGAAGGCGCCCGCGACATGCTCCCTCGAAGGTGGCCTGTCTGTCGACGATGCGGCCGGAACCATTACCTTCAACTTGGTCCAGCCGGATGCCGAGTTCCTGCAGAAGCTTGCCGTTCCACACGCGTCGATCCTGCCGGCGAGCGCGCCGCTCAAGGACGCCGGCACCGATCCGATTCCGGGCACCGGACCCTATATGATCGCCAGTTACGACCCCAACAAGCTGATGAAGATTGTGCGCAACCCTCACTTCAAGGAATGGAGCAAGGAAGCGCAGCCGGCCGGATATCCGGACGAGATCGACTATGAATTCGGCCTTACCGACGAGGCGGCGGTGACGGCGGTCGAGAATGGCCAGGCGGACTGGATGTTCGATCCGCCGCCGTCCGACCGTCTCGCCGAACTCGGCACCAAATATGCCAAGCAGGTCACGGTTCACCCGCTGACGGCGATGTGGTACGCGCCGATGAACACCAATCTGGCGCCGTTCAACGACATCCGCGTTCGCCAGGCGGTGAACTTCGCCATCGACCGCGCCGCGATCGTCAAGCTTTTCGGCGGCAGCAATCTGGCGCAGCCGGCCTGTCAGATCCTGCCGCCGGGCTTCCCGTCATTCGCAGCCTATTGCCCGTTCACCGCCAATCCGGGTGAGAAGTGGTCCGCGCCGGATATGGATAAGGCCAAGCAATTGGTTGCTGAATCGGGAACCGCAGGTCAGGAGGTGACGATCATCACCGAGGACACCACTGTCTCCAAGGCGATCGGCGTCTATCTGCAGGACGTGCTCAACCAGCTTGGCTACAAGACGTCGGTCAAGCCGATTTCGCAGAACATCCAGTTCACCTACATCCAGAACACCAACAACAAGGTGCAGATTTCGATCTCGCAATGGTTCCAGGATTACCCGGCGCCATCGAATTTCCTGCAGGTCTTGTTCAGCTGTGCCTCGTTTACGCCAGGTTCCGACGCCTCGGTCAATATTTCGGGGTTCTGCGACAAGTCGATCGACGCATCGATGGACGAGGCAGAGGCAGCCACCATCGCCGATCCGGCCAAGGGCGCGACACTCTGGACCGCCATTGACAAGGCGGTGACGGACAAGGCGCCGGTCGCCGTCCTGTTCACGCCGAAGCGGGTCGATGTCATCTCGTCCAGGCTGAAGAACTTCACCTTCAGCCCACAATTCTACTGGATCGTCAGCCAGTCTTGGGTGGAATAACCTCCCGGAGCCAATGCGACGGAGCGCCGCCGGCTCTCCGTCGCATTTCCTTTTCCGGCGGATCAGCGCATCTTTCAGGCCGAGATTTTTCCTAGGCAATCCTGTTCATGGTCAATGTCATTGCGGATCAGCCCGCCATCTCGGTTCGCCGGGCCACCGATGGCCCGTGGCGCACGGCATGGCGCAAGCTGAAAGGCGATCGTTCGGCAATATCGGCATTCGCCGTGCTCGTCGTCGTCGTGATCGCCTCGCTCGCGGCGCCGCTTTATGCGCGGTACGTCTCCGGCACCGATCCATTTGTGACCAATCTCAATGGCGAGGTCGTCGTCGATGGGGTGACCCAGCCGGTGCTGCAGCCCTCCACAGAAGGCCTTGGCCTCGGCATGACGCCGATCGGGCCGACGTGGCGCATCGGTCCCTACCTGCTCGGAGCCGACAACCAGGGCCGCGACGTCGCGGCGCGGCTGCTTTACGGCGGACGGGATTCGCTGTTGATCTCGGGTGCTGCAGCCGCGCTGTGTCTCGTCCTCGCGACGTTTCTGGGGGTCGTCTCCGGGTTCTTCGGTGGCATCGTCGACATCGGCCTGTCGCGCATTCTCGACGTGCTCTGGGCCTTCCCGATTTTCCTGCTGGCGATCTCGCTGTCGATCGTGCTGATTGCGCAGAGTATCCAGATCGGTCCATTCGAAATCCGCTCCGGCAGCCTGTGGCTACCGGTCTTCATCATCGGCATCGTCTATGTGCCCTATGTGGCGCGGCCGATCCGTGGCCATGTCCTGACCTTGATGCATGCCGAATTCGTGACCGCTGCGATCGGCCTGGGCGCGTCGCCCTGGCGCATCCTTTTGCGCGACATCATGCCCAATGTGGTGACCCGGATCATCGTTTTCGTGCCGTTGATCCTGGCGCTCAACATGATGACGGAATCCTCGCTGTCGTTCCTGTCGATCGGCGTGCAGCCGCCGGATGCCAGCTGGGGCACCATCATCCAGGACGGCCAGGGCCTGCTCTATTCGCGGCCGGTCGTTGCACTGGCGCCGGGGCTGGCCATCGTCATCACGGTCCTGGCCCTCAACATTCTGGGCGACAGCGTACGCGACGCGCTCGATCCGAAATCCTCGCCGAGGGGCGTCTAGTGGTTGCCGCGCTCGGCTTCCGGCTTGGCCAGATGGTGCTGGTCATGTTCGGCATAAGTGTCGTTGCTTTCCTGATTTTCTTTGCGACGCCGGGCGCCGATCCGTCGGCGCGCATTGCCGGCCGCAATGCTTCGCAAGAGACGTTGATCCAGGTGCGCCACGATTTCGGTCTCGACCGGCCATTGCCTGTGCAATATGGGCTGATGATGAACCGGCTTTTTGTCAGCCGTGATCTCACCTCCTTCGTCAATCGCGGGCAGCGCGTCATCCCGACCGTGATAAGCGCCATTCCGGTGACGCTGTCGCTGGTCGGCGGCGCGGCAGTGCTGTGGGTGCTGGGTGGACTGATTGTCGGGGTGATCGCAGGCGCAACGCGCGGTACATTCGTTGATCGCGCGCTGATGATCCTGAGCCTGGTCGGCGTGTCGATCCCGGTCTTCTGGCTGGGCGAGGTCGCCAACCTGCTGACACAAAGCCGCTGGCACGACAGCTGGCTGTTTTCCTGGGTTCCTCCGCTCGGCTACATCCCCCTGACCGAGAATCCCTGGGGCTGGTTCAAGGCGCTCGTCATTCCGTGGTTCACGCTGGCAACCCTCTATGTCGGCCTCTATGGACGGGTGCTGCGCGCAAGCCTGATCGAGATGATGCAGGAGGATTTCATCCGCACCGCCCGGGCCAAGGGGATCGGCGAGCGCCGGGTGTTGCTGCATCATGGCCTCAGGACCTCGCTGGTCGCGTTCGTTACCATGTTCGGCCTCGATTTTGGTGCCCTGGTCGGCGGCGGCGCACTGTTGACCGAAGTGGTCTTCGGATTGCAGGGTGTCGGGAAACTGACCTATGAGGCACTGCAGACCCTCGATCTGCCGATGATCCTGGCCACGGTGATCTACGCCGCCTTCTTCGTGGTGATGGCAAACTTCATCGTCGACGTCGTCTTCGTCATCATCGACCCGAGGGCACGCAATGTCGGCTGATGCTCCTCTTCTGGTGGTCAAGGACCTCACCGTCTCCTTCCGCAGCGACGAGGGCCTGGTGCGGGCGGTGGGAGGCGTCTCGTTTGCCGTCGAGCAGCGCGAGATCATCGGGGTGGTCGGCGAATCCGGTTCGGGCAAAAGCCAGACCTTGCTCGCCATCATGGGGCTGATCGACAGCCCCAACGCTATCGTCTCCGGTTCCATCCGTTTCATGGGACAGGAGCTGATCGGGCTCAGCCGGCGTGCGCTCGATGCCATTCGCGGCCGCCAGATCGCGATGATCTTCCAGGATCCGATGTCGGCGCTCACTCCTGTGCATACGATCGGCAACCAGATCGGCGAGCAGGTGCGCGCGCATGAAAAAGTGTCGGCGAAAGCCGCGCGGGCGCGGGCCGTGCAATTGCTGGATGCGGTCGGCATCGCAAATCCGGATCGGGTCGTCGACAGCTACCCGCACCAGCTTTCCGGCGGCATGCGCCAGCGCGCGGTGATTGCCATGGCACTCTCCTGCAACCCGGCGCTGCTCGTCGCGGATGAACCGACCACAGCCCTCGATGTTACCGTGCAGGCGCAGATCCTCGAGCTGATCGGACGATTGCGCGACCAGTTCGGCTCGGCGGTGATCCTGGTCACGCATGATCTTGGCGTCGTTGCCGAAGTCGCGGACCGGGTGCTGGTGATGTATGGCGGACGCTTTGTCGAGGAGGGCGGCAAGAGCAGCGTGTTCCGGGCGCCGCTGCATCCCTACACATGGGGCTTGTTCGGCTCGATCCCGCCGATGGAGGGACCACGTCCGGCCCGGCTTGCCGCTATCCCGGGGATTCCGCCCTCGCTCTCCAACCTGCCGAAAGGCTGCGCCTTCGGCCCCCGGTGTGCCTTTCGCCACGACGCCTGTCTGGTCCAGCTGCCGATCATGCAAGGCGAGAGCCATCGCGCCGCCTGCGTGTTGCCGGAGTCCACGCGCAGACAATTCGCTGTCCAGAAGGCTGGCGGCGTGGAGATGCAACGATGAATGCCGTGCCGCGCCCGCTGCTTCGCGCCGGCGATCTGTCGAAACGTTATAGCGTCGGCCGCTCGATCTTCCCGGCACAGCGCCGGACCGTACATGCGGTCGATAAGGTGTCTCTCGACATCTGGCCCGGGGAAACGCTCGGCATCGTCGGTGAGTCCGGTTGCGGCAAATCCACGCTTGGCCGGTGTCTGGTGCGTCTGACCGAAATCAGCTCGGGGTCGCTGGAATTCGAGGGCCGCGACATCAGCGATGCCTCCCAGCGCCAGCTTCGTCCGTTGCGGCGGCAGATGCAGATGGTCTTTCAGGATCCCAGCGCTTCGCTCAATCCGCGCCGGCGGGTCGGCGATCTGCTGGCCGATCCATTCCGTATCCATGAACGCCTCTCGGCATCGGAAATGGCGGATCGCGTGGCCGACCTTCTGCGCCGGGTCGACTTGTCGCCCCAGCACGCATCGCGCTATCCGCACGAATTCTCCGGCGGCCAGCGCCAGCGTATCGGCATCGCCCGTGCGCTGGCGCTGCGGCCACGGCTTATCGTGGCCGATGAGCCGGTCTCGGCGCTCGACGTGTCGATCCAGGCGCAGATCGTCAATCTGCTCGCCGATCTGCGCGAGGAGTTCAACCTGACCTATGTGTTCATCGCTCACGACCTTTCCGTGGTGCGTCAGATCTCGAGCCGTGTGGCGGTAATGTATCTGGGATCGATCGTGGAGAGTGGGCCGACCGACGAGGTCTTTGCGGCGCCCAGACACCATTACACCGCGGCGCTGCGTTCCGCCGTTCCGATACCCAGCATCGACCGGGCGCGGCGCGGGCGGTTGGTACTCAAGGGCGACCTGCCCGGCCCGATGAACCCACCTTCGGGATGCCGGTTCCACACCCGCTGCCCAGCCGCCACCTCCCTCTGCCGCAGCGAGCGTCCGCTTCTTCAAAGCATCGGCGATGGCCGCCTGGTTGCATGCCATCATCCAGCCGGCGGTTGAGAACACACGTTTCTCGTTCAGCTGCATCATCTGATCACGACCGCTCGGGCCGGGATTTCATCACGGCACGTCGGCTTCAGAGAGATCAGACGCCATCTGGACCCTGCACGATCCGGCCCTATGTTGCGCTTCGACGTCCGCGGCATGGGCACCGCGAGCCTAATACTAAAGTAACTGTTCTCGCGTTGCCGCGCGATGCTACGATTTGAGGGACGGGCATAGGCGGCCGTACAGCGCTGCGATTTTCCGCCGGAGAGGACGGAATATGGGAGGCCACTCTTCGTGCCGCAGCAGGCAGCCGCCGACATGTTGCTCGGTTGTCGACCATAAGGGAGGAAGTCACCAATGAAGATATCGTACCTGGCCTCGGCCGCGCTTCTTGCAGCGACTGCGATGCCTGCCGCAGCCGCCGAGATTTCTGACGGCAAGGTCAAGATCGGCATTCTCAACGACCAGTCGGGCGTCTATGCCGATTTCGGCGGCAAGTGGTCGGTCGAGGCCGCCAAGATGGCGGTCGAGGATTTCGGCGGCAAGGCACAAGGCGCGCCGATCGAGATCGTCAGCGCCGACCACCAGAACAAGCCGGACATCGCCTCCAACATTGCGCGGCAGTGGTATGATACCGAACAGGTCGATTCCATCATGGAACTGACCACCTCCTCGGTGGCGCTGGCCGTCCAGGGGATTTCCAAGGAAAAGAAGAAAATCGACATCGTCACCGGCGCCGCAACCACCGAGCTGACCGGCAAACAATGCTCGCCCTATGGCTTCCACTGGGCCTATGACACGCATTCGCAGGCGGTAGGAACCGGTGGCGCTCTTGTCCAGCAAGGCGGCGACAGCTGGTTCTTCGTCACCGTCGATTATGCATTCGGCTATTCGCTCAAGGAGCAGACCGCCAAGTTCGTCGAGAGCCATGGCGGCAAGGTGGTTGGCGAGGTGCGCTATCCGCTCGGCTCGACCGATTATTCATCCTTCCTGCTGCAGGCGCAATCGTCGGGCGCCAAGGTCGTCGGGCTGGCGAACGCCGGCCTCGACACCTCCAACTCGATCAAGCAGGCGGCCGAGTTCGGTATCGTGCAGGGCGGTCAGCGGCTTGCAGCGCTTCTGTTCACGCTGGCCGAGGTGCATGGGCTCGGCCTCGAGGCAGCGCAAGGCGTGGTGCTGACCGAAGGCTTCTACTGGGATCGCGATGACAAGAGCCGCGAGTTCGCCCAGCAGTTTTTCAAGCGCACCAACCGCATGCCGAACATGATCCAGGTCGCCACCTACTCGGCAGTGACGCAGTATCTGAAGGCGATCGACAAGGCCGGCACCGACGCGACTGAAGCCGTCGCCAAGGAATTGCATTCGATGCCGGTGAACGACGTCTTTACGGCGAACGGCAAAGTGCAGTCCGACGGCAACATGGTCCACGATATGTATCTTTATCAGGTCAAGTCGCCGAGCGAGAGCACCAAGGAATGGGACTATTACAAACCCCTTGCCACGATCCCCGGTAACGAGGCGTTCCTGAGCCCCAAGGAAAGCGGCTGTCCTACGGCCAGCGAGTGATTGGCGGGCCGATGGCGCCGCCCGAACCGAATGGGCCGCGGGTGGTGCTTTCCGCCCGGGGCCTGCGGCGCGACTTCGCCGGTTTCGTCGCGGTCAGGAATGTCGATCTCGACCTCTACCATGGCAACATCCACGCGCTGATCGGGCCCAACGGCGCCGGCAAGACCACCGTCTTCAACCTGCTTACCAAGTTCCTGCCGCCGACGAGCGGCAGGATCGAACTGCTCGGCCACGACATCACCCGCACGTCGCCGGCCAAGGTCGCGCGGATGGGCCTGGTGCGCTCGTTCCAGATATCGGCGGTGTTTCCGCATCTCAGCGTGCTCGACAATGTGCGCGTTGCATTGCAGCGGCCGGGCGGGCTCAGCGTTCAGTTCTGGCGCTCGCTGGCAGCGCTCGATCGATTGACGCCGCGCGCCGAGGAGCTTTTGCGGTCTGTCGGCCTCGACGATGCCAAGAACAGGCCCGCCGCCGATCTCTCCTATGGCAGGAAACGCGTGCTCGAGATCGCCACGACGCTGGCCCTCGATCCGAAAGTGCTGCTGCTCGACGAGCCGATGGCCGGCATGGGGCATGAGGATGTGCGCACGGTTTCAGATATCATCCGCTCGGTCGCCAGGGATCGCGCCGTGCTGATGGTCGAGCACAATCTGACTGTTGTAGCCGATCTTTGCGACTGGATAACCGTCATGCAGCGCGGCGAAATCCTTGCCGCCGGCGACTATGCCACGGTCAGTCGCGACGAACGGGTGAGGATCGCCTATATGGGCACCGCCGATGAGTGACGCCGCGCCTCTTCTTGCAGTCCGCGGCCTCAACGCCTGGTATGGCGAAAGCCACGCGCTTCACGGCGTCGATCTGGAGGTCTTTCCAGGTGAAACGGTGACATTGCTGGGCCGCAACGGCGTCGGCAAGACCACGACATTGCGCGCCATCATCGGGCTGATCCGCCAGCGGACCGGCCAGATCGCTTTCGACGGCAAGGATCTGATGCGCCTGCCACTGCACCGGACGGCGCATCAAGGCCTTGGCCTGGTGCCGGAGGAACGCGGTATCTTCGCGACGCTGACGGTGGACGAGAATCTGGTCCTGCCGCCGATCGTAGCCGAGGGCGGCATGAGCGTGGAGGAAATATTCGATCTCTTCCCCAATCTGAAGGAGCGCCGCAACAGCCCCGGCACCAGGCTGTCGGGCGGCGAACAGCAGATGCTGGCGATCGCGCGCATGCTGCGGACCGGCGTGAAAATGCTGCTTCTCGATGAACCGACCGAGGGACTGGCTCCCGTTATCGTGCAGCGCATCGGCGATCTGCTGGCGACGATGAAAAAGCGCGGCATGACAATCCTGCTGGTCGAGCAGAATTTCCGCTTTGCCAGCCGTGTCACCGATCGTTTCTATCTGATGGAGCACGGCAAGGTAGTGTCGGGCTTTCCGGTCGGCGAACTGCCTGATCGCATGACGCTGCTGCATGAAGTGCTGGGTGTATGATGGCGCCATGACGATGATCTTCGGAATACCCGTTCAGGCATTCCTCGGCCAATTGCTGGTCGGCCTCATCAACGGCTCTTTCTACGCCATGTTGAGCCTCGGCCTGGCTGTCATATTCGGCCTGTTGCGCGTCATCAATTTCGCTCACGGCGCGCTTTATATGCTCGGCGCCTTCATCGGCTATCTGCTGCTCACCCGGTTCGGCATCGGCTATTGGCCGGCTCTGATCCTGTCGCCGCTGATCGTCGGCGGCTTCGGTGTCGTGGTCGAGCGCCTGGCGCTGTCGCGGCTTTACGATATCGACCCGCTTTACGGTCTACTTTTCACCTTTGGCCTCGCGCTCGTGCTCGAAGGCGTGTTCCGGTACTACTATGGGGTATCGGGAAGTCCTTATTCCGTGCCGCCGCTGCTGTCCGGCGGCACCAATCTCGGCTTCATGTTCCTGCCAAATTACCGCGGCTGGGTGGTGGTCGCCTCGATGATCGTCTGTTTCGGCACCTGGGTGCTGATCGAGAAGACCAAGCTGGGCTCCTATCTGCGCGCGGCAACGGAGAACCCCCGCCTGGTCCAGGCTTTCGGCGTCAACGTGCCGTTGCTGCTGACCCTTACCTACGGCCTCGGCTGCGCTCTTGCCGGTCTCGCCGGCGTTCTCGCCGCGCCGATCTATCAGGTAAGCCCGCTGATGGGATCTGACCTCATCATCGTCGTGTTCGCCGTTGTCGTGGTCGGCGGCATGGGATCGATCCTCGGGGCGATCGTTACCGGTTACATGCTTGGGCTCGCCGAAGGCCTGACCAAGGTTTTCTATCCCGAAGCCTCCAATCTGGTGGTCTTCGTCATCATGGCGATCGTGCTTCTGGTCCGGCCCGCCGGTCTTTTCGGAAGGGACGTCTGAGATGGCCGAACTCTCACTTCGCGGGACGCGCGCCAAAAGTTCGGTATGGCTTGAATGGACGCTGGTGGGGCTCGGCATCCTAGCGCTGCTGGTGGCGCCTTTCTTCGTCTATCCGATCTTCCTGATGAAAATGCTGTGCTTTGCGCTGTTTGCCTGCGCGTTCAACCTTCTGCTCGGCTACACCGGGTTGTTGTCCTTCGGCCATGCGACGTTCTTCGGCGGGGCAGCCTACTTCAGCGCATATGCGGTCAAGGTCTGGGGCTGGCCGCCGGAAGCGGGCATCCTGCTCGGCGTCCTGGGTGCCGCGCTGCTTGGCCTTGTGATGGGCTTCTTTGCCATCCGCCGGCAAGGCATCTATTTCGCCATGATCACGCTGGCGCTGTCGCAGATGTTCTTCTTCTTCTGCGTGCAGGCGCCGTTCACCGGAGGTGAGGACGGCATCCAGGGCGTGCCGCGCGGCAGGCTGTTTGGAATGCTCGACCTGAACGTCTCGATGAACATCTACTATTTCGTTCTGGCGGTCTTCCTGATCGGCGTGTTCGCCATCTGGCGCATCATCAACTCGCCTTTCGGCATGATCCTGCGTTCCATCCGCGAAAACGAGAGCCGGGCAATTTCGCTTGGCTATTCCGTCGCCAACTACAAGCTGGCGGCTTTCGTCATGTCGGCAACATTGGCCGGGCTGGCGGGCGCGCTCAAGGCGATCGTTTTTCAGTTTGCCACGCTCACCGACGTCACCTGGCAGATGTCGGGCGAGGTGATCCTGATGACGCTCCTCGGCGGCATCGGCACCATGGTCGGGCCGATCATCGGCGCCAGTCTGGTCGTCGGCCTGGAAAACACGCTCGCTACCTCGAATTTTCCGGTGACCATCGCCACCGGCCTGACCTTCATGGTCTGCGTGCTGGTTTTCCGGCGCGGTATTGTCGGTGAGGTCTATGCGCGGTTTCTCGGGCCAAGGGGTGACGCGAAAGACTGAACGGCTCAGCGCCTCGTCGCTACGCGATACGTACGCCTTGCGCGTCGAGAAGCACGCAACCCAGCGGGTCGAAGCAGACATCGACCGTTTCGCCTTCACGCAGCGGCTGGCCGTCGATCAGCGTGTTGGCGCGCAACGGCGTGCCAGCGCCGATGTCGATCTCGTAGACCGCATTGCCGCCGAGATAGGAGGTCGAGACTATTCGTCCCGACAGCCTGTTGGCAGCAACGGCGGTGCCGACGGTAAGCTTCTGCGGGCGAACGACGACGGTGATCGCGCTGCCGGCCGTGAGCGCCTTCGGTGCGGCCGCCTTTACGACATGGCCGCTGGCCAGCGCGATCGTTGCCATGTTGCCGTCCATCGCCGTCACGCTGCCGGGCAGCATGTTGGCCTTACCCAGGAAATTGGCGACGAATGCGGTGGCCGGCTGGTCGTAGACCTGCGCCGGGGAACCGATCTGCTCGATCAGGCCGGCGTTCATCACGACGATGCGGTCGGACATCGACAAGGCTTCTTCCTGGTCGTGCGTCACAAAGATGGCGGTGATGCCCGTCTCCCGCTGGATTTTCTTGATCTCGACGCGCATGTCCTCGCGCATATTGGCGTCGAGCGCCGACAAGGGCTCGTCTAGCAGCAGCACTTCCGGTTCGAAGACGATGGCGCGGGCCAGTGCGATGCGTTGCTGCTGGCCGCCCGAGAGCTGTGACGGCAGCTTTGTCTCACTGCCGGGCAGCCGCACCATATCCAGCGCCTTCTTGACCCGGCGCACGATTTCCGGTTTCGGCACGTTCCGGTATTTCAGCCCGAATGCGACGTTGTCGAAGACGTTCTTGTGTGGAAAGAGCGCGTAGTTCTGGAACACCAGGCCGATGTTGCGCTTGTAGATCGGGATGTCGTCGACGCGCTTTCCGCCGATCGAGATCTGCCCGCTGGTGATATCCACCAGGCCGGCGATCGATCGCAGGATCGTGGTCTTGCCGCATCCGGACGGCCCCAGCAAGGTGACGAAACTGCCCTTGCGGATCGCCAGTGAAAAATCGCGCACGGCGGCGAACTTGCCGTAGAAAATATCGATGTCGCGAAACTCGACCGCAGGCTTTCCTGTCGGCTGGCTTTCGCCCCGAGCGAGCGGGTCGCGATCAGCCCCGGCCGATGCCGGCCGGGGCTGATCGTGGCTGTTATCGTCATGCACCTTTCGACACCCTGTCCCATTGCTTGGTCCAGGCGTCTTCGTTCTTCGCCCAGTAGAGCGGATCGGCGAAGGTCAGCGACTTCATCGATCCGGTCGGGTCGAAGGCCGGAAGCGCTGCGATCTTGTCGGTCAGCTTCACCTTGGTCGGATCAAGCGAGGGTGGATAATTCTGGCCTTCGGCGACAGCGATCGACGTGGCCGGATCCAGCATGAAGTTGATCAGTTCCTCGCATTCGGCCATCGGCGATCCCTTGAGCACCAGCATGTCCTCCATCCATGCGTATGAGCCGGCGGGGTCGAGATAGCCGATCGGCTGGCCCTGCTGCTGCAGGGCGGCGACGCGTCCGGACCAGGCATCGGTAACGACGATTTCGTTGCGCGACAGGAGGTCCATCAGTTCCGCGCCGGAACTCCAGAACTTCTTGGCCAGGTCGCGGGTCTCGCGAACCTTGGCCCAGACCGCATCCATGTCCTGGATGTTGTTGGGGTCCTGTTTCGTCTGCAGCGCCGCATACCAGACGCGCGTCGTCATATCGGCGTAGCCGCCGACCTTGCCGGCATATTTCTTGTCGGTAAGCAGGTTGGCGCCCTTTTCCTTGGCTTCCTCCGGCGAGATGACCTTGTTGTTGTAGGCGATGCCGGTGGTGCCGTAATCATATGGCACTGCCGACAGCTTCGGCGTGATCTTGCGGAACGGCTCGATCATGGCGGTCAGCACATTCGCCATGTTCGGAATGTTCGCCTCGTTGATCTCCGAGTTGAAGCCGCCATTGACGTATTTGATGTAGTAGTTGACGCCGGAAGAATGGACGATCTGGAAGTCGCCCGGCTTCGACGTCTTGATCTTGGTGATGATCTCGTTCTCGTCGCCAAAGGTGCCCTGGACGACCTTGACCTTGGACTTGGCGGTGTAGGGCTGGAACGCGTACTTATCGATCGCCTCCTGCACCACGCCGCCCCATCCGTCGAAGCGCACTTCCGAAACCGCGGCCAGCGCGCGTCCCATCCAGGGCATGGAAAGCCCGGTGGCGGCGGCAGCGGCGGCCGTCAGCGTCAGGAATGATCGCCGGCTGATGTCGCCATTGGCATAGCGTTCGTTGAGCCGTTCCAGTCGTTTGGTGGTTGTCAGTTTCATTTTCATTCTCCCATTTTCATTTTCACTTGCCTGCCTTGAACCAGGTGAGGCTTTGCAGGATGAGCCCACCAGCCAAGGGAATGCCGACCGTCAAAAGGATCATGACAGTGCCCAGCGCGTTCACCTCGGGGCTGATCGAGATCTTCAGCATCGAGAGGATTTGCGTCGGCATGGTCTCGACGCCCGCCGGTCGCCAGAACAGGCTGGCCGAGGTGTTGTCGAACGAGATGGTGAAGGCGAGCAGCACGCTGGCAAGCACTGCGGGAATGAGCAGCGGCAGCGTGATCTCGCGGAATGTCGACACACGCGGCGCCCCGAGCGACAGTGCCGCCTCCTCATAGGAACGTTTAATGCCGACCATGCGCGCCTGAACGATCAGCACCACGTAGGGGAGCGTGAGCAGAATGTGGCCGAGCACCAGAAGCGTCATGCTGCGCGGCTGGTCGACGGCTTTGATCATGACCAGCAGGCCGACGCCCAGTATCGTCTCGGGGACCAGCGCGGGAAGAATGACAAGCGTGTTGATCGCCTGCTTGCCACGGAACTCGAAGCGCACCAGCGCCAATGCCGCCATGATGCCGAGCAGCGTCGTCACCGTTGCCGTCACCAGGGCAATCCACATCGATGTCCGGAAGGCATCGAGGACCGGCCCGTTGGTGAGCAGCTTCTCGTACCAGCGCAGGCTGAAGCCGGTGAGGGGAAAGCCGCCAAACATCGAGGCGTTGAAGGAAAGCACGACCGTGGCGAGGATCGGGGCGAACATGAAGACATAGACGCACACCGTGATCGCGCCGGTTAGCCGCCACGCCCATCTGCCTTCGCGATCGGGATGCTCCGCTCTCATGCACTGAGACCCTTCATGATCTGCGACAGGCCCATATAGCGGCTGTAGGCGGCCGCGGCCGCACCGAGCAGAACGAACAGGACGATGGAAAGCGTGGCGCCCATCGGCCAGTTGAGCTGCCCCATGATGGTGTCGTAGATCAGGTTGCCGAACAGCGCGTCGCGGCTTCCCCCGAGCAATTGCGGCGTCACATAGGAGCCGGCCGCCAGCACGAAGCAGAGCAACAGTCCGGCGCCCAGCCCCGGAATCGACAGCGGCAGGGTCACTTCGCGGAACGCCTGTGCGCTGGTGCAGCCCATCGAGCGGGCGGCGGCGATCAAGGTGCGGTCGATGCCCTCCAGGCTGACATAGACGTTCAGGATCATGTAGGGCAGCAGAAAATGCAGCAGCCCCATGATGACGGCGCCCTCGGTGTAGAGCATCGGCAACGGCTCGTTGATGACCCCCAGCCGGATGAGCACGACGTTGATCAGCCCCTGTTCGCCGAGAATATGGATCCACGAGAATGTCCGGATGGTGAAGCTGATCCAGAACGGCACGATGAGCAGCAACAGCAGCAGCCATTTGTGCTTGAAAGTCGTGGCCCAGATGAAATAGGCGGGGAAATAGCCAAGGATCGCGCAGATCACAGCGGTGATGGCGCCGACGCGAACGGTCTTCCAAAGAAAGCCGTGATAGTAGCTGTCGGTGAGGAATTCCTTCCAGTTGTCGAAGGTCAGCACCGCCGACTCCACCCCAGCGGTAACGAAGGTGAAAAACGTGTAGACAGTCATCATCGCGATCGGCAGCAGCAGAAGCAGGGTAAGCAGCAAAAGCACGGGCGCGACGAGGACCCAGGCCAGTCGCTGATCATATAATTTCCACCCTTTGGTCACGACCCGTCCAACCACTTCATGTCCAAGCCGCCATCACCGGGCTCGGCTCCGGACTAGATTGGGCGATCGGCGTTCAGGTGTCCACTCTGCATATGGCTCCTGCACAAATTCTGTGCAGGGCCACCGCGCGACCGTCGCCCTGCTGGATTTAACAAATTGCTCGGGTTCGCCTGCGCATTGATTAAATCAGATATCCCGATATACAGGATAATTTCGGATATAGATTTGGCATGGGCCCGGGCATTTCATGAGTCGCAATTTTCTGGTGATTGAACCTGAGGAAGGCATTGCCGTGCTCAAGGGGCTTGCCTCCTCGGCGCGTATCTCGATGCTGAAACTGCTGCATGAGAAGGGGCCGA